>NZ_JBHYQH010000004.1:0-53458 GCF_042746715.1 Streptomyces sp. NPDC058741 | reverse complement strand
CCGTCAGGGGACCCCGGCGGGAGTTTCGCCGGAGGCGACCGATCGCCTGTTCGGCTTTCCCGCCCCTGGCCACGGCCCGGACGACCGCGCCACGACGTCGCCGAACACGTCGCCGGACCGGCGGGGCCGTCAGGGGACCCCGGCGGGAGTTTCGCCGGAGGCGACCGATCGCCTGTTCGGCTTTCCCGCCCCTGGCCACGGCCCGGACGACCGCGCCACGACATCGCCGAACACGTCGCCGGACCGGCGGGGCCACCAGGGCGCCCCCGTGGAAGGCCCACCGGGGACGACCGACCGCCGCCCGTCCCGTCTTCCCACGCCCCGCCCCGCAGGCGCTGCCCCCGACGAGCAGGCGTCCGAGACGACCGCACGCCTGCGGCCCGTGCCCGCCGATCCCGCCGCGTCCTTCGGCCACCCGGCCGGACCCAGCACCGCCACGCGCCCGGGCACCCCGCCCCACCCTCCGCAAGAGCCACAGCCGGGAGCGGCCGCCGGGGCCGGTCAGGGCACTCGTGTGCCGCCGGGGCCCTCCGCCCCCACCGTCGCCCCCGACCCCTCGCTGTCCTGGAGCGCCCCCCTCACCCCCGGCGGCGTCCCCGGCCACACGCGCCCCGTCGTGTCGTTCGGGCAACCCGAGGGCTACGACGCCGACGCCCGGCCCCGGCCGCTCGGACGGCGGGGAGCCTCGCAGACCGCCGCCGCCGCCGTCTGCCTCGTGCTCGGGCTGGGCCTCGTCTCCGGCGCGGTCACCGGCAGCTGGCTCGTCGGCGACCCCGGAGAGAAGGGCACGCGCAGCACCTACACCGCCGCCGGAAGCCTCTGGCACAGCGTCCCGGTCGACCAGCTGTTCCCGCCCACCGTGCAGGGCCGGGGCGCCGGCCCCGGCGGCGCCGACCGGGCCTGGACCCGGATCGCCGTCGCCCCGGACAGCGGCTGCAAGGACGCCTTCGACCCGCTGCTGCACAAGGTCCTCGCCCCCGTCGGCTGCGCACGCCTCCTGCGCGCCACCTACACGGACGCCACCGAGAGCCACGTGACCACCGTCGGTCTGCTCTTCACCACGGCCGACGCCCCGGGCATGACCTCCCTCGCGAACCGTTTCCGCAAGGAGCGCCTGGACCGCCGCACCGACCTCATGCCCCTGCCGTACGCCGCGAAGGGCACCCCCGCCGCGGACTTCGGCGCCGGGCAGCGCGCCTCCTGGACCGTCTCGGTACTCACCGATGCCCCGGTCGTCGTCTACGCCGTGTCCGGCTGGGCCGACGGCCGTTCCGTCGACGACCCGCAGCCCGCCGAGGACGCCCTGGCGTCCGGCGCCACCAGTGCCCCCGCCCAGGCCGGCCTCGGCCACGAGGCGCAGGGCCTGGCGGACCGCATCGAACGCGACCTCCGCAAGAACGTCCGCTCGGCCACGGAGCAGCCGTCGTGAAAGCCGTCGTGTCCCGCAAGGGCGGGCTCCTGAGCGTCCTCCTCACCGCCGGCCTCGTTCTGGCCGTCCCGCCGGTCACCGCCCACGCCGACGGCATCCGGAACCGGCAGTGGGCCCTGGAGGCCATGCACACCCAGGAGGCCTGGCAGACCACGAAGGGCGCGGGCGTCACCGTCGCCGTCCTGGACACCGGGGTCGAGGAGGACCACCCCGACCTGGCCGGCAACGTCCTCCCCGGCCGGGACCTGGTGGGCTTCGGAGCCGAGCGCGGCGACCGCGCCTGGGCCCGTCACGGCACGGCCATGGCCGGGATCATCGCCGGCCACGGCCACGGCCCGGGCAACTCCGAAGGCGTCCTGGGCATCGCCCCCGAGGCCAGGATCCTCCCCGTCCGGGTGATCCTGGAGGACGGCGACCCGTCCCGCGCCAAGGCCCGCAGCACCCGCGGCAACGCCCTCGCCGAGGGCATCCGCTGGGCCGCCGATCACGGCGCCGACGTCATCAACCTCTCCCTCGGCGACGACTCCGCCTCCGCGCACCCCGAGCCCACCGAGGACCAGGCCATCCAGTACGCCCTGAGGAAGGGCGTGGTCGTCGTCGCCTCCGCCGGCAACGGCGGCGAGAAGGGCGACCGCATCTCCTACCCGGCCGCCTACCCCGGCGTCATCGCCGCCACGGCCGTCGACCGGGCCGGCACCCGCGCCCCCTTCTCCACCCGCCGCTGGTACGCCACCGTCAGCGCCCCCGGCGTCGACGTCGTCATCGCCGACCCGGACCACAAGTACTACGAGGGCTGGGGCACCAGCGCCGCCGCCGCCTTCGTCTCCGGCGCCGCCGCCCTGGTCAGGGCGGCCCACCCGGACCTGACACCGGCCCAGGTCAAGTCGCTCCTGGAGGACACCGCCCGTAACGCCCCCGTCGACGGCCGCGACGACTCCCGCGGCTTCGGTTTCATCGACCCGGCCGCCGCCATCAAGGAGGCGGAACGCCTCGACGACGGCGGCCTCAGGTCGGTGTCCTACGGCGCGGAGTACTTCGGCGACGGCCCGGACGAGGCGTCCTCGGACGACGGCACCGCCGACTGGGCCGCCCCCCTCGCGGGCAGCGCCGGCGGAGTCCTGCTGGTCGCCGCGGTGGTGCTGTGGCGCGGCCGACGCACGGGCCGCGAGGACTGCTGAGCCGCCGCCGGGGACCGCGCACCCTGCCGATAGGGTCGACGACCGTGGCGAACAAGAACATCCCCGACCCCGGCTTCTCCGACGACGACGGCTCCGCCGACCCCCGGCTGAGCGCGGCGCTCGCCGCCTGGTCCGAGGACCGCACCGCCGTGGGACCCGTCCTGGAGGCGCTCAAGGGCGCCCGGCTGCTCGTCCCCGTCGTCGCCGTGCTCGGCGAGGTCGAGGAGGACGAGCGGGGACTGCGCCGCGAGAAGACCAGCGACATGGCCGTACCGACCCTGAAGGCCGGTAACCGCACCGCTCTGCCGGCCTTCACCTCCACCGACTCCCTCGCCCGCTGGGACCCGGCCGCCCGGCCCGTCGCCGTACCCCTGCACCAGGCCCTGCAGGCCGCCGTGCACGAGAAGGCGGACACGGTCGTGCTGGACCTCGCCGGTCCGGTGCCGTTCGAACTGACCGGACCCGCCCTGCTCGCCCTCGCGGAGGGCCGCGACACCACCGATCCGCTCGCGGACCCGGCCGTGGTCGACGCCGTACGCGCGGCCGTGGCCGGCGAGCCCGCCGTCCTGCGCGCGCACCTCGGGCCCGGACGGGCCGACGGCACCCTCGCCCTGGTCCTCGACCCGTCCGCGGCTCCCGCCGAGGCCGCCCGGTCCGTCGCCGGGCGCCTGGCCGCCGACGAGACACTGAGGGCCCGCCTGGTGCGCGGTCTCGACCTGGCACTGCTGCCGGCCGAGGCGACGCCCCCGGGCGAGCCCCTCTACGTCCGCTGACCCCCAGGGCCTGTCGTTTGGATCAGCCCGCAGACGGAGGGTCTGGCACGCGCATCTACCGCGTTGTCGTCAGTCGCCGACGCTCCGTGTCGACTCCCTCCTCCGCCTTGCATCTGCACGCACCAGACCCCGCTCACCGGCGTTGACCAGCACGGTCCGTTTCCTGCGACCTGATCCACACGACAGGCCCTAGCCGTAGACCGGGCCCGTGTACTTCTCGCCCGGGCCCTGACCGGGCTCGTCCGGCACGAGCGAGGCCTCGCGGAAGGCCAGCTGCAGCGACTTCAGGCCGTCGCGCAGGGGCGCCGCGTGGAACGAGCTGATCTCGGTGGCGGAGGCGTCCAGCAGACCGGCCAGCGCGTGCACCAGCTTGCGGGCCTCGTCCAGGTCCTTGTGCTTCTCGCCCTCCTCGGTCAGACCGAGCTTCACCGCGGCGGCACTCATCAGGTTGACGGCGACCGTCACGATCACCTCGACCGCCGGGACCTCCGCGATGTCGCGGGCCATGGCGTCGAAGTCGGGGGACTCAGGAGGGGTGTCACTCATGCCCCTCACGATAGGTGCAGCACGGGCGCACCCCGCACCGGACCCCGGCCCCTCCACGAGGGCCCGCAATTAGCCGTTCCTGGCCTTTGCTGGTAATCTCGGGTAACGACCGGCCGGACACGTATGCCTCACAGCCCACGAGCCCGGCCCACAAGTGGAGGTTTTCGAACTCCCACCCGACCACTCTCAGGGCGGCGGGTCACCGGTCAGACGGTCCCGTCCCGCGACGGCGATCCGTCCGAAAGCGCGCCCCGCGGTCCCTGCGGCGGTGCTCCGGTAGTTCGAGGAGCCCCGCCTGGGAATCGTCGGGGCATTTTTGTTGCCTCTGCGCGGTTAGGTCTAACGAACACAGACGTTACGCGGCCGTCCGCCAGACCGCCGCGTGGTGCTACCGAGGAGGATCCATCAGCGCCGAGCCCCGCATCAACGACCGGATTCGCGTTCCCGAGGTGCGACTTGTCGGTCCCAGTGGCGAGCAGGTGGGCATCGTCCCCCTGGCCAAGGCACTGGAGCTTGCGCAGGAGTACGACCTGGACCTGGTCGAGGTCGCGGCGAACGCCCGTCCGCCCGTGTGCAAGCTCATGGACTACGGGAAGTTCAAGTACGAGTCGGCCATGAAGGCCCGTGAGGCGCGCAAGAACCAGGCGCACACGGTCATCAAGGAGATGAAGCTCCGGCCGAAGATCGACCCGCACGACTATGACACCAAGAAGGGTCACGTCGTCCGGTTCCTCAAGCAGGGCGACAAGGTCAAGATCACGATCATGTTCCGTGGTCGCGAGCAGTCCCGGCCCGAGCTGGGCTACCGGCTGCTGCAGCGTCTCGCGGAGGACGTCCAGGACCTTGGCTTCGTGGAGTCGAACCCGAAGCAGGACGGCCGGAACATGATCATGGTCCTCGGTCCGCACAAGAAGAAGACCGAGGCGATGGCCGAGGCTCGCCAGGCGCAGGAAGCCCGCAAGGCGGAAGCGAAGGCCAACCCCGGCAAGTCGCAGAACGCCGCGGAGTCCGAGGCGCCGGCTGAGGAGCCCGCCGAGGCGTGACCCCCGGGACGCCAGTCCCAGGAAACAACCGAAACAAGACGACGCTCCACCGTGCCCGGTTTCACGACCGGGCACCGGAGCGCCACCGACGAGGAGAGACGGCGCTATGCCGAAGAACAAGTCGCACAGCGGTGCCAGCAAGCGCTTCAAGATCACCGGCTCCGGCAAGGTGCTCCGCGAGCGCGCCGGCAAGCGCCACCTGCTCGAGCACAAGTCGTCCCGTGTGACGCGTCGCCTCACCGGCAACGCCGAGATGGCCCCGGGCGACGCCGCGAAGATCAAGAAGCTTCTCGGCAAGTGACGCCCCGGCGCGTGAGCGCCGGACGCACGTCAGACCGGGACCCAATCGATTTCGGGCCGTGTGAGGATCACCGCGGCCCCGCTACAAGGAGTTAAGAAGTGGCACGCGTCAAGCGGGCAGTCAACGCCCACAAGAAGCGCCGGGCGATCCTCGAGCAGGCCTCCGGCTACCGCGGTCAGCGTTCGCGCCTGTACCGCAAGGCCAAGGAGCAGGTCACCCACTCGCTGGTCTACAACTACAACGACCGCAAGAAGCGCAAGGGTGACTTCCGCCAGCTGTGGATCCAGCGCATCAACGCCGCCGCCCGCGCCAACGGCATGACCTACAACCGCTTCATCCAGGGTCTGAAGGCCGCGAACGTCGAGGTCGACCGCAAGATCCTGGCCGAGCTGGCCGTCAACGACGCGGGCGCCTTCGCGGCCCTCGTCGAGGTCGCCCAGAAGGCGCTGCCGAGCGACGTCAACGCCCCCAAGGTGGCCTGACGCCGGCGCTCAGCCCAGGCGACTGAAGGACCCGCAGGCCGGACGGCCTGCGGGTCCTGCTGTGTAGGAGTTACGGAGAAAGCGAACCGGATGTCCCCTGCCACCCCCGAGCTCATCTCGCCCCGCTCCCCCCGCGTCCTGGCCGCGCGGCGGCTGGCCAAGCGGAACGTCCGGGGCAAGGAGCGGCTGTTCCTCGCGGAGGGACCGCAGGCCGTGCGGGAGGCCGCCGGGCACCGGGCCGGGGACACGGCCACGCTCGTGGAGTTGTTCGCGACGCTCGAGGCCGCCGAGCGGTACGCCGACATCGTGGCGGAGGCCCGGGACGCCGGAGCCCGGGTGCACCTGGCTTCCGAGCAGGTCATCGCCGACATCTCCACCACCGTCACCCCCCAGGGGCTGGTCGGGGTCTGCCGGTTCCTCGACACGCCCTTCGAGGACGTGCTGCGGGCCCGCCCCCGGCTCGTCGCCCTGCTCGCCAACGTCCGGGACCCCGGCAACGCGGGCACCGTGCTGCGCTGCGCCGACGCCGCCGGCGCCGAGGCCGTCGTCCTGACCGACGCCTCCGTCGACGTCTACAACCCCAAGGCCGTCCGCGCCTCCGTCGGCTCCCTGTTCCACCTGCCCGTCGCCGTCGGTGTCCCCGTCGAGCAGGCCGTCGAGGGGCTCAGGGCCGCCGGTGTGCGCGTCCTCGCCGCCGACGGGGCCGGCGACCGCGACCTCGACGACGAACTCGACAAGGGCACCATGGGCGGGCCCACCGCCTGGGTCTTCGGCAACGAGGCCTGGGGGCTGCCGGAGGAGACCCGCGCCCTCACCGACGCCGTCGTCCGGGTCCCGATCCACGGGAAGGCCGAGAGTCTGAACCTCGCCACCGCCGCCGCCGTATGTCTGTATGCGTCGGCGCGTGCACAGCGCGCCCCCGGAGGGTGCCGCTCCGTCACCGGGAGCTAGTAGGGTGACCAGCTCAGGGACCCTCCGCGGAGCCTGAGAGGTGGGGTACGGGGATGAGCGTCGGCACGAGCAGCGCACCGGGGGCCCCGGACGCCGGGAGCCCGCCCGCCGCGTCCGGGCCGTGCGGTGATCCCGTCGGCCTCGGCATCGGCCCCGACCAGTTGCCCGACGGACTCGTCGTCGCCGACGAGCATGGCCGCGTCGTCTGCTTCAACACCGCCGCCGAGCGCATCACCGCCGTCCGCGCCCAGGACGCCCTCGGGCGGCGTCTGGAGAAGGCCCTGCCGTTAGAAGACCTGGAGGGCCGGCGCTGGTGGCAGCTCACCGATCCCTACGGCGGCCTCGCGATCCGCGTCGGACAGCCCGAGCGCAACCTGCTGCTGCCCGGCGGGCGCGAGGTGCTGGTCTCCGCGCGCTACGTCCGCAGCCGCCCCACCGGACCTCTCCGCCGCCTGGTCGTCACCCTGCGTGACACCGAGGCCCGTCGCCGCACCGAGCGCAGCCACGCTGAGCTGATCGCCACCGTCGCCCACGAGCTGCGCTCCCCGCTCACCTCCGTCAAGGGCTTCACCGCCACCCTGCTCGCCAAGTGGGAACGGTTCACCGACGACCAGAAACGGCTGATGCTGGAGACCGTCGACGCCGACGCCGACCGCGTCACCCGGCTCATCGCCGAGCTGCTGGACATCTCCCGCATCGACTCCGGCCGCCTGGAGGTGCGCCGCCAGCCCGTCGACATCGGCGCCGCCGTCGGCCGGCACATCCAGGCGTACGTCGCCGCCGGGCAGAGCGCCGACCGGTTCCTGCTGCGTGTCCAGCAGCCGCTGCCCGGCCTGTGGGCCGACCCCGACAAGATCGACCAGGTGCTCGGCAACCTGCTGGAAAACGCCGTGCGGCACGGCGAGGGAACTGTCACGATCGACATCACGGCCACGGCGTCCCCCCGCGAGGGCGAGGACGCCGGCACGTCGGTCACGGTGAGCGACGAGGGGCCCGGCATCCCGGAGGAGTCGATGAACCGCGTCTTCACCCGCTTCTGGCGGGGCAGCAAGCGTGGCGGCACGGGCCTCGGGCTCTACATCGTCAAGGGCATCGTCGAGGCCCACGGCGGCACCATCACGGTCGGCCGCGCCCCGGGCGCGGGCGCCGAGTTCCGATTTACGTTGCCCGTGAGCGCTCCGGCCTACCTGGCCTGAGCCGCCCGCGGGCGCATTCGCCTATGTCCACCCCGTTAGACTCGGCCCTTGGCACCTTTGTGTCCCTCCAGACGGCCGTCGGAGCCGGTGACGGGGACCTTCAGCCTGGGGGCACCTCCCAGCGACAGCTGGGGGACAATCGGAAGCACGGGAAGAGATGTCGGCACCGAATAAGTCGTACGACCCGGTCGAGGTCGAGACGTTGAAACCGGAAGAGATCGAGCGCATGCGGGACGAGGCGCTCGCCGCCTTCGCCGCCGCGGACTCCCTCGACGCGCTCCACGAGGCCAAGGTCGCCCACACCGGCCCCGCCTCCCCGCTGGCCCTCGCCAACCGTGAGATCGGCGCGCTGCCCCCGCACGCCAAGGCCGACGCCGGCAAGCGCGTCGGCCAGGCCCGCGGCGCCGTGAACAAGGGCCTCGCCGCCCGCCAGACGGAGCTGGAGGCCGAGCGGGACGCCCGGGTGCTGGTCGAGGAGGCGGTGGACGTCACGCTGCCCTACGACCGGGTGCCGTCCGGCGCCCGGCACCCGCTGACCACGCTGTCGGAGCGTATCGAGGACGTCTTCGTGGCCATGGGCTACGAGGTCGCCGAGGGTCCGCAGGTCGAGGCGGAGTGGTTCAACTTCGACGCGCTCAACATCGGCCCGGACCACCCGGCCCGCGGCGAGCAGGACACGTTCTTCGTGCAGAGCCCGAACGGCGACGCCGAATCCGGTGTCGTCCTGCGCACGCACACCTCGCCCGTGCAGATCCGCTCCCTGCTCGACCGCGAGCTGCCCGTCTACGTCATCTGCCCGGGCCGCGTGTACCGCGCCGACGAGCTGGACGCCACCCACACCCCGGTGTTCCACCAGGTCGAGCTGCTCGCCGTGGACGAGGGCCTGACGATGGCGGACCTCAAGGGCACGCTGGACCACATGGTCCAGTCGCTGTTCGGCGCGGACATGAAGACCCGGCTGCGGCCGAACTTCTTCCCCTTCACCGAGCCGAGCGCCGAGATGGACATGCTCTGCTACGTCTGCAAGGGCGAGTCCGTCGGCAACGCCGACCGCCCCTGCCGCACCTGCTCCTCCGAGGGCTGGATCGAGCTCGGCGGCTGCGGCATGGTCAACCCCCGCGTGCTGCGGGCCTGCGGTGTCGACCCGGAGAAGTACAGCGGCTTCGCCTTCGGGTTCGGCATCGAGCGGATGCTGATGTTCCGCCACAACGTCGAGGACATGCGAGACATGGTCGAGGGTGACGTCCGGTTCACCCGGCCGTTCGGGATGGAGATCTGATGCGGGTCCCGCTTTCCTGGCTGCGGGAGTACGTCGAGCTGCCGGCGACGGAGACCGGCCGGGACGTCCAGGCCAAGCTCATTTCTGCCGGTCTGGAGGTCGAGACCGTCGAGCAGCTCGGCGCCGACCTCAAGGGCCCCCTGGCCGTCGGCCAGGTGCTGACGATCGAGGAGCTGACGGAGTTCAAGAAGCCGATCCGCTTCTGCACCGTCGACGTGGGACATGCCAACGGCACCGGCGAGCCCCAGGAGATCGTCTGCGGCGCCCGGAACTTCGCCGTCGGCGACAAGGTCGTCGTGGCCCTGCCCGGCGCCGTCCTGCCCGGCGACTTCCAGATCGCCGAGCGCAAGACCTACGGCAAGATGTCCCGCGGCATGATCTGCTCCAGCGACGAGCTGAGCATGGGCGACGACGGCAGCAAGGGCATCATCGTGCTGCCCCCGGAGACCGAGGTCGGCCGGGACGCGATCGAGCTGCTGGAACTGGTCGACGAGGTCCTCGACATCGCCGTCACGCCCGACCGCGGCTACTGCCTGTCGCTGCGCGGCGTCGCCCGCGAGACCGCCACCGCCTACGGCCTGCCGCTGCGCGACCCGGCCCTGCTCGACGTGCCCGCGCCGAACGCCTACGGCTACCCGGTGCGGATCTCCGACCCCACCGGCTGCGACCGCTTCACCGCCCGCACGGTGACCGGTCTGAGCGCCGAGGCCCGCTCCCCGATCTGGCTCCAGCGCCGGCTGCAGAAGGTCGGCATGCGCCCGATCTCCCTCGCCGTCGACGTCACCAACTACGTGATGATGGAGATCGGCCAGCCGCTGCACGCCTACGACCGGAGCCTGGTCCAGGGCACGATCGGCGTGCGCCGCGCCGAGGCCGGCGAGAAGCTCACCACCCTCGACGGCGTCGAGCGCACGCTGGACGCCGAGGACCTGGTGATCACCGACGACCGCGGCCCGATCGGGCTCGCCGGTGTCATGGGCGGCGCGAACACGGAGATCGCGGACGACTCCGCCCGAGCAGGGGAGACCCCCAACGACGTGGAGAACGTCACGGCGGACGTCGTCATCGAGGCGGCGCACTTCGACGCCACGTCGATCGCCCGCACCGCGCGCCGGCACAAGCTGTCCTCCGAGGCGTCCCGCCGCTTCGAGCGCGGCGTCGACCCGCAGGCGGCCGCCGCCGCCGCGCAGCGCACCGTCGACCTGCTGGTCCTGCTGGCCGGCGGCACCGCCGAGGCGGGTGTCACCGAGGTCGCCGCGCCGACCGCGCCGCGCACCGTCACCATCCCGGCCGACCACCCGGACGGGGTCGCGGGCGTCGTCTACGGCCGCGAGACCGTCGTCCGGCGGCTGCAGGAGATCGGCTGCGTGGTGTCCGGGCAGGATGAACTGCTCGTCACCGTGCCGTCCTGGCGGCCGGACCTCACCGACCCGAACGACCTGGCCGAAGAGGTCATCCGTCTGGAGGGCTACGAGAACCTGCCCTCCACGCTGCCCAGGCCTCCGGCCGGCCTCGGCCTGACGGACCGGCAGCGGCTGCACCGCCGCGTCGGCCGCGCCCTGGCCGGTGCCGGGTACGTCGAGGCGCTGAACTACCCGTTCATCGCCGAGCAGGTCTTCGACCAGCTCGGCCTGGAGAAGGACGACCCGGCCCGCAAGGTGGTGAAGCTCAGCAACCCGCTGAGCGACGAGGAGCCCGCGCTGCGCACGTCGCTGCTGCCGGGTCTGCTCGCCGCCCTGCGCCGCAACGACGGCCGCGGCTCGCACGACCTCGCGCTGTTCGAGTCCGGTCTGGTCTTCCGGCCGCGCGAGGAGCAGCGGATCGCCGCCGTGCTGCCGGTCGACGGCCGTCCGAGCGACGAGGAGCTCGCCGAGCTGGACGCCGCGCTGCCCGACCAGCCGCGGCACGTCGCCGTCGTGCTCGCCGGCGCGCGGGAGCAGGCCGGCTGGTGGGGCAAGGGCCGTCCGGCCGACTGGGCCGACGCCGTCGAGGCGGCACGGGCCGTCGCCCGGGAAGCCGGTGCCGAACTGGTCATCCGCAAGGGGCAGTACGGGCCGTGGCACCCGGGCCGCTGCGCCGAACTGGCGGTCACCGCCGACGGTGCCGAGCGGGTCGTCGGCCACGCCGGTGAACTGCACCCGCGCGTCGTGAAGGCGCTCGGCCTGCCCGCCCGCACCTGTGCGATGGAACTCGACCTGGACGCGGTGGAGGCCGCCGGGGACGCCATGGTCGCGGCGCCGCGGATCTCCACGTTCCCCGTGGCCACCCAGGACGTCGCCCTGGTCGTCGACGCGTTCGTGCCGGCCGCGGACGTCGAGGCGGCGCTGCGGGACGGAGCCGGTGAGCTGCTCGAGTCCATCCGGCTGTTCGACGTGTACGAGAACGCCGAGCAGCTGGGGGAGGGACGGAAGTCCCTCGCGTACGCGCTGCGGTTCCGCGCGGCCGACCGGACGCTGACCGTCGACGAGGCCTCCGCGGCCCGGGACGCGGCGGTCGCCCTGGCCGGTGAGCGGCTGGGGGCCGAGCTGCGGAGCTAGTGCCGAGGGCGGGTCACCTCACTCGTTTGAGTGGTGATGGTCGGTGATCCCGCCGTTTCGGGCGGACTGTCCCACAGAATCGGGCCGGGCGGTTAGGGGGGGGGCGGGTGTGAGTTGGGGGGGGCGGTGGGGGGGGGCGCGGGCTGGTGCGCATCCGCGGCCCGGGGGGGGGGGGCGGGCTGGGGGCGCGGCGCGGGGTCGGTGGTGCCGTGGGGGGCTCACCACACAGGTTTGTGGGGTGAGGTGGGGGCCCCCGGCGTTTGGGCGGGGCCGGCCCCACCCAACCGCCCGGGCATTCGCGCGCGGGCCCGATTCTCTGTGTCAGGGGCCTGATGGGGGGCCATCGGCATGATCCGCATCAGCGGCCGGGTGCGTGGGCTCGGACTGGCGACGGTGTGGGGCGCGGCGGCCGTCACGTACGAGCTGACCCGTCCGCTCGCCCAGCAGGACGATCTTTCGGCGCGGATCGTCACCAGCGCCGTGTTCTTCGCGGTCGGTACGGGGCTGATCCTCCACGCGCGGCGGTCGCTGACGCGTGAGCTGCGGCGGCTGCGCCGGGTCGCCGACGCCGCGCAGGACGCGCTGCTGCGGCCCCCGCCGTCGTGCGTCGACGGGCTCGATGTGGCGGCGGTGCGGTTCTCGGCCGAGCGGGGCGCCGCGGTCGGCGGGGACCTGTACGAGGTCGTCGCCACCGAGTACGGCGTCCGCGTCGTGATGGGCGACGTACGCGGGCACGGGATCGGCGCGTTCGGCACCGTCGCCGCCGTGCTCGGCTGCTTCCGCGAGGCCGCGCACGACGAGAAGGACCTCGGCGGGGTGCTGCGCCGGCTGGAGCGTGCCCTGGACCGGCATCTGCTCCAGGAGCATCCCGCCGACGACGCGGAGGAGTTCGTGACCCTGCTGCTCGTGGAGATCCGGGCCGACGGCGAGATCGTCGCCCTGAACTGCGGCCATCCCTGGCCGTACCGGCTGAGCGGCACGCGGGCGGCGGAGCTCGCCCCCGGTGACCCCTACCCGCCCCTGGGCCTGTTCCCCCTGCCGGATGCCGACGTGTCCGCTGTCGGCCTGGGCTGCCTGGAGCACGGTGACGCCCTGTTCCTCTACACGGACGGTGCTCAGGACGCCCGGGACGGACGGGGCCGGTTCTTTCCGCTGCCGGCCGTACTGCAGAGCGCCGCGCGGCACGAGCCGGTCTCGTCGCGAGAGGTCCTCACCCGGGTCTCCACGGCGCTGCGGCACCACATCCGCGGCACCCCGGCGGACGACATCGCCCTGCTGATGCTCACCAACGGCCGGAACACGCCGCTCAGGGGCGCGGGGAACCGCGCGAGCGGCCACGGCGCCGACGCACCCGGCGACACACCCCTGGCCTCGTGGTGAGCGCCCGTACGGCCGGCGATGCCGCCCGCCCCACCACGGAGTGTCGGGCAGGCGGTGGGGCGGACGGCGGAGCGGGCCGCCGGACTGTACGAGGGGGAGCCGGCGGCCCGGCCGGCCTCTTTCGAGGCAACCGAGTCAACCGGCCGGCGACTGTGAGCGACAGCGCGCACACAGCGCGGATTCGAGCACTCCGTTCACACCCCGTGTGAAGACGGAACCACTAACCTGGCCGCACCGAGCCACCCGGGGGCCCACATGCAGCCCAACACTCTGCTCGACGCGATCCTGGACGAGGCGGGGATCTCGCACGCGGGGCTGGCCGCACACGTCAATCAGGCGGGGCGGGCACGAGGCCTGTCCCTGCGCTACGAACACACCGCCGTGGCGCGGTGGCTGAAGGGGCAGCGCCCCCGGGGCCAGGTGCCCGACCTGATCTGCGAGGTGCTCGCGGCGCGGCTGCGGCGGCAGGTCACCCTCGACGACATCGGCCTCGGTGTGCCCGGCGAGCCGTCCGCCCCGCACACCGGCTCGCTGTCCGGGTTCGTCGAGCGGGCCACCTCCCTGTGGCGCTCCGACCAGCAGCGGCGCCCGCACCTCCTGGGCGCTCCCGCGCTCACCGGCACGCCCGCCGTGATGCCCGTGTGGGAGTGGGAGAACCCGCCCGAGGACGTGGACGTCTCCCGGGGCGGCGGACACCGGGTCACCCCGGGCGACCTGGAGATGCTGCGGGCGGCCCGCACGCACTACGAGCAGATGTACCGCAAGGCCGGCGGCATCGCGACGCGCGCCCGTATCGTCGGATTCCTCAACGCCGAGGCCGCGCCGCTGCTGCGCGGCAGCTACACCGACGAGACGGGCCGTCAGCTGCACCGCGCCACGGGCGGGTTGGTGGCGGTCGCCGGCATCTGCGCCTACGACTCCGACGCGCACGGGCTCGCCCAGCGCTACTTCCACCAGGCGCTGCGGCTCGCCAAGGCCAGCGGGGACCGCGGACTGGGCGCGTACGTCATCGCGCTGCTCGTCAACCAGTCGCTGTTCATGCGCGAGTACCGGCAGGCCGTGGCGTTCGCGGAGGCCGCGCTGCGGGCCGCCGGCCGGCGCATCACCCCGGCGCTCGCCTCCGACCTGTACGCCATGCAGGCCAAGGCGTACGCGCATCTCGGTGACGGCGGCAGCGCCCTGTCGTGCATCCGGCGGGCCGAGCAGGCCGCCGAGCGCATCCGCCGGGGCCACGAGCCCGACGAGACCGGCTATGTCCAGCCGGGCCTGGTCAACGTCCAGGTGGCGGAGGCCCTGCTCAGCCTCGGGGAGATCGCGGCCGCCGGGGAGCACGCCGCGGCCGCCGTCGACACCCCGGCGCACGACCGGGGACGGGTGCACCGGCTCGCCATGCTCAGCACCATCGAGCTGCGGCAGGGCAATGCCGACAAGGCGGTGGCCATCGCCGTGCAGATGGCCGAACAGGCCCGCGGCATGGAGTCACAGCGGTTGCGCGACCGGTTGCGGGCGGTGCGTGAGCACCTGGTGCGCAACGGGTGCGCGGGCACGGCCGAGGCCGCCGAACTCATCGACGGGGCCCTGCGCGTACCGCTGTAGGTCCGGCCAGGGGTGCCCACCTCCCCGAGCCGCTCGCCGTGCGCCTGCTGTCCTGACGTCCCTGCTGCGATATTGCCCCTTACTCGACGGAAGGTGGCAGAACCATGCAGTGGACGAAACACAACGAACAAACTGTGTACTCAAACCGTTGGTTCAGCGTCAATCTCGCGGATGTCGAACTGCCGGACGGCCGGAACCTCGACCACTTCCTCATACGGCTGCGGCCCGTCGCGGTGGCCACGGTGGTGAACGAGGCCAACGAGGTGCTGCTGCTCTGGCGGCACCGCTTCATCACGGACAGCTGGGGGTGGGAACTCGCGGCCGGGGTGGTCGAGGACGGCGAGGACATCGCCCGCGCGGCCGCCAGGGAACTGGAGGAGGAGACCGGCTGGCGGCCGGGACCCCTGCACCACCTCATGAGCGTGGAGCCGTCCAACGGGCTCACCGACGCCCGGCACCACGTGTACTGGTCCGCCGAGGGCGAGTACGTCGGGCACCCCGTGGACGACTTCGAGTCGGACCGCCGGGAATGGGTGCCCCTCAAGCTCGTCCCCGACCTGGTCGCCCGCGGCGAGGTCCCGGCCGCCACCATGGCCGCCGCGTTACTCCTGCTGCACCATCTCAGACTCGGTCAGGACGACTTGCCCTGAGCTAGCGTCCCAACGCCTGCCACATCGCCATCACCAGGGCACCCACGGCTGTGACGGCGGCGACCGCGGGCAGCGGCCATCGCGCGTGTTCGAGCGTATGGATACGGGTGTCGAGCTCCTCGATCTCCTTGGCGGTCTCCTCGGTGCGGGGGCTGAGCAGGGCCAGCCCGCCTTCGACGCGGGCGTACGCCACATCGAGGCGGCGTCGTAACTCTGCGAGTTCTCCAGGGACGACCCGATGCTCGGGCTCGGCGGTCACGAGTGGACTCCTATCCGTGGTCAGGTCACATCCCTGATGTGCGCTCAGGAGTCAACTCGCCTGGTGGGCGCGAGGTAACCGTGTGCGCGGGGCATATGCGAGCCCGGTGCTCACACGGTGTGTGAATGCCGCGGGCCCGGCACCGACCCAGGTGCCGGGCCCGCCTCCTGGCCGAAATCTGACCGTCCGTAACCGGACCTCTGTGGTATCCGGGAGACCATGACGAAGTGGCGGAAGAACGCGGCCTACGCACTGGTCTGCTACGCGCTCGCGGTCGTGATCATGCGGCTCTCCGCCGGCCAGGGGTGGGGCACGGCGCTGCTGCTCGGTCTCGTGGCCACTCCGCTCGCCCTCTGGATGGGCTGGCTGCGCGGCCGTACGAACGAGCAGACCGCGGAATGGCTACGCCGCCGCGTCCGGCCGTGGCCGGAGGAGCGGCGGCGTTGAGGCGCGGGCCCCGCCCGGGGCCGTCGGCGGGGTCAGTACGAGTAGAAGCCCGACCCCGTCTTGCGGCCCAGCCGGCCCGCGTCGACCATGCGCTGCAGCAGCGGGGGAGCGGCGTACAGCGGCTCCTTGTACTCCTCGTACATCGACTGCGCGACCGAGGCGACCGTGTCCAGTCCGATGAGGTCGGACAGCTTCAGCGGGCCCATCGGGTGGGCGCAGCCCATCTCCATGCCGTTGTCGATGTCCTCGCGGCTGGCGATGCCCGTCTCGAACATCCGGATCGCGGAGAGCAGGTACGGGATCAGCAGCGCGTTGACCACGAAGCCGGAGCGGTCCTGGGCGCGGATCGCGTGCTTGCCCAGCAGCTTCTCCGTGAACAGCTGGGCCCGGCTCAGGGTGCCCTCGGAGGTGGTGAGCGCCGGGATCAGCTCGACGAGCCTCTGCACCGGGGCCGGGTTGAAGAAGTGGATGCCGACCACCTGGTCGGGCCGGGAGGTCGCCACCGCCAGCTTCACCAGCGGAATGGACGAGGTGTTGGAGGCCAGGATGGCGTCGGGCCGGGTCACGACCTGATCGAGCACCTGGAAGATCTCGGTCTTGACCTGCTCGTTCTCGACGACAGCCTCGATCACCAGGTCACGGTCGGCGAACTCGCCGAGGTCCGTGGTGAAGCTCAGGCGGGCCAGCGTGCCCTCCTTCTCCTCCTCGGTGATCTTGCCGCGCTCGGCCGCCTTGGCCAGGGAGTTGAACAGCCGGGTGCGGCCGATCTCCAGGGCTTCGCCGGTGGTCTCGGCGACCATGACGTCCAGGCCGGCCCGGGCGCACACTTCGGCGATGCCCGCGCCCATCTGACCGCAGCCCACGACTCCGACGCGTGCAATGTCTCCCGCTGGGATGTCCGTCACATCGTCCCTTTCGCTGCTGATCCACGTCCGGGCAGGCTCGCCGGGTCCCGGTGCCTGCTCCGTTCGTGCACGTTACTCCCAAGTATCGATGATCGATCGCCGGGGGCGCCCCGACGTCCGGCATGCTGGGCCCCGGAGCGATCCGCGACCGGGCGGATCCGCGGCTTTTGGGGCATGCGGATGGGACGAGTGTCACGCAGGGCGTTCGCTGTCGCGGCGCTGTCGGCCTTCACGATGATGCCTCCGGCGTCGGCCGCGCCCAAGGGAGGTGACACGGCGGACGGCAAGGGCGGCGGCCGGGCGGCCTCGGAGATGCGGGGCGTGTGGCTGGCGACCGTGGCCAACCGGGACTGGCCCTCGAAGGCGGGGCTGTCCGCCGCGCGGCAGCGCGCGGAGCTGCTCGCCCACCTCGACGCGGCCGTCCGCAATGGTCTCAACACGGTGTTCTTCCAGGTCAGGCCCGCGGCCGACGCGCTGTGGCCCTCGCCTTGGGAGCCGTGGTCGCAGTACCTCACCGGCATCCAGGGCAAGGACCCCGGCTGGGACCCGCTGGGCACGGCCGTCGAGGAGGCCCACGCCCGCGGGCTGCAGCTGCACGCCTGGTTCAACCCGTACCGGGTCGCCGTCCACGCCGACCCGTCCCGGCTCGCGGCCTCGCACCCGGCCCGCAGGAACCCGGACTGGGTGGTGGCGTACGGCGGGAAGCTCTACTACGACCCGGGGCTGCCCGAGGTGCGCGCGTTCGTCCAGGACGCGATGCTCGACGCGGTGGCGAAGTACCCCGTCGACGGCGTCCACTTCGACGACTACTTCTACCCCTACCCGGTGGCCGGGCAGACCTTCGACGACGATGCGGCCTACGAGGAGCACGGCGCCGGGTTCCCCGACCGGGCCGCGTGGCGGCGCGACAACATCGACCGGCTGGTGCGCGAGACGGCCGACCGGGTCAAGGAGGCCCGGCCGAACGCCGACTTCGGTGTCTCCCCGTTCGGGGTGTGGCGCAACAGGGCAACCGACGCGCTCGGCTCCGACACCAGGGCCGGCGTGCAGACGTACGACGACCTGCACGCGGACACGCGCACCTGGGTCCGCGAGGGCTGGATCGACTACGTCGTCCCGCAGCTGTACTGGAACATCGGCTTCGCCGCAGCCGACTACGCGCAGCTCGTGCCCTGGTGGGCGGAGGTCGCGCGCGGCAGCTCGACGCGCCTGTACGTCGGGGAGGCGCTGTACAAGGCCGGTGACCCGGCGCAGCCCGCGGCCTGGCAGGAGACCGCGGAGTTGTCCCGGCACCTGACGCTGGCCGGCGGGCACGCGCAGGTGCGCGGGCACGTCTTCTTCGCCGCCGGGGACGTGGCGGCCGATCGGGTCGGGGCCATGGCGAGGGTGGTCGACGACCACTACGGACAGCCGACGCCGCCCCCGCGCTGAGTCACGGCCCGGTGGTGGTCTCCCGGTGGCGGATCTCCGTGTCGGGTCCCGGCGAGCAGATGCCCTCGTGCCCGTCCTCGAACCGGACGCGGTACGGGGGGCCGCCCTCCTCGCCGAGTACTTCGACGATCTCGCCGACCTTGTCGTGCTGACCGACCACCCTGCCGTGCTGGACAAGCTGGTCACCCACGGTTGCGCGCATCTGGGCCTCCTCAGACGGTGTGGGGCATCGGTCCGTGGCCACGCGTCCGCGGTGAGGAGCGCGTCGCCCCGGCCGGCCGTACGCGCCGGGGCTCAGCCGCGCGCCCGCTGTGTGACGGCGATGCAGACCAGCACCGCCGCGGCCGTCAGCGGCGCGGCCACCGTCAGGTGCTCGCCCAGCAGCAGCACCGACCACACCAGTGTGAGCAGGGGCTGTGCGAGCTGCAACTGGCTGGCCTTCGGGATGCCGACGGCCGCCATGCCCCGGTACCAGAAGACCAGCCCGAGGAACTGCGAACCGGCCGCGACCCAGAGGAGCCCGGTGACGCTGTGCGCGGTGAGCCGCACGGGCTCCTGCGCCAGGGCGAGCGCGGCGACCGGTACGGCCACCGGCAGGCACAGCACCAGCGCCCAGCCGATCACCTGCCAGCCCGGCATGATCCGGGCCAGCCGGCCGCCCTCGGTGTACCCGGCCGCGCACACCACCAGCGCCGCGAAGAGATACAGCTCGGCCGTGGTCAGGGCGCCGCCGCTCTGCTGCGCGGTGAACGCCAGCACCGCCGCGGCGCCCGCGAGGGCCGCCGCCCAGAACGTGCGCGAGGGGCGGGTGCCGACGCGCAGGGCGGAGAAGAGCGCGGTGGTCAGGGGGAGCAGCCCGACCACGACGGCGGCGTGCGCGGTGGTCGAGGTCCGCAGCGCCAGCGTGGCCAGCCGCTCTTCCAGAACCCCACCGGTGCCGTGCTCGCGCCCGGGCGGCGCGCCGAGGTGCTGCGCATCGCCCGCGAGGCCGGCGCGTTCGTCGTCGAGGACGACTTCGTGCGGCGGCTCGTGCACGAGGACGCGGGGCCGCTGCCGCGTCCGCTGGCCGCCGACGACCCCGACGGCGTCGTCGTCCATGTCTGCTCGCTGACCAAGGCGACCTCGCCGAGCTTCCGGGTGAGCGCCCTGGCCGCGCGCGGGCCGGTCCTGGAGCGGCTGCGCGCCATCCAGATCGTCGACACCTTCTTCGTGCCGAGGCCGCTGCAGGAGGCCGCCCTCGAACTCGTCGGCTCGCCCGCCTGGCCCCGTCATCTGCGGGCCGTCTCCGCCGAGCTGAAGGCCCGACGGGACGCGATGACGTCCGCGCTCGCCCTGCGCCTGCCGGAACTGGCCCTGGCGCACGTCCCGTCCGGCGGCTACCACCTGTGGCCGCGCCTGCCCGACGGTACGGACGAGGCGGCCCTGGTGGCGGCGGGCCTGCGCGCCGGTGTCGCGATCACGCCGGGCCGCCCCTACTTCAGCGCCGAGCCGCCGGCCGCCCACCTCCGGCTGAGCTTCGCCGCCGTCGCCACCACCCAGGAGATCACCGACGGCGTACGGCGGTTGCGCAGGGCCTGGGACGAGGCGCCGGGATAACCACTCGACGAGCCTCGGGCCCGCCTGCGAGCATCGCGCCATGACCGGCACCCCGCCCCTGCCCGAGGGCTACGAGATCTCCACCGACCCCGCCCGCGTCGACGCCACGCGCGTGCATCACTGGCTGTCCACCGACGCCTACTGGGCGCTGGGCCGCACCAGGGAGAAGCAGGACCGGGCCATCGAGGGCTCGCTCAACTTCGGGGTGTACGAGGAGGCGTCGGGGGAGCAGGTCGCGTACGCCCGGGTCGTCACCGACCGGGCGACCTTCGCATGGCTGTGCGACGTGTACGTCGACCCCTCGGTGCGCGGCAAGGGCCTCGGATCCGCCCTCGCGACCGCCGTCCGGGAGAAGACGCGGTCCTACGGCGTGCGGCGCGTGGTGCTCGCCACGCACGACGCGCACGGGGTCTACGCGAAGATCGGGTTCGCGCCACTGGAGCGGCCCGAGCACTGGATGGCGCTCGTCTTCGACCGGTGAGACCGGCGGCACCCTCGGTAACGCCTCGACGGCGCCTCTTGACCGGCTCACGTGCTGCGCCCACCATCGCCGCATGTCACTTCGGGTCACGTTCGTCGCAGCCGCGCGCGGCGCACCGCCGCTCGCCGAGCGTTTCGAGGACGCCCAGCCGCTGGACCAGGCCGGCTGGGCCGAGGTGGAGCGCGCGGCCCGGGACCTGCTGCCGCTCGCCGCGGCCGAGCTGCGCTACTGCTCGCCGACCCCGCGCAGCCGTGCGACCGGGGACGGGCTCGGCTACGCGCCGCTGGTGCAGCTCGCCCTGCGCGACTGCGACATGGGCCGCTGGCGGGGGCTGTCCCTGGGCGAGGCGATGGCCCGGGAGCCCGAAGCCGTGGACAGCTGGCTCGCCGACCCCCGGGCCACCCCGCACGGCGGTGAGTCGCTGGTGGATTTCATCACCCGGGTCGGCGGCTGGCTCGACACCCGGCCCGTGGAGGACGGCTGCCGGGTCGTGGCGGTCGCCGAGCCGTCGGTGATCCGTGCCGCCCTGGTCTACGCCCTGAAGGCACCGCCCTCGACGTACTGGAACATCGATGTCCGGCCGTTGTCGACGATCTGCGTGACGGGCCGCGCGGGCCGCTGGAACCTGCGGTTCGACGGGGCGTCCGCTCAGCCCTCGCGGGTGTAGCCGGTGCGCAGGACCAGATCCTTGGCGGGCCCCCGCACCCGCCACACCGTCCGCCAGCGGTCGGCGTCGAGGACGGTGAACTCGCCGCGGTAGAGGTCCGCCGCGCACGGATGGCCGACGACATGCCGCCCCGACCTCAGGTCCAGGTCATGGAAGGGCCGCCCGTCCGCGAACCGCACGTCCGCCGTACCCGGCGCCCTCCCCGGCAGGAACCGCAGCGTCCGCTCGGCGGGCCGGGCGACGCCCTGCCAGACGAAGGTGCCGGACTCATGGTGCAGGAGGCCGCCGCCGGCCAGCGGGCTGAACCCGGTGGTCCCGGAGAACCGCCCCTCGTCCCCGCCGGCCAGATCCCGCACCGAGCGTTCGACGCGCCAGCTCCCCGCGAGGTAGTCCAACACCTCGGGCACCGGCCGGAATTCGGCCATGGCGTCCCCTCCTGTGTTCCCTTCCGCCGCGGGGCGGCCCATGGATGTCCTGAGCCCCTTTCCTCTTCGCCGTGCGCGGCCCCACCCGTGGTATGTCCCGGTCCACCGCGATCCACTTGCCGGCCAGGGCGGCGTCGAGGGTGTTGGTGAAGACCAGGGGCGGCAGGCCTCGGGTGGCCGTGGTGCTCTTCGTGGCCCGACCAGCGAGATCACGAACTGCAGCTTGGAGTATCAAAGACCGGTGCCGAGCTCCCTGTCCACGACGACCTCGTGACCGGATACCCGCGGACCGTTCCACTTTCCGACAGGGTTCTCACGCTGACCCCAGGGTACCGTTCGGTGAACTTCCTGATGGCCCATGCATACGACGGGCAGACCTCATACCGGGTGGTTCGAACGGCGGGTCGGGGGACGGTTTCCGGAATTTCTTCCGCACCGCTGACTGACACCCCCCAGGGCATCACACTTCCACCCGGCGACATCACATCCGCCGCGGCGCACCGCCGGTACGGGCGATCTTCCGGAGGTACAGGTTGCTCCCCGGTCCGGTACCGCCCTCGACGCCCGGGTCCTCGACGCGGGCGTACCGGTAGCGCATCGCGTTCCCGGGGGCGTCGCGGACCTCGGTCAGCGCCCGTTCGAAGGCGTTGCCGGTCCCGTCGGTGAGAGCGGCGTCACGCCCCGGGCCCCGACCGTCGGCTCGCGGGTGCCGATTCCATCGCGAGGGGGGCGCTGAACTCGGCCCCTGATGCTTCACCTGCACCACTCACGGTAGGCGACACGCCGTGAAGTGTCCGCAGTCGACCGCTCATTCAACCCGCGCAGCGCACCGGCAGAGCACCACCGCCGGCGCAGCACCCCCACGGCATCCTGACGCCCGCGCCGCCCCGCTCGACCACAGGCGCCCCCGGCTACCCGCACAGCACACACCGTGCACGCTGGGCGCGCGGCTTGCGGACGGTGCGCCAGGGCCTGACCGACGGCAACCGATGAGACGGCGGGCGGCACGGGCGAAGGGCCGCCCTTCTCCTCGTGGCCCTTCCGGCGGCCGCCGTCGGCCAATGACGACGGACGGGCCGCGGAACCGTCCGACCCGCGGGGCCCGCGCCGCTCGCCCGGGCCGGACGCGGGGCGGGCCCGCACGTCCGGTTCCGGGCCAGGGGCACGGCGACGTGATCCGGCTGCTCGGCCACCCGCCGCCCGCGCGCAACAGCTCGGCACGGCATTGCATAAACGTGCATTGATACGTATAGTCATGCCATCACGAAGGAGGATCCATGGCGGTACGTGCGGCAGTGGCCGGAGCGAGCGGATACGCGGGCGGGGAACTGCTGCGTCTGCTCCTGACGCACCCCGAGGTCGAGATCGGCGCCCTGACGGGCAACTCCAACGCCGGGCAGACGCTCGGCGCGCTCCAGCCGCACCTGCTGCCCCTGGCCGGCCGGGTGCTGCGGGAGACCACGCCGGAGGTCCTCGCGGGCCACGACGTCGTCTTCCTCGCGCTGCCGCACGGGCAGTCCGCCGCGGTCGCCGAGCAGCTCGGCCCGGACGTCCTGGTGATCGACATGGGCGCCGACTTCCGGCTCACGGACGCCGCCGCGTGGGAGACGTTCTACGGCTCGCCCCACGCCGGCACGTGGCCCTACGGCCTTCCCGAACTGCCGGGTGCCCGCGCCGTGCTGGAGGGGTCCAGGCGCGTCGCGGTACCCGGTTGCTACCCCACCGCCGTCTCCCTGGCCCTCTTCCCGGCCTACGCGGCGGGCCTGGCGGAGCCCGAGGCCGTGATCGTCGCCGCGTCCGGCACCTCCGGCGCGGGCAAGGCGCCCAAGCCGCACCTGCTGGGCAGCGAGGTCATGGGTTCGATGTCGCCGTACGGCGTCGGCGGCGGGCACCGTCACACCCCCGAGATCACCCAGAACCTCAGCGCGGCCGCCGGGCAGCCGGTCTCCGTCTCCTTCACCCCGACCCTCGCCCCGATGCCGCGCGGCATCCTCGCCACGTGCAGCGCCAAGGCCGCCGACGGCGTCACGGGCGAGACCCTGCGTGCCGCCTACGAGAAGGCCTTCGCCGACGAACCGTTCGTGCACCTGCTCCCCGAGGGCCAGTGGCCGGCCACGGCGTCCGTCTACGGTTCGAACGCCGTTCAGGTGCAGGTCGCGTACGACGCGGCCGCCGGGCGGATCATCGCGATCAGCGCCATCGACAACCTCACCAAGGGCACCGCGGGCGGTGCCGTCCAGAGCATGAACCTCGCCCTCGGTCTCGACGAGACCACCGGACTGACGACGATCGGAGTTGCGCCGTGAGCGTGACCGCAGCGAAGGGATTCACGGCGGCGGGCATCGCCGCCGGGATCAAGGAGAACGGCAACCCCGACCTGGCCCTCGTGGTCAACACCGGGCCCCGCCGCGCCGCAGCCGGCGTCTTCACCTCCAACCGCGTGAAGGCCGCGCCGGTCCTGTGGTCCGAGCAGGTGCTCAAGAGCGGCCAGGCCTCCGCGGTCGTCCTCAACTCCGGCGGCGCCAACGCCTGCACGGGCCCCAAGGGCTTCCAGGACACCCACGCCACCGCCGAGAAGGCCGCCGAGGTCCTCGGCCGGGGCGCCATCGAGATCGCCGTCTGCTCCACCGGCCTCATCGGCGTCCTGCTGCCCATGGACAAGCTGCTCCCGGGCGTGGAGACGGCAGCGGCCCAGCTCTCCGAGCACGGCGGCGAGAAGGCCGCCATCGCCATCAGGACCACCGACACCGTCCACAAGACGTCGGTCGTGACCAAGGACGGCTGGACCGTCGGCGGCATGGCCAAGGGCGCGGGCATGCTCGCCCCCGGCCTCGCCACCGTGCTGGTCGTCCTCACCACCGACGCCGACCTGGACGGCGACACCCTGGACAGCGCCCTGCGGGCCGCCACGAAGGTCACCTTCGACCGGGTCGACTCCGACGGCTGCATGTCCACCAACGACACCGTGCTGCTGCTCGCCTCCGGCTCCTCCGGCATCACCCCCGCCTACGAGGAGTTCGCCGAGGCCGTACGGCAGGTCTGCGACGACCTCGGGCAGCAGCTCATCCGGGACGCCGAGGGCGCCAGCAAGGACATCAAGGTCGAGGTGATCAACGCCGCGACCGAGGACGACGCCGTCGAGGTGGGCCGCTCCATCGCCCGCAACAACCTCCTCAAGTGCGCGATCCACGGCGAGGACCCCAACTGGGGCCGGGTGCTCTCCGCGATCGGCACGACGAGCGCCGCCTTCGAACCGGACCGGCTGAACGTCGCCATCAACGGCGTATGGGTCTGCAAGAACGGCAGCTTCGGCGAGGACCGCGACAAGGTCGACATGCGCTACCGCGAGGTGCACATCGTCGCCGACCTCGCCGCCGGGTCCGCGACCGCCACCATCTGGACCAACGACCTCACCGCCGACTACGTCCACGAGAACAGCGCCTACAGCTCATGAGCACACCGACGCGCAAGCACACCGCGCTGCCCAAGGCGCAGATCCTCATCGAGGCGCTGCCCTGGCTGGTCCGGCACAACGGCAAGACGGTCGTCATCAAGTTCGGCGGCAACGCCATGGTCGACGAGGACCTCAAGGCCGCCTTCGCCCAGGACGTCGTCTTCCTGCACCACGCCGGCCTCAAGCCGGTCGTCGTGCACGGCGGCGGACCGCAGATCAGTGCCGCCCTCGACCAGCACGGCATCGTCAGCGAGTTCAAGGCGGGCCTCAGGGTAACCACCGAGGACGCCATGGACGTCGTGCGGATGGTGCTGGCCGGGCAGGTGCAGCGCGAGCTGGTCGGGTTGCTCAACCGGCACGGCCCGCTCGCCGTCGGTCTCACCGGCGAGGACGCCCACACCATCACCGCCACCAAGCACCAGCCCGAGATCGACGGCGAACTCGTCGACATCGGCCGGGTCGGCGAGATCACCGCGATCGACACGGGCGCCGTCGAGGCCCTGCTCGCCGACGGCCGCATCCCGGTCGTCTCCTCGATCGCCCGGAGCGAGGACGACGGACATGTCTACAACGTCAATGCTGATACGGCTGCTGCGGCGCTCGCTGCGGCACTGGACGCCGAGACCCTCATGGTCCTCACCGACGTCGAGGGCCTCTACGAGGACTGGCCGAACAGCGACGAGGTGATCAGCCGCCTCACCGCATCCGAACTGGAGCGGCTGCTGCCCGATCTGTCCTCCGGCATGGTGCCGAAGATGGAGGGCTGCCTGCACGCCGTGCGCAACGGCGTGACCAACGCCCGCGTGATCGACGGGCGGGTCCAGCACTCGATCCTGCTGGAGATCTTCACCGACGAGGGCATCGGCACCATGGTCGTGCCCGACGAGAAGGGGGATGCCGGATGACCGCCAGCGAGGAACTCGCCGAGCGGTGGCGGGGCGCGCTCATGAACAACTACGGCACCCCGCTGCTGCCCCTCGTCCGCGGTGAGGGCACCACGGTGTGGGACGCCGACGGCAGGTCCTACCTCGACTTCGTCGGCGGCATCGCCACCAACGCCCTGGGCCACGCCCACCCGGCGGTCGTGGAGGCCGTGAGCCGGCAGATCGGCTCCCTCGGCCACATCTCCAACTTCTTCATGGCGGAGCCGACCGTCACCCTCGCCGAGCGGCTGCTGCGCCTCTTCGGCCGGGACGGCAGGGTCTTCTTCTGCAACTCCGGCGCCGAGGCCAACGAGGCCGCCTTCAAGATCGGCCGGCTGACCGGGCGGACCCACGTCGTGGCCACCGAGGGCGCCTTCCACGGGCGGACCATGGGCGCCCTGGCGCTGACCGGCCAGCCCGGCAAGCGGGACCCGTTCCTGCCGCTGCCCGGGGAGGTCACCCACGTGCCGTTCGGCGACGCGCAGGCCCTGGCCGCCGCCGTCACCGACGAGACCGCGCTGGTCATCATCGAGCCGATCCAGGGCGAGCTCGGCGTCGTCGTCCCGCCCGCCGGCTACCTCAGGGCCGCCCGCGCCATCACCGCCGCCACCGGGGCGCTCCTCGTGCTCGACGAGGTGCAGACCGGCATCGGCCGGACCGGGCACTGGTTCGAGTACCAGGCCCACGAGGGCGTCCTGCCCGACGTCGTCACCCTGGCCAAGCAGCTCGGCGGCGGGCTGCCCCTCGGCGCGACCGTCGCCTTCGGCCGGGCCGCGGAGCTGCTCCGGCCCGGCCAGCACGGCACGACCTTCGGCGGCAACCCCGTGGCCTGCGCCGCCGGGCTCGCCGTCCTCGACACCATCGAGGACGAGGGGCTGCTGGAGAACGTCAAGCGGCAGGGCGAGCGGCTGCGCGAAGGAATCGAGGGCCTCGGCCACCAGTTGATCGATTTCGTCCGGGGTGCGGGACTCCTCCTGGGTATCGTGCTCACCGAGCCGCTCGCGCCCCAGGTGCGGCAGGCGGCTCAGGAGGCCGGTTTCCTGGTGAACGTGCCCGCCCCCGACGTCGTCCGGCTGATGCCGCCGCTGAATCTCCGCGACGACGAGGTGGACGCGTTCCTGGGAGCGCTGCCCGGCATCCTCCAGGCAGCCGGCGGGCAAGAAGGACGATCCGGGGAATGAGACGACGATGAGCCAGGCGCAGGACCACGAGCAGCCGGGGGCGAACGGGCCCGCCGTGCCGCAGACCCGCACCGCACGCCACCGCCGGATCGTGGACATCCTCAACCGGCAGCCGGTGCGGTCGCAGAGCCAGCTGGCCAAGCTGCTCGCCGACGACGGACTGAGCGTCACGCAGGCGACGCTCAGCCGCGACCTGGACGAGCTGAACGCGGTCAAGATCCGCAACACCGACGGCGACCTGATCTACGCGGTGCCGAGCGAGGGCGGTTTCCGCACCCCGCGCGCTCCGCTGGGCGGGTCGGCGAAGGAGGAGCGGATGCGGCGGCTCTCCCAGGAGCTGCTGATCTCCGCGGAGGCGTCGGCCAATCTCGTGGTGCTGCGCACGCCGCCCGGCGCGGCCCAGTTCCTCGCCTCGGCGATCGACCAGGCCGAGCTGCACGACATCCTCGGGACGATCGCCGGAGACGACACCCTGCTGCTGATCAGCCGGGAGCCGACGGGCGGGCAGGCGCTGGCGGATCACCTGCTGAGGCTCGCGCAGAACGGGCAGTAGCGCCTCGGGGGCGCGGGCGGGGCGCCGGGCGCGGGTGATCCGTGGCCGGCGCCCCGCCCGCGCCCTGAGCCGGTTCGCCTCACCCCAGCCGCGCCGCCAGCCCCCCGGTGCAGCACACCTCGTCACCGGCCGTGATGAGCAGCGCCTCGACGTCCGGCAGCGACTCCAGCCACGCCAGCCCGGCCCGCGACCCCATCGCGAACGCCGCCGTGGCCCAGCAGTCCACCCAGGTCAGCCGGGGCCCCACCACCGTCACGGCGACGAGGTCGCTCACGGCCGAACGCCCCGTCCGCGGATCGACGATGTGCGCCCCGCGCTCCGCCGTGCCGGACGTGGCCACGGACAGCTCCCCCACCCCGGCCGCCGAGACGACCGCCGCCAGACCCCCCGGCCGCAACGGGTCGGACACCCCCACCCGCCACGGCCGCTGCCCGCCCGGCGTCCCCAGCAGCTGCACGTCCCCGCCGCCGTTGACGTTCACCCCGCACACCCCGGGCACCGCGGCCAGCCGCCGCGCCGCCCGCTCGACCGCCCAGCCCTTGACGATGCCGGTCGGATCGAGGCGGCCCCCGTACGACGTGCTGAACCAGCCGTCGCTCAGCCGCTCCGCCTCGGCCGCCAGGCCGAGCACCTCGGCGACCTCGGGATCGCACTCCTCGACGGCCAGCTCCCCGCGCTGCAACCGGGAGACCTGGCTGTCGTCGCGGTAGGTGCTGAACACCTCGTCGACCCGGTGCAGTCCGGCGACGACCTCGTCCACGGCCGCGCGCACGGCGGCCGGTTCCCCGCCGCGGACGTCGAGGGAGAAGACGGTCCCCATCGTCTCCTCGACATGACGTACCTCGGCGGAGTCGGCCACGGTGTCAGCCACCGGCCTGGTCCAGTGCAGACTGGAGGGACTTCTTGTAGCCGGCGCTGGTGTACGTGGCCCCGGACACCGCGTCGATGTCCGCGCTTCCTGCCGCGACGGCCGCCCGGTTGAGGCGGGGGACGGAGGTGGAGGTGATCAGGTCGCTGCGCCCGCCCTTGGGCGCCTGGACCGCCTCGGCCTTGGTGATCTTCCCGCCCGCGACGGTGATGCGGACCTGGACGGGGCCGTACTCCGTCTGCGCCACGCTGCCTGTGAGGGTCTGCGCCTGCGCCTGGCCGGCGCCCCGATCGGATCTCTGGCCCGAGCCCTGGGCGGCACCGCCCGGGGTCTCGCCCGAGCCCTGGGCGGCACCGCCCGGGGCCTCGCCCGAACCCCGGGCGGTACCGCCCGAGGTCTTGGCCTTGTCCAGGGCGGACTGGAGGGACTTGTTGTAGCCCGCGCTGGTGTACGTGGCACCCGACACCGCGTCGAGGTCCGCGCTCTGCGCCGCGACCGCCGCCTGATTGAGGCGGGGCACCGCGCTGGCGGTGATCTGGTCGCTGCGCCCGCCCTTCGGCGCCTGCACCGCCTCCGCCCGGGCGATCTTGCCGTTGCTCATGGTCAGGCGGACCTGGACCGCGCCGTACTCCGTCTGCGCGGCGTCACCGGTGACCGCGCCGTTCACGCCGCCCTGCGGGGCCTGCCCGGCCGCCGCCGGCGGCACCTGCCCGCCCGCCGCCTGGGCGGCGCCCGGGTCGGAGGCCGGCTTCAGGGACAGCAGCAGCACGATCCCGGAGACGGTGGCTGCCCCGGCGAGCACGGCACGCCGGACGGGGTGAGACTTCCTCATCGTTTCCCAGACTCCTGAAGGGCCGTTGGTGTCCCGTCGCTCACATCTCGAACGACTCGTGATGAATACGGCGCGCGGGGACTCCCGCGCCGCGCAGTGCCTCGTAGACCGACTGCGCGAAGCCGGGCGGCCCGCACATGAAGACGTCGTGGTCGCCGATGTCCGGGATCTTCCGCCGGAGGGACTCCGCGGAGATGTCGGGACGCTCCCCGTCGGGGCTGTTCACCGCGTACATCAGCCGTGCGCCGCGCTCGTCGGCGATCCTGGCGAGCTCGCCCCACAGCGCCAGGTCCTGGGTGCTGTTGGCGCGGTAGAGGAGAGTGATGTCACCGGACGCGCCGGGCAGCGTCTCGAACAGCGCCCGCATCGGGGTGATCCCCACGCCGCCCGCCACCAGAAGCACCTTGCCGCGGCTGCGGCGCTGCGCGGTCATCGCGCCGTACGGGCCCTCCGCCCAGACCCGGGTGCCGGGCGTCAGCTCGCGCAGCCGGGACGTGTGGTCGCCCATCGCCTTCACGGTGATCCGCAGCATGTCCGGGCGGGGCGCCGCCGACAGCGAGTAGGGGTGGGAGCTGAAGCGCATGCCCGGCGCCAGGAACCGCCACCGGAAGAAGTGCCCGGCCTCCGCGCCCATGCGGTGCAGCCTGCGGCCGCCGATCAGCACGGACACGATGCCCGGAGTCTCCTCGATGACCGCCTCGACCCGCATCCGGTGCCGCAGGTTCAGCCGGATCGGGGTGAGGATCCGGTACCAGACGACCAGTGCGGTCACCACGCCGTACAGCCCGTACCAGAACGTCCTGGCGGCCGGTTCCACGGCGAACTCGTTGCCGTTCGTGATCTGGTGCCAGAACGTCATGTACACCGCAACGTAGGTGAGCAGGTGCACGTGGTACCAGGTGTCGTACCCGATCAGCCGGCGGACCCCGCCGATCGACAGGATCCCGATGACGACCAGCAGACCCGTGCCGAGGGCGGCCTTGCCCGTGTCCGGCAGCTGGTCGACGGAGTCGACGGTCTGCTGCACGACGTCGGCGAGCCCCTTGCCCGCCTGCAGGGCGTAGCCCCACATGGTGAGGAAGACGTGGGCGAGGACCAGGCAGAGCGTGTAGCGGCCGGTCATGGCGTGCCAGCGCGCCACCCGGTCGGTGCCCACCCGCCGCTCCAGCGCCGGCACCCGCGCCATCTGCAGCACCACCAGCGCCATCAGGTACCCGGCGAGCAGGCCCGTGATCCGGCCGGCCGCCAGGATCCTGCTCGCGGTGTCCGCGAGGGCCGGCGTGTTGTCCCACCAGAGCCACAGCACGGCCGCCGCCCCGGCCCACAGGGCGGTCAGCAGCGGTACGGCCGGGGAGCGGCGCGGGCGGATGCGGCGCATCGTCTGGCGGCGGGCGGCACGTCCGCCTGCGAGCGTGGTGGTCACGGTTCCTCCGTGGGGACTTGACCCTTGGCCCACAGATACGTGCGCCGAAGCCGGTGTGTTCAGCCGCGCGCCGAGTCCAGGGCGGACTGGAGTGACCGCCGGTAACCGTCGCTCGTGTAGGTGGCTCCGGAGACCGAGTCGATGCCCGCGCTCTGGGTCTGCAGCGCCTCGGCGCGCAACCGGGGCAGGGCGTAGCGGCTGATCTCCTGGTCCCGCGGGTTGTCCGCCGGGTGACGGACGGCGGTGACGTCGGTGATCCGGCCGTTCACCAGGGTGATGCGGACCTGGACCGGGCCCCAGCGGGTCTGCGCCGTGTCCCCGGTGACGGTCTTCGTGCCGGTGGCCCCGGACCCGCCCGCCGTGCCGGCACTGGCGGACGGGACGGGCACCGCCAGGGCGGGTTCCGGCGGCGTGTGCGGCTTCAGCGACAGCAGCAGCACCACCCCGGAGACGGTGGCGGCACTCGCCAGCACGATCCGGCGCAGCGGTCGGTCCTTCTTCAACGGGTGCACGCGTGCCGCCTCACAGTTCGAACGACTCGTGGTGGATACGGCGGTCCGGCACACCGGCGGTGCGCAGCGCCTCGTACAGATCGCGGGCGAACCCGTGCGGGCCGCACACGTAGACGTCGTGACCGGCCAGGCCGGGAACGGCCGCGCGCAGGTTCCCGGCGGTGAGGGCGGGCCGCCGGCCGTCCGGGGTGTTGAGGGCGTACAGCAGCTTCGCGCCGCGCCGGTGCGCGATGGCCTCCAGCTCCCCGGCCAGCGCCAGGTCCTCGGCGGTCCGGGCCCGGTAGACAAGGGTGACCTCGCCGGGCAGCGTCTCGAACAGGGCGCGCAGCGGCGTGATGCCGACGCCGGCGGCGACCAGCAGCGACTTCGGCGAGGTCCGCCGGTCCCCGGTCATCGCGCCGTACGGTCCCTCCGCCCACACCCGGGTGCCGGGCCGCAGCCGGGACACCGCCGCGCTGTGGTCGCCCAGCGCCTTGACCGTGATGCGCATCCGGTCCCCCCGCGGCGGCGCCGACAGCGAGTACGGCGTCGACGTCCCGCCCAGGCCCGCGCCGAGGAACCGCCAGCGGAAGAACTGCCCGGACCGCGCCCCGAGTTCCTCCAGCCGCCGTCCCCGCACGACGACGGAGTGCACGCCCGGCGCCTCCGGGTGCACCGACTCCACCCGCAGCCGGTGCCGCAGGTTCAGCCGCACCGGCACCAGGATCCGGTACCACAGCACCAGGGCCGCGACACCCACGTAGAGCGCGTACCAGACGGCCGTGGCCAGGGGATGCCCGCTGAGGTCGTTGCCGAGGGTCACCTGGTGGAAGAACGCCAGGAAGACCGCGCCGTAGGTGAGCAGATGGACGCGGTACCAGAACTCGTGGCTGGTCCGGCGGCGCACGGCACGCGCGGAGGTGACACCGACCGCGAGGAGCACGGCCGTGCCCGCGGTCGCCTTGAGCATGTCCGGGTAGTCCAGGACCACCGTCAGCGTCTCGTGCACGAGCGAGGCGCCGTCCTGGGCGGCGTACCCGAGAAGGATCAGTACGACGTGCGCGAGCAGCAGCCCGATCGTGTAGCGGCCCGCCCTCGCGTGCCAGCGGGCCACCCGGTCCGAACCGATCCGCCGCTCCAGCACCGGCACCCGCGCCATCAGCCCCACGAGCACCGCGCAGGCGTATCCGCACAGCAGCCCGCTGATGCGCCCGGCCCCGGTGAGCCAGCCCGCCGCGCCCACCACTTGCCCGGTGTCCGCCCACCACAGGGCGACCACCGCCGCCGCCCCACCCCACAGCAGCGCCTGCACGGCGCCCGCGGGGGAGCGCCGCCCGGGCGTCCCCGGGGCCTGCGCCGTTCTCCGCTCGTCCACGGTCGTCATCCGCACGTCCTTTCGCCGGTCCGGGACGCCACTGTGCCGCCGCAACCTCTGAGCACCCTCTGAACGGGCCCCCGGCCGCCCGACTCAGAGGAAACTCAGAGCGTCGCCGCCCGTCCTCCCGCGCGCGGGGAGCGATCCTGGAGGGGAGATGAACACCACCAGATCCGGACGCCCCGCCCTCACCCGCCCCGACGGCAGCCCGCTGCGCGTCCTCGTCGTCGACGACGACCCCGACCTCGCCGAGGTGCTCTGCGGCGCCCTGCGCTACGAGGGCTGGCAGGTCCACGCGGCCGCCGACGGCTCCTCCGCCGTCGCCGGGGCCCGGGAACTGATGCCGGACGCGGTCGTCCTCGACGTGATGCTCCCGGACACCGACGGCTTCGCGGTGCTGCGCTCCCTGCACGCCGTGAAGCCGGACGTCTGCGTGCTGTTCCTGACGGCGCGGGACGCGGTGGAGGACCGGATCGCCGGCATCACGGCGGGCGGCGACGACTACGTGACCAAGCCCTTCAGCCTGGAGGAGGTCGTCGCCCGGCTCCGCGGACTGCTGCGCCGCGCCGGCATGGCCCGTCAGCCGGAGGACGGACCCCGGCTCACCGTCGGCGACCTGGTCATGGACGAGGACTCCCACGAGGTCACCCGCGCGGGAGAGCTGATCGAGCTGTCACCCACCGAGTTCGAACTGCTCCGCTTCCTGATGCGCAACCCGCGGCGCGTCCTCAGCAAGGCGCAGATCCTCGACCGGGTCTGGTCCTACGACTTCGGCGGCCGGGCCCACGTCGTGGAGCTGTACATCTCCTATCTGCGCAAGAAGATCGACGCCGGGCGCGAGCCGATGATCCACACCGTGCGCGGCGCCGGTTACCTGCTCAAGCCGGTGGCCCGGTGAGGGGCGTACGGCCCCTGCCGCGCCCGCACACCCTGCGCGCCCGGCTGACCCTCGGCCTGGTCGTGCTGCTCGCGGTGAGCTGTGCCGCGGTCGGGCTGGCCGCCGTGGTCGAGCTGAACGGCTTCCTCGTCGACCGGCTCGACCAGCAGCTGGCCCAGGTGGGCAGCCGCTTCCCCGAGAGCCTGGAGCACGGCGGCCGGCTGCCCGACGACCACGACGGCGACGAGCGCGGTGACACCCGCCGGCAGCCGACGGGCACCTTCGGCGCACGCCTCGTCGGCGGGACGGTCACCGACGCCGCCGTGGTCCGGCCCGGCAGCGTCACCGCCGTCTCCCTGACCGCGGGCGACCGCGCGCAGCTGCGCGCGGTCCCGCGGGACGGCGCGGGGCACAGCGTCGACCTCTCCGCGCTGGACGCCTACCGGGTGACGGCCGCCCCGGGGGCCGACGGCGACGTCCTGATCACCGGTCTGCCCCTGGAGCCGGTCGAGGCCGCCGTCCACCGGCTGGAACTGGTCGCCGCGAGCGTCTTCGGCGCGGCCCTCGCCGTCACCGGCGTGGCCGGCGCACTGTGGGTGCGCTGGTCGCTCAGGCCGCTGAGCCGGGTCGCCGCCACCGCCACCCGGGTCAGCGAACTGCCGCTCGCCAGCGGCGAGGTGGCCCTGCCGCCGAGAGCGCCCGACGCCGACCCGCGCAGCGAGGTGGGCCAGGTCGCCGCCGCCTTCAACCGCATGCTCGGGCATGTCGAGGGCGCGCTGGTCCGGCGGCACGCGAGCGAGGAGCGGCTGCGCAGCTTCGCCGCCGACGCCAGCCACGAACTGCGCACCCCGGTCGCCTCGGTGCGCGGCCACGCGGAACTCGCCCTGCTGCACCCCGGCCCCGTGCCCCCCGAGATCACCCGGGCCCTCGAGCGCATCGCCGCCGAATCGGGCCGCATGGGTGAGATGGTCGACGAGATGCTGCTGCTCGCCCGGCTGGACGCGGGCCGTCCCCTGGAGCGTGGCCCCGTCGACCTCACCCGGCTGGTCCTGGACGCCGTCACCGACGCCCGTGCCGCCGGACCCGGTCACCGCTGGACCCTGGACCTCCCCAGCGAGCCGGTCACGGTCACCGGCGACGAGCACCGCCTCCAGCAGGTGCTGGCGAACCTGCTGGCCAACGCCCGCCAGCACACCCCCGACGGCACCGAGGTGACGGTGTCCCTGGTGGACGAGGGGACCTCGGTGGTCCTGCGGGTGCACGACGACGGCCCGGGCGTCCCGGAGGACGTCCAGCCGGGGGTCTTCGAACGCTTCACCCGGGCGGAGCACCGCCGCCGTGCGGACGCGGTGGGCGGCGGCGCGGGCCTCGGGCTGTCGATCGTGGCCGCGGTGGCGCAGGCGCACGGCGGCGGTGTGGAGCTGGACAGCAGACCGGGCTCGACCACCTTCACCGTGCGGCTCAGTACCGCGTGACGGCCGTCCGTCCGCCGCTGGTCCCGATCGCCAGGTGCGGCGCGCGCCCGGGGCGCGCCCAGATGAGGATGCGCCGCATCGCGTCCCTGGGCACGGACACGCAACCTGCCGTCGCGCCCCGCCCGTCGACGTGGAGGAAGATGCCCGCGCCGCGCCTCCGCACGGGACGTCCGAGGGCACCGCGTAGCCCAGGTGTCGCGGACGAGTTCGGCGGTGACGACGGTGATCGCGCGCGGTCCGTGCGGACTCGGGCCGATGCCCGGGAAGCGGCCGAGCAGGTCCCCGAAACGGGGTTCGTCGCGGAAGACCGGCCCGCCCCGGCCGTGCACGCGGACGATGTTGGGCGGGCCCTGGAAGGCGCACCACATCGGGGTGATCCGTCCGTTCTCCCGCAGATGGGCGATGGTCTCGTCGTTGGAGCCGGCGAAGTCGAGGTAGGCCACCGTACGGGCGTCGAGCACGGCGAAGGAGCCCTTGAGGCCTTTGGGGGAGAGGTTGCTGTCGGCGGACAGGGGAGCGGTGGCGGTGAGGAAGCCCGGCTGCGCCTCGATGAACGAGCGGAGCCGGCCGCCTGTGTGCTCACGAGTCTTTCCCATGTCCAACGATGATGGGCGCGGGTCCTTCGGCCGTCCGAGGAATCAGGGGAGGCCGGTGACCGTCGGCCGCCCGCACGGGGGCCGCTCGTCCGTGGCCGCCCCGGCCGGCGCTGACTCGGGGCGGCCACGGCGCCTGTCACCTCACTTGGTGAGGGTGCAGGCGGCCAGCGAGTCCAGGCCGGCGGGACGCTCGGCCGTGCGGCCGATGGCGGTGGCGATGCGGTTGATCGCGGCGACGCGCTTGTCCTCCAGCGGGCCGAGGATGGCGTTCTGGACGAAGTCGGGTCCGCCCTGGCCGACGGTGTCGGCCAGGCGCTTGTCGGCCTCCTGGATCTGCTTGTCCAGGTCAGCCAGGTTGCGGTCGACCTCGGCCTGGGCGGAGGCGGGGACCGCGGGCAACTGCGAGGCCACGTCCGGGCAGCCGATCGTCCCGGCACCGGCGTTCCCCGCGCCTTCCCCGGCCCCGGCGCCCGCACCGGCCTCGCCGCCCGCACCGGCCTCGCCGCCCGCACCGGCCTCGCCGCCCGCACCGGCCCCGGCGCCCGCGCCCGCCTCCGCGCCGGCTTCCGCCTCGCCCGCTCCGGCGCCGCCGTCGGCGTCGAGCCGGCAGGGGGCGAACGCCTCCAGGCCCTCGGGCTTCGCGGCGGCCCGCCCGATGGCGGTCTCGATGCGGTTCAGGGCGGCGACGCGCTTGTCCTCCAGCGGGCCGAGGATGGCGTTCCGGACGAAGTCGGGTCCGCCCTGGCCGACGGTGTCGGCCAGGCGCTTGTCAGCCTCCTGGATCTGCTTGTCCAGGTCAGCCAGGTTGCGGTCGACCTCCGCCTGGGCGGAGGCGGGGATCTCCGGCAGCTGCCCGGTCACGTCCGGGCAGCTGATGGTGCCGGGACCCGCCAGCGTCCGGGCGCTCGTCGCGCCGCTGCCGGACGGCTCCCCGGCGAGGGCGAAGCCGGCGATCACCGTGCCGGACAGTGCCACCGCGGCGGCGCCGCCGATGAGCGTGACGCGACGCTTGTTGTACTTCGGAAGAGCCCTGGACATGCGGGTGCCTCACTAGGGGTCGGGGGTGTGGTGGTCGTGCAACGCGGCGCCTGCGTTCGGCGAGAGGTACGGGTAAGCGGTTTCGCGCGTTCAATGGAGCCCGAGATCTCTTCGCGATTGACGAATCATGCGGAGGTCTGCATACTCATGCAAAACGACGATCGCAGCCCGGTGCCCACCGCCGGAGCGGCCCGCCGGACCTCGCGCGGGCAGTAGCGTGACGACCGCCTCCTCGCCCGCCCGCGGGGGAGGCAGGGGCACACCCACACCCATTGAGGAGCACACCAGGTGAGCAGCAACAGCGGTGACGTCCGGCTCTGGGGCGGCCGTTTCGCCGACGGTCCCGCCGAGGCCCTGGCCAGGCTTTCCGCGTCCGTCCACTTCGACTGGCGGCTCGCGCCCTACGACATCGCCGGATCGCGTGCCCACGCGCGCGTGCTGCACAAGGCGGGCCTCCTCACCGAGGACGAGCTGGACCGGATGCTCGCCGGTCTCGACCGGCTGGAGGCGGACGTCGCCGACGGCTCCTTCACGGGCACCATCGCCGACGAGGACGTCCACACCGCCCTGGAACGCGGCCTCCTGGAGCGCCTCGGCCCCGACCTCGGCGGCAAGCTGCGCGCCGGCCGTTCCCGCAACGACCAGGTCGCCACCCTCTTCCGCATGTACCTGCGCGACCACGCCCGGACCATCGGCGGCCTGATCGCCGAGCTCCAGGACGCGCTGATCGGTCTCGCCGAGGCCCACGCCGACGTGGCCATGCCCGGCCGCACCCACCTCCAGCACGCCCAGCCGGTCCTCTTCGCGCACCACGTCCTGGCCCACGTCCAGTCCCTCTCCCGGGACGCCGAGCGGCTGCGCCAGTGGGACGCCCGCACGGCCGTGTCGCCCTACGGCTCGGGCGCGCTCGCGGGCTCCTCCCTCGGCCTGGACCCGGAGGCGGTCGCCAAGGACCTCGGCTTCGAGCACGGCTCCGCCGGCAACTCCATCGACGGCACGGCCTCCCGCGACTTCGTCGCCGAGTTCGCGTTCATCACGGCGATGATCGGGGTCAACCTCTCCCGGATCGCCGAGGAGGTGATCATCTGGAACACGAAGGAGTTCTCCTTCGTGACCCTGCACGACGCGTTCTCGACGGGCTCGTCGATCATGCCGCAGAAGAAGAACCCGGACATCGCGGAGCTGGCGCGCGGCAAGTCCGGCCGCCTGATCGGCAACCTGACGGGCCTGATGGCCACGCTCAAGGCCCTCCCGCTCGCCTACAACCGCGACCTCCAGGAGGACAAGGAGCCGGTCTTCGACTCCATCGACCAGCTGGAGGTCCTGCTCCCGGCCTTCACGGGCATGATGGCCACCCTCACGGTCCACCGCGAGCGCATGGAGGAACTGGCCCCGGCCGGCTTCTCCCTCGCCACCGACATCGCCGAGTGGCTGGTCAAGCAGGGCGTCCCGTTCCGCGTCGCCCACGAGGTCGCGGGCGAGTGCGTGAAGGCGGCCGAGGCGGAGGGCAAGGAACTGGACGGGCTCACGGACGAGCAGTTCGCCAAGATCTCGGCCCACCTCACGCCTGAGGTGCGCTCCGTCCTCAACGTCCCCGGAGCCCTGGCCTCCCGCGACGGCCGGGGCGGCACGGCCCCCGGCGCGGTCGCCGTCCAGCTGGCCGAGGTGAAGCAGGACGTGGCCGCCCAGCACGCGTGGGCAGTGGCTCGGAAGCGGGCCTGAGGGAACCGCCCTCCAGGGGCGCGGGGAACTGCGCGAACAAGCGAGGACGCCCCGCGCCCGCCGAAACACCGCAACGGCCGAGCCCTGAGGCGAAGGGCATCGCGGGTTACGTTGGGTCGGAGCCGAACCGGAGCCGAACCGGAGCCGACCGAACGGAGCCCCCGATGCCCTTCGCCCGCCTGGCCGCAGCGACCACCCCCACCTGCCACATCGGTCTCGGTCTGGCCGCGGTCGGACGCCCCGGCTACATCAACCTCGGCCGGGACGAGGACCTCGGGGAGGACCGCAGCGTCGAGACGCTCCGCACCCGCACCCACGAACTCCTCGACGCCGCCTACGCGCAGGGCGTCCGCTACTTCGACGTGGCCCGCTCCTACGGCCGCTCCGAGGAGTTCCTCGCCGACTGGCTGGGGAGCAGGCCCGGCCTCGACGACATCGTCGTCGGCAGTAAGTGGGGCTACACCTACACCGCCGGCTGGTCGACCGACGCCGAGACCCACGAGGTCAAGGACCACTCCCTCGCCACCTACGAACGGCAGCGCGCCGAGAGCGACGCGCTGCTCGGCGACCGGCTCGACCTCTACCAGATCCACTCGGTGACCCCGGACAGCCCGGCCCTCACCGACAAGGAACTCCACGCCCGGCTCGCGGAGGCCGCCGCGCAGGGTCTGACCGTCGGCTTCTCCACCAGCGGCCCCGCCCAGGCGGACGCCGTCCGCGCCGCCCTGGCCGTGACCGTCGACGGCGAGCCCCTGTTCCGCACGGTCCAGTCCACGTACAACGCCCTGGAGACGTCCGCCGCCCCCGCCCTCGCGGAGGCCCACGACGCCGGCCTCACCGTGATCGTCAAGGAAGGCATGGCCAACGGCCGGCTGGCGGGCCCGCACGCCCCGGACGCGCTGAAGGACGTGGCCGCGCGGACCGGACTGGGCTGCGACGCCGTCGCGCTGGCCGTCGTCCTGCGCCGGCCCTGGGCCGGAGTCGTCCTCTCCGGCGCCGCGACCACCACCCAGCTCGCCTCGAACCTGCACGCCGCCGCCGTGGACCTCGACGACGACCAGCTCGACCGCCTCGCCGCGCTGGCGGAGGAACCGCACGCCTACTGGGAGCGCCGCGCACAGCTGCCCTGGCACTGACCGGCGACCTCTCCCGCCGGCCACGGCAGCCGTGAGTCATCCACGCCCAGGGTGAGACAGTGATGTCTCATATGGGCTACGATCGTCTCATGGCTGTCGATCCCGACCACGTGCTGCGCTCCGCCGCCGCCCTGCTGACCCGCAAGTCCACCGCGACCATGGACGAGGTCGCCAGGGCCGCCGGGATCAGCCGCGCCACCCTGCACCGGAACTTCGCCGGACGGGACGCCCTGGTCCGCGCGCTGGAGTCCCTCGGCATCGCGGAGTGCCGCGCCGCCCTGGACGCCGCCCGGCTCGACGAGGGCGCGGCGAGCGAGGCCGTACGCCGCCTGGTCGTGCGCGTCGAGCCGGTCGCCGGACTCCTGGCGTTCCTCTACACCGAGAACCAGCTGTTCGAGGGCGAGGAGCAGAACGCGGGCTGGGCCGAGATCGACGACCGGATCTCCGCCCTGTTCCGCCGCGGCCAGCTCGACGGCGAGTTCCGCATCGACCTCACGCCCGCCTGGCTCACCGAGGCGCTCTACGGCCTGCTGGCCTCCGCCGCCTGGCTGGTGCAGAGCGGCAAGGGCGCCCCCAGGGACTTCCCGCACATGATCGTCGAGCTGCTGCTCGGCGGCGCACTCAGAAGAGAGGAATCATGACCAGCACCCTGCAGCCGACGACGACCGAGGCGGTGAAGCGCCCGGGCCGCTGGCTCGCGCTCGGCGTCCTCGTGCTCGCCGTGCTGCTGGTGGCCGTCGACGCGACCGTCCTCGGTCTCGCGACCCCCTACATCAGCGAGGACCTGAAGCCCTCCGGCACGCAGCTGCTGTGGATCGGCGACGTCTACTCGTTCGTCATCGCCGGTCTGCTCGTCTCCATGGGCAGCCTCGGCGACCGCATCGGCCGCAAGCGGATCCTGCTGGTGGGCGCCACGGCGTTCGGCGCGATCTCCGTGCTCAACGCCTACGCCGGCACAGCCGGGACGATGATCGTCGCCCGGGCGCTGCTCGGTGTCGCCGGCGCGACCCTGATGCCGGCCACGCTGGCCCTGATCCGCAACCTCTTCCACGATCCGCGCGAGCGCAGTCTCGCCGTCGGCATCTGGGGCGCCACGGCCTCCGCCGGTACGGCCGTGGGACCGATCGTCGGGGGCTTCCTGCTGGAGCACTTCTGGTGGGGCTCCGTGTTCCTGATCAACCTGCCCGTGATGGCCGTCCTGGTCCTCGTCGGCAGCAGGCTGCTGCCCGAGTCGCGCACCGCGGAGCCCGGCCCCTGGGACCTGGTCAGCGTCGTGCTGTCCCTGGTCGGCATGGTCGGCGTCGTGTACGCGGTGAAGGAGGCCGCGACGCACGGCCCGTCCTGGACCGCCGCGGCCGCCTGCCTGCTGGGCCTGGCCGCCCTGTACGGGTTCGTCCGCCGCCAGCTGACGCTCCCCGCCCCGCTGCTGGACATGCGGCTGTTCCGGCACCGCGGCTTCAGCGGGGCGGTGCTGGCCGACCTGCTGACCATCCTCGGCCTGTCCGGACTGGTGTTCTTCCTCTCGCAGTACCTGCAACTCGTGCAGGGCAGGCGTCCGTTCGAAGCGGGCCTGGCCGAACTGCCCGCCGCGCTCGGTGCGGTGGTGGCCGGCCTGGTCGCGGGGCACGTGGCCAGGCGCTTCTCGGTCCGCTCCGCGGTCTCCGGTGGTCTCGCGGCGATCGGTCTCGCCCTGGCCGTGCTCACCGTGATCGACCGGTCCACCGGCTATCCGCTGCTGGGAGCCGCGCTGCTGGTCGTCGGGGCCGGGGCCGGACTGTCGTTCACGGTCACCGCCGACGTCATCCTCTCCAGCGTGCCCAAGGAGCGGGCTGGCTCCGCGTCCGCCGTGTCCGAGACGGCGTACGAACTCGGCGCGGCCCTGGGGATCGCCGTGCTCGGCTCGATCGTGACCGGCGTCTACCGCGACTTCGCAGGCCCGGCGGGCACGCCGGCCGCGGCGCGCGAGTCGCTGGGCGGGGCGGTCGAGGCGGCGGCGCACATGCCCGCCCACAGCGCCCGGGTGATGCTGGACGCGGCCCGCGCGTCCTTCGTCGACGGACTGGCCCTGGCGGCCGGAGCGGGTGCCGCGGTCCTGCTGGCCGCGGCCGGGGCGGCGTGGTTCCTGCTGCGGGGGCAGCGACTGGACGGCGGCGGGGCGCACCACCCGTGACAGCGCGGCGGGGTGGTGAGGGATCATCACCCTCACCACCCCGCACGCCTGCTGCGGCCCTCGCTCCGGGGCCGGGCCCGGTTAGGCCGCTTCCTTCGCCTTGCTCGCGTACATGTCCACGTACTCCTGCCCGGACAGGCGCATGACCTCGGTCATCACCGAGTCGGTCACCGCCCGCAGCACATAGCGGTCCCGGTCCATGCCCTCGTACCGGGAGAACTCCATGGCCTCACCGAACCGCACCCTGACCTTGCCCGGGCGCGGCAGACCCGCCCCGCCCGGCTGCAGCCGGTCCGTCCCGATCATCGCGAACGGCACCACCGGCGCGCCGGTCATCAGGGTCAGCCGGGCGATACCCGTCCGTCCCCGGTACAGCCGCCCGTCGGGCGAGCGCGTGCCCTCGGGGTAGATGCCGAACACCCGGCCCTCCTCCAGCACCCGGCGCCCGGTCATCAGCGCGGCCACACCGCCCCGTCCGCCGTCGCGGTCCACGGGGATCATGCCGACGCCGGTGAAGAACCACGCCATCAGCCGGCCCTTGAGGCCCTTGCCGGTGACGTACTCGTCCTTGCCGATGAAGAAGACCTGCCGGTCGCAGACCAGCGGCAGGATCATCGAGTCGATGAACGTCAGGTGGTTTCCGGCCAGGATGACCGGGCCGTCGCCGGGAATGTGCTCCGCGCCCTCCACCTGTGGGCGGAACATCAGGCGCATGATCGGGCCGAGCACTGCCTTGATGAGCGCGAAGCGGGACAACGGACCCTCCGGTGTCAAGGGGATTCTGTATGAGTCTGTGCAGGTGAGGACGATACTCGCGGCCCCGGGGATCGTGCACATCGGGCACGGCGACTTCACCGAGGTCTTACTCGGTGTTGACGCGTGTTTACCTGCGGTGGTGTGCGGCGGACGGTCCGTAACGCGACCGACATGATGTGACGCACATCGCCCCGGGCCTGCCGGACGCGTTCCCAGAACCGCCACGCCGAATCGAACACGATGCGATGGACCATCAATTCACCGCTCCCACCAGCCACTACGACATCCCGATTCACCCGCGTGTTCCGCACGCGGTCTCCCGCCGGTCATGTGCGCACCCCTACGATCGGCCCGCACTGACGAGCCGACGGCAGGAAAGGGCGCTCATGGGAACGCGGGAGTCGAACGAGAACACGGGCGGGACCGGACGGCGGGCGCTGCTCGGCGCGGCGGTGCTCGGCGCCGGCGGGGCGGTGCTCGGCGTGACCGGCACGGCGCGTGCCGAGGGAGCCCGGCACGGCGGCGGGCTGGAGAGCCTGCCGCGACCGACGATCATCGGCCACCGCGGAGCCAGCGGCTACCGCCCGGAGCACACCCTCGGCTCGTACCAGCTGGCCCTCGACATGGGAGCCGACATCGTGGAGGCGGGCGACCTGGTGCCGACGAAGGACGGCCATCTGGTCTGCCGCCACGAGCCGGAGATCGGCGGCACCACCGACGTCGCCGACCACCCCGAGTTCGCCGACCGCAAGAGGACCAAGCTCCTCGACGGCGTCTCCACCACCGGCTGGTTCACCGAGGACTTCACGCTCGCCGAGCTGAAGACCCTGCGCGCGACCGAGCGCATCCCGGCCAACCGCCCGCACAACACCCTGTACGACGGCCGCTGGGAGATCCCCACCTTCGAGGAGGTCCTGCGCTGGCAGGACGAGCAGAGCCGGGCGCGCGGCCGGCAGGTGTGGATCTACCCCGAGCTCAAGCACCCCACCTACTTCCGCAAGCAGGGCCTGCCGCTGGAGGAGCGCGTCGCCAAGCTGCTGCGCAAGCACCGCAGGGACCGGCGCACCTCCCCGGTCGTCCTGCAGTCCTTCGAGCCGACGAGCATCGAGCGCATGAACAAGCTCGTCGACAACCCCCTGGTCGTCCTGCTGTCGTCGGCGGGCTCCCGCCCCTGGGACTTCGTGGAGAACGGCGACCCGCGCACCGTCGCCGACCTGATCAAGCCGGCCGGTCTGCGGGAGATCGCCTCCTACGCGCAGGGCATCGGCCCGACCCTGGACCTGGTCGTCCCGCGCGACGCCCAGGGCAGGCTCACCGAGCCGACCACGCTCGTCGCGGACGCGCACCGGGTGGGCCTGCTCCTGCACCCCTACACCGTGCGCAACGAGAACCCCTTCCTCCCGGCGGAGTTCCGCAGGGGCACGGACGCGGACGCCTACGGCGACGTCTTCGGCGCCTACCGGGCGTACTTCGCGACCGGCATCGACGGCGTCTTCACCGACCAGCCGGACACCGGTCTGCTGGCCCGTGAGGACTACCGCAACGGCTGAGCGGACCCCGGCGCGTCAACGTCCGCGCCGGGCCCACTCGGTCGAGTGAGCTTCGGCCGCCCGGGCAACCCTCCGCCCGGGCGGCCGCGTCGCTCCGCGTATGACGCACGAGCTGGTCACCGCGCTGCACCCGCTGCTCACCGCCGAGGCCTCGGCGGAGGCCTATGCCGCCGGGGCCGAGCCGGGCGACCTGGAGCAGGAGGTCTGGCTCCGCCTGCTGGAACGCCTCGACGGCGGGAACCCGCCCGCAGAGCCCCGGGAGTGGCTGCGCCGCGCCGTCCGCTCCGAAGCCCGCCGCACCCGCCGGACGAGCCGCCTCGAGCGGCCGTACGCCGCGGAGCCGGTCGACGACGGTGACCGCGACCCCGAACAACTCGCCCTCGCCGCGGCCCGGGGCCGTGCCCTGCGCGAGGCCGTCCGGCGCCTGCCCGGCCGCTGCCCCCGGATCATGGAGGCCCTGCTCTCCCCGAAGGACCTGACATACCGGGAAATCGCAGGGGAGTTGGGTATCTCACAGGGCAGTCTTGGACCGGAACGTTCCAGATGTCTGGGATGTCTCCGCAGATTGCTCACATCGGAGGTTGCGGCCCGTTGAGGACGGGGATAGGAGTGGGGGACCACCGGTGATCAGATGAGCGGGAGGCGTGCGCACATGGGCATGAGTGTGACCATCTCTGCGGCGACCGAGCAGGACGCGGAGCAGATCTTCAGGCTGCAGTACCTGTGCTTCCAGACGGAGGCGGCGCTGTACGGGAACTACCGCATCGACCCGCTCGTCCAAACGCTCGACTCGGTCCGCGAGGAGGTCGCGCGGGACTGCGTCTTCGTGGCCCGCCTCGGCGAGGAGGTCGTCGGCTCGGTCCGCGGCTCGGTCACCGAGGACGGCGCGGCCGCGATCGGCAAGCTGTGCGTCCACCCCCGCCTCCAGGGCCACGGCATCGGCGCCCGGCTGCTGCGCGCCGCCGAGTCCGCCCTCGCCGAGCAGCACGGCGCGACCCGCTTCCGCCTCCACACCGGTCACCGCAGCGAGGGCACCCTCCGCCTCTACCGCAAGGTCGGCTACCAGACGGTGGGCACCTCCCAGGGCGCGGACGGCGTCCCGATGATCGTCCTGGAGAAGCCGGCCGGTACGTACGCGGCGACGGCTTGACCATCGCCCCCGCAGGGCGCGGGGCCGTGTCGGGGTGCGGCTCCGCCGCGTGGGCGCGAGCGACCGCGCACGGCCCGCGGCCGCCTGATCACCTCAGGCGGCGTCCCCGTCCCGCGAACGCGAAGCCCTGAGCCAGTAGATGGCCGACACGGGCAGCAGCACCGGGATGAACAGGTATCCCATCCCGAAGTCCGACCACACGGTCGCGTCCGGGAACGCCGACGGCTCCACCAGCGTCCACGTCCCCACCGTCAGCACGCCCGCCAACTCCGCGGCACAGCACACCAGCGCCGCCCGTCGGGCCCTCTCCCCGCCCCGCACGAGCGTGTAGGTGATGAACCCGTACACGACACCGGCCACGGCCGACAGCGAGTACGCCAGCGGCGCCCGGTCGAACTCCGTCGCGATCTGGTACACCGAGCGCGACACGGCCCCGACGACCATCACGCCGTACAGCCACACCAGCAGCGTGCCCGGCCCGCTGGTCAGCCGCCGGCGGCTCACCTCAGCCTCCCCAGATGTCATAGAGACGCACCTCCAGTACCGCAAGCACGACACCACCGGCCGCGACCGTCACCGAACCCCACCGGGTCCGCTCGGCCAGCGACATGAACCCCGCGGCCGGGACGCACGCGAACGCCCCCAGCAGATACGCCACGAAGATCGTCGTGCCCTGCGCGGGTTCCTCGCCCCGCGCCAGCAGCACGATCCCCACCACCAGCTGGATCAGCGACAGCAGGGTGACCACGGCCATCCCGATGAAGTGCCAGTCCTTCGTCGGCTGGTCACGGTAGGCCGCCCAGCCGCACCAGGCGGCGAGCAGCAGCGCGGCGACGCCGGTCACCAGCGTCAGGGCGTTCAGCATGCAGCGACCTTATTACGGCCGAAAAGGCCCGATGCTCCCGGCCCCGGCCCGCACCGCAGGGTCGAGGACATGAAGAGCCACGCGCACGCCCTGCTTGTTCGACAACGACGGAACCCTCGTCTCCTCCCTCGCCTCGGTGACCGTGGCCTTGACCACAACCCACCGGGCCCACGAGCTCGACGCCGACCTCGTGGTCGAGGACCTGTCGGCCCTGTCGGTGCTGGTCACCGCCGAGGGAGTGGAGATCTCGACGCGCCCCTGACCGGCGCCGCGGCCTGTCCACCGCCGTCCAGCATCCGGACAGCGGCGGTTTGTCAGGACCGTACACGTGTTTTACTTGCCGCATGACCACGACGAGCGACCGCATCCCCGCGACCGAGGCGACCATGACGCCCGGTGCTCGTGGTACGTGTCGAATGTGCGCCTTCTAGAGGGCCCCCGCACCACCCCGAGCTCGCGCCCCGAAGCGAGACCGCGGCCCGTCCGCGCGCCCTGAGCGCCGCGCGACCACCGCCGCCCGCGCACATGTTCTCCCCGGTTCCCTCCTTCACGAGAACCGTGGCGCGTCCCCGAACGAACGCACCCGTGCCCGGGACCACCCGTGCCCGCGCACTCGACTGTGACGGATACCCACGTGATCACCACCACGGACCTGACCAAGGTCTACCGCTCACGCGGCCGCGAGGTCACCGCCCTGGACGGCGTCGACCTGCACGTGCGCGAAGGCGAGGTGTACGGCGTCATCGGCCAGTCCGGCGCCGGCAAGTCCTCGCTCATCCGCTGCGTCAACCTGCTGGAGCGCCCCACCTCCGGCACCGTGACCGTCGCCGGGCGGGACCTCACCGCCCTGGCCGGCCGCGGCCCGCGCGCCGGAAGGGAACTGCGCGCGGCGCGCAGCCGGATCGGCATGGTCTTCCAGCACTTTAACCTGCTGTCCTCCCGGACCGTCCAGGACAACGTCGAACTACCCCTGGAGATCCTCGGCAAGTCCGGGAAGGAACGTTCCCGCAAGGCTCTGGAGCTGCTCGACCTGGTCGGTCTCGCCGACACGGCGGGCGCCTACCCCGCACAGTTGTCCGGCGGCCAGAAGCAGCGCGTCGGCATCGCCCGCGCCCTGGCCGGCGACCCCAAGGTGCTGCTCTCCGACGAGGCCACCAGCGCCCTCGACCCGGAGACCACCCGCTCGATCCTGGCGCTGCTGCGCGACCTGAACCGGCAGCTCGGCCTGACCGTGCTGCTCATCACGCACGAGATGGACGTCGTGAAGTCGGTCTGCGACTCGGCCGCGCTGATGGAGAACGGCCGCATCGTCGAGTCGGGCACGGTCAGCGAGCTCCTCGCTACCCCCGGATCCGAGCTGGCCGCCGCCCTGTTCCCGCTCGGCGGCGAGGCCTCCGGCGCCGACCGCACCGTCGTCGACGTCACCTTCCAGGGAGAGAGCGCCACCCAGCCCGTCATCTCGCAGCTCGCCCGCACCTACAACATCGACATATCGATCCTCGGCGCCGCCATCGACACGGTCGGCGGCCTCCAGGTCGGCCGGATGCGCATCGAACTGCCCGGCCGCTACGAGGACAACGTCGTGCCGATCGGCTTCCTGCGCGAACAGGGCCTGCACATCGACGTCCTGGGCCACGAGTCCGTACTGGTGAAGGAAGGTGCCAAGTGACCTGGTCCGCGATGCGGCCGTTGCTGGAGCAGGCGTGCTGGGACACGCTCTACATGGTCGGCTGGTCCACCCTCATCGCCGTCGTCGGCGGACTCCCGCTCGGCATGCTGCTGGTCCTGACCGACCGTGGCGGCCTGCTCCAGAACCTCGCCGCCAACAAGGTGATCGGGCAGGTCGTGAACATCGCCCGCTCGCTGCCGTTCATCATCCTGATGGTCGCGCTGATGAGCTTCACGCGCTGGATCACCGGTACGACCATCGGCCGTGAGGCCGCCATCGTGCCGCTCGCCGTCGGCGCCATCCCCTTCTTCGCGCGCCTGGTCGAGACGGCCGTCCGCGAAGTGGACCACGGGCTCGTCGAGGCCGTGCAGGCCATGGGCGGCAACACCTGGACCGTGGTCCGCAAGGTCCTCGTGCCCGAGTCCCTGCCGTCGCTGATCTCCAGCACCACCACCACGGTCGTCGCCCTCATCGGCTACTCCGCGATGGCGGGCACGGTCGGCGCCGGGGGCCTCGGCGACATCGCCGTCCGCTACGGCTACCAGCGGTTCGAGACCCGGCTGATGTGGATCACCGTCGCGATCCTCGCCGTCGTCATCTCCCTCATCCAGTTCGCCGGCGACCACGCGGCCCGCTCCCTGCACCGCCGCGGCGCCCACGCGGGCCCCGCCCCGAAACTGCGGCTGCTCAAAGCCACCTCCTGAACTCCCCGTCACCCGCAACGGGGTCGCACCACCCGCAAGGCCCACAAGGAAAGGCACTTTTCGTGCGTAACACCGCCAAGATCACCACCGCCGCCCTCGCCGCCGGAGCCCTCACCCTCGGGCTCACCGCCTGCGGCGCCGGCGACTCAGGCTCCGGCGGACCCCTCGTCGTCGCCGCGAGCCCCGCCCCGCACGCCGAGATCCTCACCTACGTCAAGGACAACCTGGCCAAGAAGGCGGGCCTGGACCTCGAGGTCAAGGAGTTCACCGACTACGTCACCCCGAACACGGCGACGCAGGACGGCTCCGTGGGCGCCAACTACTTCCAGAACAAGCCGTACCTCGACGACTTCAACAAGAAGAACGGCACCGACATCGTGCCCGTCGTCACGGTCCACCTGGAACCGCTCGGCCTCTACAGCAACAAGGTCGAGAAGGCCGACGACCTCAAGAGCGGTGCCACCGTCGCGATCCCCAACGACACCGTCAACGAGGCCCGCGCCCTCAAGCTCCTCTCCGACAACGGGCTGATCACCCTCAAGGAGGGCGTCGGCAACGAGGCGACCCCGGCCGACATCGTCAAGAACCCCAAGAAGCTCACCTTCAAGGAGCTGGAGGCGGCCCAGACCCCGCGCTCCCTCGACGACGTCGACGCCTCCGTCGTCAACGGCAACTACGCCCTGGAGTCCGACCTCGAGCCCTCCGAGGACGCCCTCGTCCTGGAGTCCCCGGACGACAACCCCTACGGCAACTTCCTCGCCGTGAAGAAGGGCGACGAGGACGACCCGCGCGTGAAGAAGCTCGCCGAGCTCCTCACCTCGCCCGAGGTCAAGAAGTTCATCCAGGACAAGTACGCCGGCTCCGTGCTCGCCTCCTTCTGAGGCCGCACCCGGCACCGTCGCGCACGGGGTCCTCCCTCACCCGGAAGGGGGAGGACCCCGTGGTGCGGATCGGTGCTTTCATGCTGCATGCTGGGCAGTTCAGCAGGCCCTGAAGGTTCACCGAAGGTAACGGAGCGCGCATGAGGAGCACCTTTCCCCACATCTCCATCAGTACGGAGCGGTTGGTCCTGCGCCCCTTCGAGGAGCCGGACATCCAGGCCTTCGCCGACATGATGAACGACGAGCTCGTCACCGCCTGGACCTCCGTACCGCGGCCCTACACCCACGCCCACGCCCGCTCCTGGATCACCGAACAGGCCCCCGCCGAACGGACCGAGGGCCGCGGCATCGTCTTCGCCGTCACCGAGTTCCTCACCCAGCGCCTCGTCGGCGTCGTCCACCTCAAGAACACCGACTGGCGGCTCCGCTCCAGCGAGATCTCCTACGTCACCGCCCCCTGGGCCCGCGGCGAGGGCTACGCCTCCGAAGCGGCCCTCGTCACCGCGCGGTGGCTCTTCGACGACCAGAAGTTCGAACGCCTGGAACTGCGCACCGCGGCCGACAACACCGCCTCCCAGCAAGTGGCCCAGAAGATCGGCTGCATCAGCGAGGGAGTGCTGCGCGGCGCCTGGATAGCCAGAGCCCGGACGGACAGCGGCGAGTGGACCGAGGTCCGCACCGACCTGATCGTCTGGAGCCTGCTCCCCGAGGACCTGGAGGGCGTCGGCGACCAGCTGCCCGGCGGCTTCACCTCCCCCGGCGACTGGAACTGACCTCCCGCACACCGAACGCGACCCCGCCGCCGCGCCCCGGGCCGGCCGCACCGGGTACTCTCACGGAGCCCGACCGCGGGCAGCTCATCACACGACACGCAGACCACCTGCGAAAACCCCTGGAGACTGAGGACGATGGCCGACCGGGTCACGGTGATCGGCTGGGACGGTTCGCCGCTGACCACCGCGGCGCGCGCCGCCCTCCAGGCCGCCACGCTCGTGGCCGGCGCCGCCCACCACCTGGCGCTCCCGGAGATCCCCGCCGGCGCCGAGCGCATCCGCCTCGGCAGCGTCGCCCTCGCCGCCCGCCGCATCGCCGCCCACCGCGGAACGGCCGTGCTGCTCGCCGACGGCGACCCCGGCTTCTTCGGCATCGTACGCACCCTGCGCGTCCCCGAGTTCGGCCTTGAGGTCGAGGTCGTCCCCGCCGTCTCCCCAGTCGCCGCCGCCTTCGCCCGTGCCGGAATGCCCTGGGACGACGCACAAGTGGTCGTCGCACACCCCCGCACGCTGCGCCGCGCGGTGAACGTATGCCGGGCCCACACCAAGGTGGCCGTCCTCACCGCACCCGGCGCGGGCCCCGCCGAACTCGGCCTGCTCCTCGAAGGAGTCCACCGCTCCTTCGTGGTCTGCGAGGAACTCGGCACCGCACGCGAACGCGTCTCCGTCGTCACCTCAGACAAGGCCGCCGACCACACCTGGCGCGACCCCAACGTCGTCATCGTCCTCGGCGGCCCCGCGCGCCCCGACACCGCGGGGGAGACCGGCGGCTGGATCGCCGGCCGCGACCCGTCCGCCGGACCGCGCGGCTGGACCCTGCCCGCCGACGCCCACGACGGTGACCTCGGCGAGGGCGAGACCCACCTGCTGCGCGCCTCCCAACTCGCCCGCCTCGGGCCCCGGGTCGGGGACCTCGTGTGGGACGTCGGGTGCGGCGGCGGCGCCCTCGCCGTCGAGGCGGCGCGCGCCGGCGCCGCGGTCCTCGCCGTCGACAGCGAGCTGAACGCCTGCGTCCGCACCGACACCGCCGCCCGCCGCCTCGGTGTCCAGCTCCAGATCGTCCACGGAACCGCCCCCCAGATCCTGGAGAACCTCCCCGAACCCGACGTCGTCCGCGTCGGCGGCGGGGGAGCGGCCGTCGTCTCGGCGGTGGCCGACCGCCGGCCGCAGCGCATCGTCACGCACGCCGCCACCCGCGACGCCGCCGAACTCGTCGGCCGCGACCTGACCGAGCACGGCTACACCGTCGAGTGCGCCCTCCTCCAGTCCGTCGAACTCGACACCAGGGCCTGGACGGAGAAGGAACGCAGCGTCGCGTTCCTGCTCAGCGGGGTGCTGCCGAAGCGCGGCGCCTGACCCTCCCGCCGTCCCCGTGATCGGGTTGTCGTACCGCTCGCGGTAGGCTGGCCGATCGTTGCACCACACGCGGACGCCCGGCACTTCGTCGGTCAATATCCGGAAAACCCACCCGTTTTGGGGTGCGTGTGGTACGGCAGATACCGGAGGGCGCGCAACGTGGCGCAGTCCACAGCGGAACCGTCGCGGATCAAGCTGCCGTGAGGGTGCCGCGGCCGCAACAATGCCAGTGAATGGCTTTGTCGCCTTTTCGGGGCGGGCCGTTCGTGCCGCTGAGGACGCACGCTCGTTCTTGACTGTGGGGCGGTCGGTGCGCCGTTCCGGGTGAGCTGGTCGTAGGAGCATTAACCGATGGGCGAGGGGTACGCATGACCGACACCGGCCAGGTCCCGGGCGAGGGGCTGCCGGAGAACGCAGGCATGGTGGAACAGCCGGGCGCCCCCGCGCACGGTGCGTACACCTACCTCTCCGAGCACCCCGCCGAGGAAGAAGAAGACCTGCTGCTGCCGGCCGCGCAGGGCGCCTGGGGCAACGAGGTCGCCCCGCCCGCGCCGGAGCCGGTCGTCGAGACCGTGCACCAGCCGGGTCCGCACGAGCTCTCCGGCCGCGACAGCGGCTCCGTCGACCTCGGCGGTGTCCGCCTGCCCGACCCGCCGCCGATCCCGCCGGTGACGCCACGCCGTCCGCTCCACCTCGGCCCGCCGCTTCCCGACAGCTCCGCCAGCCCGGTCCGTTCCCTCGCCGACCGCGGCCCCGCGGAGGTGCCGATGCGTCAGCCGGCCGCCGCGTCGTCCGGCCCCGAGTACCTCGACGCCCCGCGTGCGCCCGAGCCGGCGCCTCCGGCCGCGGCGTGGGGCGCGCAGCCCGCGCCCCAGGTGAGCGCCGGGGCGACGGCCGCGGAAACGGTTGTTCCGGGTGTGGGGCCGATGAGCATGGCCCAGGCTGTCGCCACCCGCGTGGCGGCCGAGGCGGCGCAGGCCCAGGAACAGGCGCAGGAGCAGGCCCAAGTGGCCGTGGGTGGGGACGCGGTGCACGCGTGGGCGTCCGTGCCCGCGGCCGCGCAGGCCGTGCCGGTGCAGGCGCCCGAGGCCGCGCCCGGCGTATCCGCCCTGGCGCCCGAAGCCGGGCAGCCCGCGCAGTCCACGGGACCCGCGGCTGAGGCGGCTGCCGCCGCCGGGCAGCCGGCCGTTGTCGGCCAGACGGCTCCCGACGCGCCGACGGCTCCCGCCGAAACGGGGCCGGGCACGGCGGTCGCGGGTGCTCCCGCCGCTGCCGTACCCGCCGTGGGCGACGGACCGGCGGCGGGCGACGGGACCGGGCAGGGTGCGGTCGTGCACGCGGAGGGTGCGGCCGGTGATCCCGCCGGGGCTGTCCCGGACGCGGGGCAGGGCGCTGCCGCTGCCGCTGCCGAGCCTGTCGGCGTCGCCCCCGGCGCGGGTGAGGCGGCTCCGGCCGAAGCCGGTGCCGCGGACCCCCAGGCGCCTGCGGCCGATGCTCCCGCCGACGGCGGCGCGGCGGACCCTGCGGCTGCCGCCGGGGAACAGCCCGCCGCACCCACCGTGGCCCCGGAGGCCGGGCGGGCCTCCGGGGCGGAGGCGGTCACCGGGCCCGAGCAGGACACCGAGGCTCTCCCCGAGGCGGCCCCGCAGGCCGTGAGCACCGAGGACGCGGAAGGCGCTGCCCCGGCTCCTGACACCGAGGGTCCGGCAGCCGCCGCCGACCAGGTGCCGACCGCGGACGGCACGGCCCCTGCCGCTGCCCCCGCACCCGTGGCCGCCGGCGGGCAGGTTCCGGTCCCCGAGACGCCCGAAACCGCCGCCCAGGCGCCCGACGTCCCGGCCGCCGAGCAGCCTCCCGCCGAGGCCGCCCCGGCAGTCGCCCCCGAGGCCGACGCATCGGCTCCGGCCGCGCCCGCCGCCCGGGCCGCGGCACCGGAGCCGCATGCAGCCGCGGCAGAGCCCGCTGACGAGCCTGCTGCGCCCACCCCGGCGCAGGAACCGCAAGCCGCTGCCGCCGAGACGCCGGCCCAGCTGCCCGGCGAGGCGACCCCCGAGGCCGGCTCCGCCGCCCCGGAGGCCCCCGGCGAGC
>NZ_JBHYQH010000003.1:54744-272005 GCF_042746715.1 Streptomyces sp. NPDC058741 | reverse complement strand
GTGTTTTTTCAAAGGAACCTCGACCATCGGTCACCCGATGGACGGGGTATCAACATATCTGGCGTTGACTTTTGGCACGCTGTTGAGTTCTCAAGGAACGGTCGCTTCCTTTGTACTCACCCTCTCGGGCTTTCCTCCGGGCGCTTCCCTTCGGTCTTGCGTCTCCGACTCTATCAGATCTTTCCGATCCGATTTCCTCGGCGCTTTCCAGGTCCCCGCTTCCGCGTTTCCCTTTCCGGCGGTTCCGACTCTATCAGACCCTTTCGGTCCTGATTCCCAGTCAGAGGGGCTTGTCCTCGCGGCTGGTGGGCCGTTCCGACGTGTCCAACCTTAGCGCGGTCTCTCGGCAATTCCAAAATCGCTGCCGACCGGCAGTCGATCAGGACGTCGAGTCCCCATTCGCATGGAATTCGGGCACACAGAATTCGACCCCGCTGGGATCGATCTTGCTGATGGTTGGTGCCGCTGAAGCGGCGGAAGTGCTGTCGAAGAGCCGTTAAGGCTCCGCGGCAACCCGAAGAACTGTACGGATCGGCCCGGGAGGTGTCAAGCACTCCCTGTCAAGATCTTTTCGTTCGGGCGTCAGTCCAGGTCAGTGAGGCGTCCGCCGGCGTCGGGCTGGGCATCCTCGACCCGACGCAGCAGGCGGGTGAGCACCTCGCCCAGCACCGAGCGCTCTCCCGGGGAGAGGTCCTGGAGCAGGTCTTCCTCGAAGACCGACGCCAGGCGCATCGCCTCCAGCCACTTCTCTCGCCCCTCCGATGTCAGCTCCACGATGACGCGGACGCGGTTGGACTCGTCCCGCTCACGGGTCACCAGTCCTTCGCCGACCATGCGGTCGATCCGGTGCGTCATGGCCGCGGGGGTCAGGCCGAGGCGCTTGGCGAGGTCGCTGGGGCCCAGGCGGTAGGGGGCACCGGAGAGAACGAGGGCCTTCAGGACCTCCCACTCGGCGTTGCTGATGCCGAGGGCCGAGGTATGGCGGCCGTAGGCGACGTTCATGCGGCGGTTCAGGCGGGAGAGGGCCGAGACGATCTGCTCGACCTGGGGGTCCAGGTCCTGGAACTCGCGCTGGTACGCGGCGATCTGCTCTTCGAGGGTCGGCTCACTGGGGCCGGAGGTGTCGCCCATGGGCGCAGTATGGCACGCTCCCTCTTTGCCTTGAAGTCCTTTGATCTGTACTCTTTAGTTTCTAACTTTAGCTTCTAAGTCTTCACTCCTAACTTCTGAGAGAGGTGAACGTGACCAGGGCGATGGGCGCAGCGATGCGCCGGATCCACGTGGGCAACGCACTCAGCGCGTTCGGGCTCGGCTTCACGGTCCCGTATCTGTACGTCTACGTGGCGCAGGTGCGGGGGCTGGGAGCCATGACGGCGGGTCTCGTGCTCGCCGTCTTCGCTGTGGCCGCGCTGATCGTGCTGCCGTTCGCCGGGCGGGCCATCGTCCGGCGCGGCCCTCTGCCGGTGCTGCTCGCCGCCCTGGTCACCGCCGCCGTCGGTGCGCTGTCGCTGGGGGTGTCGGGCAGTGCGGCGGCCGTGCTGGTGTCGGCGTCGCTGCTCGGGGCCGGGCAGGCCGTGATGCAGCCGGCGCTGGCGACGATGATCGTGGACTGCTCGCCGGCGGAGTCGCGGTCGCGTGCGTTCGCCCTGCAGTTCTTCCTGCAGAACCTCGGGCTCGGGGTGGGCGGGCTGATCGGTGGCCATCTGGTCGACACGAGCAGTACCGCCTCCTTCACCCTGCTCTTCGCGATCGAGGCGGCGATGTTCCTGCTGCTGGTCGTGGTGATGGCGACGGTGCGGACGCCGCACGCGCCTCGGATCGAGGGGGCGCCGGTGGCGGCGGGCCGGGGCAGCTGGAAGCAGCTGCTGGGCAACCGGGCCATGGTGCAGCTGTGCGTGCTGGGCTTCGTGCTGTTCTTCGCCTGCTACGGGCAGTTCGAGTCGGGGCTGAGCGCGTACGGCGTGGAGGCCGCCGGGATATCCACGTCGGCGCTGGGGACGGCTCTGGCCGCGAACACGCTGGTGATCGTCGTGGCGCAGTTCGCCGTGCTGCGGTTCGTGGAGCGGCGCCGGCGCTCGCGGGTGATCGCGGCCGTGGGGCTGATCTGGGCCGTGGCGTGGGCCGTCGCCGGGTACGCGGGGCTGGGGCACGGGAGCCAGGAGATGGCGACGGCCGCGTTCGTCTCGACGTACGCGCTGTTCGGGCTGGGTGAGGCGATGCTGTCGCCGACCGTGGCCCCGCTGGTCGCGGACCTCGCGCCGGAGGGCATGGCCGGGCAGTACAACTCCGCGTTCGCCCTGGTCAAGCAGCTCGCGCTGGCCGTCGGGCCGGCGGTGGGCGGGCCGCTGGGGGCCTCCCTGCACGCGCCGTACGTCGTGGCGTTCTTCGTGTTCTCCCTGGGAATCAGTGTCCTGGCGGTGCGGTTGGGGCGGCAGCTGACCGAGGCGCAGGACCAGCCGTGGGTGGCGAGGAGCCGGGTCGTGGCCCGGGGCGGGGCGCCCGTGTCCGCGGACGTCTGACCCCGCACCGGCCTGCTAGGGCAGAGGAAGGCGCGGCAGGGCGAACTCGCACCAGACCGCCTTGCCGCCGCCCGGGGTGCGGCGGCAGCCCCAGTTGGAGGCGATCGTGGCGACGATGGCGATGCCCCGGCCCGACTCGTCGGCCGGTTCGGCGCGGCGTCGTCGGGGGAGGTGGTCGTCGCCGTCGGTCACCTCGATGATCAGGCGGCGGTCGGTGCGGCGCAGACGCAGGCGCATCGGCGGGGTGCCGTGCTGGAGGGAGTTGGCGACCAGTTCGCTGGCGGCCAGGACGCCCAGGTCGTGCAGGCCGGCGGGGAAGCGCCAGCTGGTCAGGACGCCGGAGGCGAAGGCACGCGCGCGGGGGGCCGCTTCCACCCCGCCGAGCAGGTCGAGGGCGGCGTTGCGGAAGAGCTCGCTCACGGCGCCGGTGCGGGCGGGGTGCTGGAGGACCAGGACGGCCACGTCGTCGTCGTGGTCGGGTGTCACCCCGGCGGAGCGGACCAGGCGGTCGCAGACGACCTGGGGGGTGCCGGTGGCTCCGGCCAGGGCGCGTTCAAGGGCTTCGATGCCCTCGTCGAGGTCGGCGTCACGGCGCTCGACCAGGCCGTCCGTGTAGAGGACGGCCGTGGAGCCGGGGCCCAGGGCGATCGAGCCGGAGGCGTGCACCCAGCCGCCCGTGCCGAGCGGGGGGCCGATGGGTTCGGCGGCGCGCAGGACCGTGCCGTTCTCGTCCCGGACGAGGATGGGGAGGTGACCGGCCGAGGCGTAGACCAGCTTGCCCTCGTTCGGGTCGTGGACGGCGTACGCGCAGGTCGCGATCTGGTTGGCGTCGATCTCGGCGGCCAGGCCGTCGAGGAGCTGGAGGACCTCGTGCGGGGGCAGGTCGAGGCGGGCGTAGGCGCGCACGGCCGTGCGGAGCTGGCCCATGACCGCCGCCGCGCGGACGCCTCGGCCCATGACGTCGCCGATGACGAGGGCGGTGCGGCCGCCGCCCAGGGTGATGACGTCGTACCAGTCGCCGCCGACCGCTGCCTCCGTGCCGCCGGGGTGGTACGTGGCGGCGATGCGCAGGTCGTCCGGCTGTTCGAGCTCCTGGGGGAGCAGGGAGCGCTGGAGGGTGACCGCCGTCTCGCGCTGGCGGCGTTCGCTGGCACGCAGGCGTTCGGCGGCCTCGGCGTGGTCGGTGACGTCGGTGGCGAAGACGAGGACGCCGCGGCCCTCGCCGCCGCTCGTGCCGTCGCGTTCGGCGACCGGGGTGCAGGTGAAGGTGTACGAGCGGCCGTCGGGGGCCTTGCGGGACTTCACCGTGCGGGGTCTGCCGCTGCGCTGGACCTGGTCCAGAAGGGGGAACAGCCCGAGGGCGTCCAGCTCGGGGAGGGCCTCGCGGGCGCGTTCGCCCGGGGGACGTACGCCGAAGGCGGCGGTGTAGGCGGCGTTGACGTAGGCGATGCGGTGGTCGGGGCCGTGGACCAGGGCGACGAGGGAGGGGACGCGGTCGAGGACCTCGCGCACCCGCAGGTCGTCGACGGCGGGGACGGAGGGGGCTTCGTCGGTCAGTTGTTCGGCACGGGCGGCGGGGACGGAGCCGTCCCCCCGCCGGTCCGGGGAGGCCGTCCGCTCGGTCCGCGCTGCGGCGCGGCGCTGCGTTCCGGGGAGCCGGGCGCTCCAGCGCGTGAAGTTCACGAATCCTTGCCTCGTGTAGTGGTCGGCGGCCGGCACCGGAACCGGCCGGGGCCCGGGGGCCCGCACACCGGGGCGAGCCGTGGCACACCCGTGGTGGTGGACCAGTCTGGCAGTGCGTGACCGGACCGACATCCCTCAGACGCCGGGCCGGCCGATGGAGTTCCTGGGTCGGGTCAGGACGACCCCTTCGGGTTGTGCGGGGGATCGTGAGAAGGCTTTCCACCGGCCGCGAGTTCGAACTCGGCCCTGGGGTGTTCGAGTGAACCCAGCGAGACGATCTCCCGTTTGAACAGTCCGGCCAGGGCCCATTCGGCCAGCACGCGCGCCTTGCGGTTGAAGGTGGGCACGCGGCTGAGGTGGTAGGCGCGGTGCATGAACCAGGCCGGGTAGCCCTTGAGCCTGCGTCCGTAGACGTGGGCCACGCCCTTGTGCAGACCGAGCGAGGCGACGGAGCCGGCGTAGGAGTGTGCGTACGTCGTCAGGGGTTCGCCGCGCAGGCTGTGGACGATGTTGTCGGCGAGGACCTCGGCCTGGCGGACGGCGTGCTGGGCGTTGGGGGCGCACTCGCGTCCCGGTTCCGCGGCGGTGACGTCGGGGACGGCGGCGGCGTCTCCGGCGGCCCACGCGTGCGGGGTGCCCCGGACGGACAGCTCCGGTGTGCAGATCAGGCGGCCGCGGTCGTCGCGGGGCAGGTCGGTGGCGGCGAGCACCGGGTGGGGTTTGACGCCGGCCGTCCAGACGACCGTCCTGGTGGGGAAGCGGGCACCGTCGCTGAGGACGGCGACCCGGTCGGCGCAGGACTCCAGGCGGGTCCGCAGGCGTACGTCGATGTTGCGGCGGCGCAGCTCGGTGACGGTGTAGCGGCCCATCTCCTCGCCGACCTCGGGCAGGATGCGGTCCGAGGCCTCGACGAGGATCCACTTCATGTCCTCGGGCTGGACGTTGTGGTGGTAGCGCGCGGCGTAGCGGGCCATGTCCTCCAGTTCGCCGAGGGCCTCCACTCCGGCGTAGCCGCCGCCGACGAAGACGAAGGTGAGGGCGGCGTCGCGGATCGCGGGGTCGCGGGTGGAGGAGGCGATGTCCATCTGTTCGAGGACGTGGTTGCGCAGGCCGATGGCCTCCTCGATGGTCTTGAAGCCGATGCCGTGGTCGGCGAGGCCGGGGATCGGCAGGGCGCGCGAGACGGAACCGGGGGCGAGGACGAGCTCGTCGTAGGACAGCCGCCGGGCGCCGGTGGCCTCCTCCTCGGTGGCCAGGGTGGTGACCGTGGCGGTGCGTGCGGCGTGGTCGACGGCGGTGACCTCGCCGATGACGATGTGGCACCGGCCGAGGACGCGGCGCAGCGGTACCACGACGTGGCGGGGCGAGATGGCGCCCGCGGCGGCCTCGGGGAGGAACGGCTGGTAGGTCATGTACGGGTCGGGGGTGACGACCGTGATCTCGGCCTCGTCCCGGTCCAGTTCCCGTTTCAGTCTGCGCTGCAGGCGCAGGGCCGTGTACATCCCGACGTAGCCGCCGCCGACAACGAGAATGCGCGCACGTTCCTTCACCATCCCATGACGCACCCGCCGCTTGCGTTTGTCCACAGCCTCGACCGATTGTGTGACCGGAGCGGGCGAGCGCGCGGGGTTGGCCGGAATGACGGGGTGCACCGAGTTCCCGCAGCTCAGCGTGGGTGGTGCCGGAGGCGCGCGGGGGAACAATCAGGACGTATACGGCCCGTGCTCCGATCGGTGGGCGCTCCGTGCGGAACCTGCCCCTTCTGAATTGACTCCCTCTCAACTATGTTCGTGTGTCGACGGGGTGTGGGGGGACGCGCTCACCGGGTCCGCGACGGGCGGGCCGCGGGGCCTGTTCCCTCGTCCCGGCATCGAATGGCGGGGAGAGTCTCCGGGGGGAGACGTTGTTACCGGGGGAATGCGTATGCATGTTCAGGATTCTCATTGGTCGTCCGCTTCCGCTCTCGCGGCGGGTGGCGTGACGATGAGCGCGGGGGCGGGCCACGGACGCGGGGACGGTCCGCGCACGACGCCGCTGCGCGTGGACGCCCAGCGCAACCTGGAGCACGTGTTGCGTGCGGCCCGCGAGGTCTTCGGCGAGCTGGGCTACGGCGCGCCGATGGAGGACGTGGCACGGCGCGCACGGGTCGGCGTGGGCACGGTGTACCGGCGGTTCCCGAGCAAGGACATCCTGGTACGGCGGATAGCCGCGGAGGAGACCGCCCGGCTGACCGACCAGGCCCGTGCGGCGCTCGGGCAGGAGGACGAACCGTGGTCGGCGCTGTCGCGCTTCCTGCGCACGTCGGTGGCCTCCGGCGCCGGGCGGCTGCTGCCGCCGCAGGTGCTGCGGGTCTCCGTCGAGGACGGCACCGGCGCTCCGCGGGTGCCGCAGCAGCGCACCCAGCCGGGCGGGTCCGAGCTGCGGCTGGTGCCCGAGGAGCCGGTGGCGGTCGCCTCCGTCCCGGCTCCGGAGGACGACGCCGGGACGACGGCGCTGCTCGACGTCGTCGGCCGGCTCGTGGAGCGGGCCCGGGCGGCGGGCGAGCTGCGGGCGGACGTGTCCGTGTCGGACGTCCTGCTGGTCATCGCGACGGCCGCACCTTCGCTGCCGGACGCCGCCCAGCAGGCGGCGGCGTCGGCCCGGCTGCTGGACATCCTGCTGGAAGGGCTGCGTTCCCGGCCCGCGTGAGTGGGCGGGCCTGCCGCGCCGAGTGAGCCGTCGGGGCCCGGACGCGGGGCCGGGGCCGGGCTGATGCCGAAACCTTCCTTGATCGAGTGACGGCCAGTACTCAAGTGCGACAGATCCCCGCAGATGAGTGATCATCTGCTGGCCAGGGTTCTCGCCGGAAACCCTTGTGGCACGCTCGCCTGGTGGTTCGGACGGGTTGGGAAGCCGGCGGGGGCCATCCGCGATGAGCGCTGACGGGCGGGACGAGTCGAGCGGCAGGGGCGATGCCACAGCCGGCGGCGTACCCCCGCAGCTACCGCACCAGGGCGGGCGCGGAAGCGTTCCCGCGGACGCGCACCCGGCCGCCGGACCGGTCCCGGCCCGGCGCGAGTGGCACGAGGACGGTGTCCTGCCGCCACCCCGCGAGGGGCCCCCGTCCGACGCCGACCTCGTTGGCCGGATGCGCTCCGGCGACGACAGGGCGTACGAGGAGCTGTACCGGCGCCACGCGCGGGCCGGCCGTACGCCGGTACGCGCTCCTGCTACCGGGACGACCACACCGCGGAGGACCTGACCGCGGAGGTCTTCGCCCGCATGCTCCAGGCGGTGCGCGGCGGCTCCGGCCCCAGCCACGCCGTCCGCGCCTACCTGCTCACCTCCATGCGCCGGGTCGCCGCCTCCTGGACGAGGTCGGCGCGGCGCGAACAGCTCGTCGACGACTTCGCGGTGTTCGCCGCCGAGTCCACCCGCGGCTTCGACGACGACACGCTCGAACTGGGCGCGGACGTCCGCGCGATGCACGAGGCCGAGCAGGCCATGGCCATGCGGGCCTTCCGGTCGCTGCCCGAGCGGTTGCAGGCCGTGCTGTGGCACACCGAGGTCGAGGACGAGTCGCCCAGCGAGGTCGCCACCCTCTTGGGACTGGACGCCAACGGCACCCGCGTCCTCGCCGGCCGGGGCCGTGAAGGCCTCAAGCAGGCGTACCTCCAGGCCCACGTCAGGGCCACCCTCACCGGCGACGAGGCGTGCGCGCGCTACGCCGACCAGCCCGGCACCTACGTCCGCGGCGGCTGCGCACCCGTGCCGAGCGGGGGCTGCGCAAGCACCTGGAGGAGTGCGCGGGGTGCCGGCTGGCCGCGCTGCAGATCGAAGAGGTGGCCGGCGGCATCCCGGCCGCCGTGCCGGTCGCCGTCGTCGGCTGATTCGGTGCCGCCCGGTACGCCAGGCGACCGGGATCAACGCCGGGGGCGCGGGAGCGGCCGCGCTGTCCGGCACGGGCGGTGGCTCGTCCGGTGAGAGCACGGCCGCCTCGGAGCGAGTCGGCGCGCCGGTGAAGCCCGGCATCGCGACCGGGATCAACGCCGGGGGGCCGTGGCCGCGATGGTGCTGGCGCTGGCCGACCCCCATCGCCCCCGACGGCACGACTGCCCGCAGCTGGGCAGGACGGGCACCCGCGCGCGCACGGAAGGGGACGTGTCGGGCGGTGCCCGCCCGCAGCGGTCGGCGCGTCGACGAACAGTCAGCCGTGACGCAACCCCATCGCGCCGATCCGAGGACGGACACCCCCCGGCACGGCCCCGACCCACCCCACACGAAAAAGCGCAACCCGCACCCCCACACACACGCCGCACAGGCCGCCGCAGGCGCTACCCCCGCCGCCCCCCGGCCCCCGCCCCCAACGCCCCCCGCTGCGGCGCGATCCCCGCCGGTACCGCTCGCTGGCGGGCCGGCGTCCCCGTCCAGCAGGTGCCCCGGCGAGCCAGCAGGCGGCGGAGCCACAGTTCCAGGGAGACCAGGTCCGCGAGGCCGTCCAGTGGGAGCGGCTCACCCGCCGCCGCGCCGCGCAGCGCCTTGCGGACCACACGGGCCTCCACCAGCCCCGCCTCCGCCAGCAGCGGCGTGTCGAACAAGGTGACCAGCGAGTCCACCGCCGCCCTCAGCCCCGTACGGGCGACCGCCGCCGCCGTCCCCGGGACCGGCACGCCCCACCCCGGCGGCAGCTCCCGCACCCCGGCCCCCTCCAGCACCGTGCGCAGGATCGCCGCCCGCGCCCCCGGCCGCACCCGCAGCGCCTCCGGAAGCGCCCGCGCGGCCCGTACGACCTGGTTGTCGAGGAACGGCGCGTGCAGCCGCTGGAAGCGGATCTCCGCGGCCTGCTCCAGCACCCTCAGATCGGCTGCCCGCCGCGCCAGCACCGCCCGCGCGCGGAAGTCGCCCGGGCGCTGTCCCGGCCCCACCGTCTCCGACCGGTGCGTGGCCGTCTGAAGGCGAACCGATACTTCGGCGAGCGCCTCACCGGTCAGCCAGCGCGCCGCCGGCCCGGCTCTGCCCCAGGTGAGCGCGGCGAGAGAGGCGTCCATCGCCCCGCCGGGCGCGTCGAGACCGTCGTCGGTCCGCGGGTCGAGAAGGCGCTCGGCCAGGGACTCCAGACCGGACCGGTACGACGTACGGGACAGCCGCCGCGCCGCCGCGTACACGCGCGCGGGGACGAACACGGACCCGTCCGCCTTCGCCAACGCGGCGACGGGCCGCACCAGATGACGCCGCTTGCGGTCCATCAGCAGATCGGCCAGCCGCGCGGGGTGGGCGTCCAGCACCTGGCGCGCGCCGTACCCGGTGAAGTGGTCCGCGCTGCCGGCCGCCAGCCGGGCCCGATGCCGGGCGGCCGTCACCAGGCACGACCCCGGTTCGTCCGTGAGCGGACCGTCCAGGTCGGCGTAGGGAAGGGTCTCCTCGCCGCCGGTCACGACGACGTGGTGCAGCCGGGGATTCGCGGCCAGCGCGCCCGCCCGCTCCAGCTCGGCCTCCCGCCCGCGGACGGCGAGGTCGTTGAAGGTGACGGCCAGCAGCCGCTCCCCCGCACCCGTGCCGTGCCCCAGGACGGTGCCCGGCATCCCGGGCAGCCCGGCGGCGAGCAGCGCCAGCGTCCCGGAGGCGGGGCCGCCGGACAGGTCCGCCCCGATGCCGGGGACGGGCGTCCCCCGCGCGGCCCGCCGCTCGGCGGGCCCCATCCCGGGCACGGGCCCGGGGTCGATGTCCGCCCCGGGGACGTGCCGCGGCGCGGACAGCCGCGTCCGCACGGACTCGACGAGGGCGTCGCGCAGGGCGTCCACGGCACGGTCGGGATCGGCCGCAGGAGCGGCGACCGCCAGCGAGGCGACCGGCTCGTACCCGGCGATCTCCCGCGCCCCGGCGCGCAGGATGAGCGCATGCCCCGGCGCAACACGCTTCACGCCGTCGTACGGCGTGGAGTCGTGCAGCGCGGCGGGCACGTCGGGGGCGGCCAGCAGCGCGGCGAGGTGCCCGAAGTCGAGGTTGGCCTCGATGAGGTCGGCGAGCGGCAGAGCGGCCGTCGCGTACGCCGTGCCGCCGGCCCAGGGCGTGTGGAACACCGGCCGCGCGCCCGCGAGATCGCCGCAGACGGTGATCCTCCTGTCGACCTGCACGATCGCGGTGTAGCTGCCCGGCCAGGCGGTCAGGTGCCGAAGTGCCCCGCCACGCGCGGCGAACAGCGCGGCGCGCAGCTGCTCGTCGGTGGCGCCGCAGATGCCGAGGACGGCGATGCGGGTGCGCTCGTCGGCCTTCACGACCCGCACCTCGTCGGGCCGCCAGTCGCCCACGGCCCACAGCGGATCGGGGTCGCCCCACAGGAGTTGGGCCCCCACCGGGTGCAGGGTCTCACCGTCGGGCCCGGTGGCCCCCGCGGAACCGGCAGCGACGGCTCCCGCGGCGGTGCTGCTCCACCCCACCAACCACCGCATCGCCGCCTCCACAGGCCGTGGACAACCAGTGCACCGCACGAACCGGTTCACCATGCTGCCATGAAGGACGCGCGCGAGAGCGTGCCCGCGCCGCTTGTGCTCCGCCCAATGCGCCCCGGCGGAGCCGCCCGTGCCGTCCGGGCTTCCCCGAACTCCCGTACGCCATAGAGCGCGTACGGCGGAAAGGGTGACCAGGCCGACCGCAAGAGAACGATCAGCCCCGACGGGATCACGATCAGCCGGGGTCACGATCAGCCGGACGGGATGAAGACAACGACGGGGCAACAACGACGGGGCAACGGCGCGGCGCGCACCACGGCCGAGGAGTCCGCGAAGCCCCAGGCCTCCTCGTCCGCTCCCGAGGCGTGGAAGAACCCGGCCAGGAATCACGGCACGTCGGCGACAGATCACCGGTACGACTGCGACGCGAATGCGCCCCCGAAACACGCCCCAAACACCACCGGCGCGCCCTCAACTACCGTGGTGAGAGCCCGAAAAGCCCGCGAAAGACAGGGTCGATTTTCGGCCAAATCTGCGACAGGCGAACGGCGTCGAACACGCTCCGTACAGGCCGTGGACGCTGCCACCCACTCGCGCGGTCCGGGAGACGCGGCACGCCTCCCGGACCGTTCCGCCGCCCGCGGGGATGGGGGCGGCGGCATCCCCCAGCCCACTGGATCCAGTACAGCGGGCCGACCCACGCGACGACCATGGAACCCCTCGCGTGATGGCCGGGTAAGAGCGCACGCACGGGCGCACGGCCACATACCGGGAGCACGCCGCAACTGCCCGTATCTGACGAGTACTTCAGTACGGACCACAATCCCGCCAACCGGAACAATGCCCCTTAACGCTTGGGATGCGGCGAACTACGCTGGGTTTACGAATGCCGCGTGGTTATGCCAGCGCGGCAGCCGTCTGTGTCGAGGGGTGGCGCATGTCCAGGGAGCAACGCGGGCCGAACGAGAAACTCGGCGCCGTTCTCGCCCTCGCGGGAATCTCCAACGCAGGCCTCGCGCGGCGCGTCAACGATCTTGGCGCCCAGCGCGGTCTGACACTTCGCTACGACAAGACGTCGGTGGCGCGCTGGGTGTCGAAGGGCATGGTGCCGCAGGGTGCGGCGCCGCACCTCATCGCCGCCGCCATCGGCCAGAAGCTCGGCCGCCCGGTGCCGCTCCACGAGATCGGCCTGGCGGACGCGGACCCGGCACCCGAAGTCGGCCTCGCCTTCCCGCGCGACGTCGGCCAGGCGGTGCGGTCCGCGACGGAGCTGTACCGCCTCGACCTCGCCGGCCGGCGCGCCGGATCCGGTGGCATCTGGCAGTCCCTGGCCGGATCGTTCGCGGTGAGCGCGTACGCGACACCCGTCTCACGCTGGCTGATATCCCCGGCCGACAGTTCGGTGGCGCGCGACGTGAGCTCCGGCGAGGGCTCGGGCGCACCGCTCAAAGTCGGCCACAGCGATGTGCAGAAACTACGGGAGGCCGCCGAGGACGCGCGGCGCTGGGACTCCAAGTACGGCGGTGGGGACTGGCGTTCGTCGATGGTCCCCGAGTGCCTGCGGGTGGAGGCCGCTCCCCTGCTCCTCGGCTCCTACTCCGACGAGGTCGGCCGCGCCCTGTTCGGCGCCTCGGCCGAACTCACCCGGCTCGCGGGCTGGATGGCCTTCGACACGGGCCAGCAGGAAGCCGCCCAGCGCTACTACATCCAGGCCCTGCGCCTGGCCCGCGCGGCGGCGGACGTCCCCCTCGGCGGCTACGTGCTCGCCTCCATGTCCCTGCAGGCCACCTACCGCGGCTTCGGGGACGAGGGCGTGGACCTCGCCCAGGCCGCCCTGGAACGCAACCGCGGGCTGGCCACGGCCCGCACCATGAGCTTCTTCCGCCTCGTCGAGGCACGCGCCCACGCGCGCGCGGGTGACGCCCAGGCCGCCGGCGGCGCCCTCAAGGCGGCCGAGAGCTGGCTGGAGCGGGCCCGCCCCGGCGACCACGACCCGAGCTGGCTCGGCTTCTACTCCTACGACCGTTTCTGCGCCGACGCCGCCGAGTGCTACCGCGACCTCAAGGCACCCCGCCAGGTCCGCCGCTTCACCGAGCAGGCGCTGTCGCAGCCGACGGAGGAGTTCGTGCGCTCGCACGGCCTGCGGCTCGTCGTCTCGGCCGTCGCCGAACTGGAGTCGGGGAACCTGGACGCGGCGTGCGAGCAGGGGGTACGGGCGGTCGAGGTCGCAGGCCGCATCTCCTCGGCCCGCACCACGGAGTACGTGAAGGATCTCCTCCACCGCCTCGAGCCCTACGGCGACGAGCCGCGGGTGGTGGAGCTCCGCGAGCGCGCGCGGCCCCTGCTGGTGACTCCGGCGTAGGCGTGGGTCCCCCGGGGTGAGCCGCCCGTGGCCGCGCCGGGTGGCGATGTCAGTGGCGCAGTGCACTATCCAGGTGGGAGGTGGTGCTCGTGCGGACCGCACACGACGGTGACGTACTGGTGATCGGCGCGGGGATCGTCGGCCTGTCCACGGCCTACGCGATCACGCGTGCCGCACCGGGCACACGGGTCGTCGTCCTGGAGAAGGAGCCCGGCCCGGCCCGGCACCAGACGGGCCGCAACAGCGGCGTCGTCCACAGCGGCGTCTACTACCGGCCCGGCTCCCTCAAGGCGCGCTACGCGGTGCGGGGCGCCGCGGAGATGGTCGAGTTCTGCGCCGAGTACGGCATCCCGCACGCGGTCACCGGCAAACTGATCGTCGCATCGACCGTGCGGAGCTGCCGCGTCTGCACGCACTCGTGCAGCGCGGCCGGGAGAACGGGATCCCGGTGCGTGAGCTGGGCGGATCCCAGATTCCGGAGTACGAGCCGAAGGTGCGCGGCCTCGCCGCCCTCCACGTCGGCACGACCGGCGTGTGCGACTTCGTCGCGGTCGCCCGGCAGCTGGCCCACGGCTCGGGGGCGGAGATCCGCTACGGCACGAGGATCGTCCGCGTCGACCGCCGGCCCGACCGGGGCGTCGCCGTGCTGACGGCCGCCGGGGACGTCGTACGGGGGCGGGTCCTCGTGAACTGCGCGGGCCTGTACTGCGACGAGATCGCCCGGCTGACCGGGGACGAGCCCGACGCCCGGATCGTGCCGTTCCGCGGCGAGTACTACGAGCTGGCCCGGCCCGAGCTGGTCCGGGGGCTGGTCTACCCCGTGCCGGACCCGGCGTTCCCCTTCCTCGGGGTGCACCTCACGCGCGGCATCGACGGGAGCGTCCACATCGGGCCCAACGCCGTACCCGCCCTGGCCCGCGAGGGCTACGGGTGGGGCACGGTCCGGCCGCGCGAGCTCGGGGCGACGCTGGCCTGGCCGGGCTCCTGGCGGATCGCGCGGCGGCACTGGCGGTACGGGGCCGGAGAGATGCGGCGGTCGCTGTCCAAGGGCGCGTTCACGGAGGCGGTGCGGCGGCTGCTGCCCGAGGTGTCCGAGGACGACCTGGTGGCGACGGCCGCCGGGGTGCGGGCCCAGGCCGTGCTGAGGGACGGCACCCTGGTCGACGACTTCCTGATCCGCGAGGGGCCTCGGGCGGTGCACGTCCTCAACGCCCCGTCGCCCGCCGCCACGGCGTCCCTGCCGATCGGGCGCGAGGTGGCGAGGCGGGCGCTGAGCGCACTGTGACGGAGCCCCGCGTCCGAGGCCGCCGAGGCGGCGAAGGGCCCGCGGCCCGGCATCGGCGAGCGCCGCCGACCCGGTCGCGGGGCTCGCGCACCGGCGCCCACGCGCCCCGGCGGGGACGACTCCCCCGCAGCAGCCGGCCGGAACGGCCCGGCACCCCTCTTCCCTCGCCCCCCGACCACCCACACCCTCGCACAGCCACCGCCCACCCACCGGCACCCGGCGCCCCCTCCCCGGCCGTAAAATCGAGGGCACTGTGTCTGACTCCGCGAACACCTCCGACTCCCACGAGCACGCCCCCGACCCCACCCCCGGCGTGTCCCTCCGGCACACCCGGGCCAAGGGCGAGCCGCGCTTCCCCGACGGGCCGAAGCCCGATCCCGCCGGGTCGCACTTCGAGCGGCGGATCCGGAGTTTCCAGCCCCGGCGGAGCAGGGTGACCTCCGGACAGGCGGACGCGCTGCAGCGTCTCTGGCCCAAGTGGGGCCTCGACATCGACGGGCACGGTCCCCTCGACCTCACCGACCTCTTCGGCAACGACAACCCCGTCGTCCTGGAGATCGGCTTCGGCATGGGCGAGGCCACGGCCCTGATGGCCGCCGCCGACCCCGCCACCAACATCCTCGCCGTCGACGTCCACACCCCCGGCCAGGGCAACCTGCTCAACCTCGCCGACCAGGGCGGCCTGTCCCACATCCGGGTCGGCAACGGCGACGCGATCATCCTGCTCCGCGAGATGCTCACCCCGGACGCCCTCGACGGCCTCCGCGTCTACTTCCCGGACCCCTGGCCCAAGAAGCGGCACCACAAGCGCCGACTGATCCAGCCCGAGTTCCTGTCCCTGGCCGCCACCCGGCTGCGCCCCGGGGCGCTCGTGCACTGCGCCACGGACTGGGAGCCGTACGCCGTGCAGATGCTCGAGGTCCTCACCGCACACCCCCACTTCGAGAACACGCAGGCGGACGGTGGTTTCGCGCCGCGCCCCGACTTCCGCCCGCTGACTCGTTTCGAGGGCCAGGGACTGGACAAGGGACATGTCGTGAACGACCTCCTCTTCCGTCGCGTACCACGCGCGGACCAGCCCTGCACCGGCGTCTGACCGCACCGCACGCCCTGGCACGTCCCGCCTGCGGACAGCGCCCCTCCGTCGTTAGGGTCAATGCCGTGGCCACCTGCCCCCCACAGCCCTACCCCGGCGCTCCCGCCGACGGCGTCCCCGCCGGCGGCGCGCTGCGGCACGCCCACTGGTGGGATCGCCCCTGGGTGCGCTACGGCGGGCTCACCACGCTCCTCGCGATATCCGGGCTGGTGATCCTCGCCCTGGTCCGTGAGGAGACCGGCACGGAAGGGTTCCTCGTCGGGCTCGGACTGGCGCTGCTGCCGGTGCCGCTGCTCATCGCCGCGTTCCGCTGGCTGGACCGGGTGGAGCCGGGCCCCTGGCGCAACCTGGTGTTCTCGTTCGCCTGGGGCGCCTGCGCGGCGGCGCTGATAGCCATCGTCGCCAACAGCTTCGCGACGAGATGGATAGCGACGGCGACCGCGGACCCGGCCGGCGCCGACACCCTGGGCGCGACCGTGATAGCCCCGGTGGTCGAGGAGTCGGCCAAGGCGGCGGCCGTCCTGCTGGTGTTCCTCTTCCGGCGCCGCGACTTCACCGGCATCGTAGACGGGGTGGTGATAGCCGGTGTCACCGCCACCGGCTTCGCGTTCACGGAGAACATCCTCTACCTGGGCACCGCCTTCGGCACCGATCAGCTGACCGGCGGCACCGGCATCGCCTCCGTCACGGCGGCGACGTTCTTCGTGCGCATCGTCATGTCGCCGTTCGCGCACCCCCTCTTCACCGTGCTGACCGGCATCGGCTTCGGCATCGCCGCGCTCTCGGCGCACCGCCGGCACCTGCGCCGGGTCGCCTTCCCGCTGGGCGGGCTGCTGCTGGCGATGGGCATGCACGCGATGTGGAACGGCTCGTCGGCGTTCGGCGAGTACGGGTTCTTCGCGGTGTACGGGGCGTTCATGGTGCCCGTCTTCGGGCTGCTGACATGGCTGGTGATCTGGACGCGGCAGCGCGAGCTGAGGACCGTGCGCACGGAGCTGCCGGCGTACGCGGTGGCGGGCTGGCTGACCCCGGCCGAGCCGTACGCGCTCGGCTCGATGCGGGCGCGCCGCATCGCCCGCCAGTACGCCCGCCGCCACGCCGGGCGGGCGGCGGCCCGGCAGGTCGCGCGGTACGAGGCCTACGCGACGTCCCTCGCGTTCCTGCGGCACCGGGGCCGCCTGGGCCGCGCCGGTGCCGGCTTCGTCGTACGGGAACGGGAACTGCTGCACGAGCTGTGGCGGCGCCGCGAGGTGGCCCGCCCGGCCCTGGACCACGCGGCCCGGGTCACGGCCCCTCCGGTCCCGGTGCCGGCCCCGCCCTGGCCGGTGCCCGGGGTGTACGGGTACGGCCATCCGCAGACGCCGTACCCCGCCCAGCCCTACAACCCCTACCGTTCCTGACGCCTCAGGCCGATGCCGTGGTGAGCCGCTCGGTCTCCGCGTCGGCCGGGACGACCTCGCCCACCCCCAGCAGTGCGGGCGGCCGCTGCACCCTCCGGACGGAGGCGATCGGGGCCACGACCGTCGGCCGGTCGGCGAGCCAGGCGCCGCAGGAGCCGAGCTCGCGTGGAGACGTCATGGTCCACGTCGACGCCGTGGGCGGAAGGGCCCCTTCAGGGAACGGCGAAACCGGCAGCCCTGACGTCGGGGGGGCGTCGTCAGGGCTGCCGGTGCTTCGAACGGCGTGCTCCGCTTACGGGTTGAGGCCCTTGCCCTGCAGCCATGCCATGGGATCGAGGCCGGTCGCGGAACCCCCGGAGTGCACCTCCAGGTGGAGGTGTGCGCCGGTGACGTTGCCGGTGGCGCCGACGCGGCCGATCACATCGCCCGTGCTGACCTTCTGGCCGACGCTGACGCCGATGGACGACTGGTGCGCGTACCAGATCTCGGTGCCGTCGTCGAGGGTGAGGACGGTCTTGTAGCCGTAGGAGCCGCTCCAGCCCGCCTCGGTGATGGTGCCGGTGTGCACCGCCTTGATCGGCGTGCCGGTGGGGGCGGCGAAGTCCAGGCCGGTGTGGTAGCCGGAGGACCAGTAGGCGCCGGCCTGGCCGAAGGACGAGGTGATGGTGTACGAGGAGGTCGGCAGCGTGTACTGCTTGGCGAGGGCGGCGAGCCGCTCGGCCTCGGCCTTCTCGCGGGCCTCCTCCTCGGCCTTCCGCTTGGCCTCGGCGGCCTTGGCCTCGGCCTCCTTCTCCGCCTTGGCTGCCGCGGCCCGGGCGGCCTCGTCGGCGGCGGCCGCGGCCTCTTCGGCGGCCTTGGTGTCGATCTGGTCCTGCTGGTGCTCGACCTGGGCCATGATCCGGGCGCGCAGGGCCTCGCCGGCGCCGCTGGTGCCCTGCTCGCCGCCCGCGACGGTCGTGCCGAGGCTGCTGAGCGGGGTGGTGGAGCCGTCGTCTTCGGAGGTCTCGTCGTCCGAGATGAGGGAACCCACCGAGGGAAGGTCCGGAACGGAGATCGACACCGGCGGCTTGCCGGTCTGGGCGGTGGCCATGCCACCCGCACCCACGGCGGCTATGACGCCGACGCCCAGGACGGTGGAGCTGCGGGCGAGTCCCCCGCCGCGCTGCTTGCTGACACGATGCCGGCCACGGACGGGACGGATGGACTCCGCGGTGGGGTTCCACTCCTGGAACGGGCCCTCGTCGGTGCGGGGGGCGCTGTGGCCGAAGGTCTCGGTCTCGCGCTGGTCCGTCGCGAACGGGGCCATGGGGGCAGGCCGGTTGGACGCCACGTGGGCGTACTCCTTTCCTTCCTTCTCGCCTACCGGGTTAGCTGACGGGTTCGGAGCAGGAAGGTCTCCTACGCGCGTATACCGGCCGTGTTCCCACGGCGGCATCCGCCCGATTCACCCCAAGTGGTGGTTCCCCGGTTCCCTTGCGGGATTCGGCGCGTGCGCACGGAGCCGCCTTCTGTGACGGCTGGGACGACCGCGCTGCGTTATCGAACGTTAATGGACGCGCGGTGCGCATTCCAGCGGTTCCCCTTGATCATCAACCTTTTTTCGCGCGGACTTACCCGTCACGCATGGGCAAATTCGGGCGAGTTGACCGCCTTCATTGCGGCAACTGGTTTTTGACGGTGTGTCAGTTGTTACGCAGAGCGGGGCCGTTCGCTCACCGAGCGTGAGGGAAGGGGGGTGACCGCCGGCGAAAGCACCGAGGGCCGGAACCCTTTCGGATTCCGGCCCTCGGCCTTCAGTAGCGGGGACAGGATTTGAACCTGCGACCTCTGGGTTATGAGCCCAGCGAGCTACCGAGCTGCTCCACCCCGCGTCGTTGTGAGACCAGCATACGCCATGCGCAGGACAGCTCGCGCACACCGGGTCCTCCCGTCAGCCCGTCAGCCCGGCAGGTGCCGGTTGGGCGCCTTGGCCCGTCCCTCGTGCTCGGGGAGGACGACGACCTGCGCCCCTCCGGCCGCCAGCACGCCGCTGCCGTCGGCCTCCGTGACGAACGTGTCCGGCTCGCGCCAGGCCGTGACGACGCGCCGGACACCGGCGTCGAGGATGAGCCGGGCACAGGGTGCGGGACGGGAGGCGCGGCGGGCACAGGGCTCCAGGCTGCTGTAGACCGTGGCGCCGGGGAGCCTGGGGTCGGCCGGGTCGAGTTTGGCCAGGGCCGCCTCCTCGGCGTGCACGACCGGGTCGCCGTTCTCGCGCGAGTGGCCGCGGGCCAGTTCGGTGCCGTCGGCCGCGACCACCACCGCGCCCACGCTGAACGCCGTCCGAGACGGCGGGCACCGCTCGGCCAGGTCGCAGGCCAGGGCCAGCCAGTGGTGGTCGGCGGCGGCCGGGAGGGAGCCGGTGCCCGGGGCGGTCGGCTCGTAGCGCGTGAGGACGACGTCCTCGATCCGCCGGGTCTCCAGCAGCCGCAGCCGCCCGGCCTGGTAGCCGCCCGGGCCGAAGAGGCGGGGCGCCTCCGGATCACCGACGAAGAGCGGGGCGAGGACCAGCTGGAGTTCGTCGGCGAGGCCCTGGGTGAGCAGCTGGGTGTGGATCAGGCCGCCGCCCTCGACCATGAGCCGCCGTACGCCGCGCACGTCGTGCAGGTGGGTCAGGAGCCGCCGCCAGTCGAGGCCGGCGCCGAGGGGGACGACGTCGGCGGCCAGACGGAGGGCGCGGGCGCGGTCGGCGCCGCGGTCGGTCGTGTAGAGGACCTTCTCGCCGCCGGTGTGCCAGAAGCGGGCCTCCGGGTCGAGGTCGCCGGTGCCGCTGACGGTGACCTTGAGCGGATAGGCCGGCTTCCCGGCGGCCGTGCGGGCGGCGCGACGTTCCGGGGAGTTCACCAGGAGCCGCGGGTTGTCGGCACGGATGGTGCCGGCGCCGACCAGGATCGCGTCGACGGATGCCCGGACCTCGTCGACCCGGTCGAAGTCGGCCGGGCTGGACAGCAGCAGGCGTTCGGGGCCGGTGTCGTCCAGGTAGCCGTCGAGGGAGACGGCGGCGGACAGCAGGACGTACGGGTGGGGCATCGACGCTCCGCGGCTGGTCGGGAAGGCGGGACCGGACATTCTTGGTTCAAGTTTGAAACAAACCTGCACTGGTGGCATGACGACTCGCTGGCTCACCCCCGAGGAGCAGCGCGCCTGGCGCGCCTTCATCGCCGCCTCGCTGCTCCTGGAGGACGCGCTCGACCGGCAGCTCCAGCAGGACGCCGGCATGCCGCACCTGTACTACTCCATCCTGTCGGTCCTGTCGGAGTCCGGGGAACGGCGGCTGCGCATGACCGACCTCGCCGAGCAACTGAAGATCACGCGCAGCCGGCTGACGTACGCGGTGACACGGCTGGAGAGGGACGGGATGCTGCGGCGCGAGCCCTGCCCCCACGACAAGCGGGGCAGCGTCGCCGCACTGACCGACGAGGGGTTCGCCCTCCTGGAGCGGGCGGCGCCGGGGCATGTCGAGACCGTGCGGAACAGCCTGTTCGACCGGCTCAGCGAGGAGCAGGTGGGGCAGTTGGAGCAGATCTCCGCGGCGATCGCCCACGGGCTCCAGGAGGACGGGGCGCGGCCGGCCCCGGACGGCGTGCCGTGGCGGCGGAGGTCGTCGTCCGGCTGCGCGTGACGCGCCTCGTATGGGAGCGGGCAGTTGGTCGGGCGAGGTCACCGGGCAGCCCTTGCGCACCATCCCGGCGTCCTTGATCTTCTGCCACTGCCCGGCGGGCATCGTGCGGACCGCCGCGTCGGCGGAGGTGGGCGGATCGGCGGCGTCACCCGTCAGGAATCGGCCGGGTGGGGCGAAGCGGAACCTGCCCGGACCCAGGGCGACGCCGCGTCGAGATCAACCACCACGGCTTCGACGGCAAGGTCCACCGGGGGGTGCTCGTCGCCAAAAGGCCGTTGCCTCAAGTTTCAAGCACAGTGAGGGGTTCTGCTCGTGAATCTGCTTCAAAACTGAAGCAGTACGGCCGTGCAGCCGAACAGGAAACGGAACCCGGAGGCCCCGCATGCCGGACACGCCCGCAATCCTCGCCACCGAGCACTCCCGCGTCCGGGTCCCCCTGCGCTTCCACGACGGCTACGAGGCCGACGCCGAGCTCGTCACCTTCCACGGCCTGGCCGACGGCCGGGAGCACGTGGCGGTCGTCCTGGGCGAGCCGGGCCCGGTGCCGCTGGTGCGGCTGCACTCCGAGTGCCTGACCGGAAACCTGTTCGGCTCGGCCCGCTGCGACTGCGGTCCGCAGCTGCCCGAGGCGGTGGAGCGCATCGCCGAGCGCGGCGGCGTCCTCCTCCACCTCCGCCAGGAGGGCCGCGGCATCGGCCTCTACAAGAAGCTCGACGCCTACGCGCTGCAGAGGGCCTGGACACCTACCAGGCGAACACGGCCCTGGGGCTGCCCGAGGACGCCCGCGACTACACGGCGGCGGCCCAGATGCTCCGGGCCCTCGGCATCGGCGCACTGGACCTGCTCTCCAACAACCCCGACAAGGCCGCCCAGTTGCGCACCCTTGGCGTCGACGTCCGCGAGCGCGTCCCCACCGGGGTCTTCACCACCGCGCACAACGTCCGCTACCTGCGCGCCAAGGTCCTGCAGACCCGGCACACGCTGCCGCTCGCCGCACTGGCGGAGCTGAACGCGGGCTGACCCGGCGCCGGCTGCTTGCACCTCCATTCCCCGGGTACAGCCTTTGAATGAGGGCGACCTCAGCAGTACCCGGAGCTTATGGAAAGTGATCGTTTCGTGACCGATCTCGGCAGTCCCGGTGACGACCGGGCGAGGAGACCGGGCGATGGCCCGGAAGCCGTCGCGTCACAGATCGCCGATGCCGTGGAGAGCCTCGCGGCACTGTGGTCGTTCGCCGCCCAGAACGCGGCCCTGCGGCTGTCCCTGCACCAGTTGCGGGCCCTGCGCACGCTGCAGGCGACCCCCGGCCTGAACCTCACCGCCCTGGCGGACCGCCTCGGCATCGGGCTGCCCACCGCCAGCCGCCTCTGCGACCGTCTGGCGGCGGCCGGCCTGCTGGAACGCGCCCCGCACCCCGACACCCGCCGCGAGGTCCAGCTGCGGCTCACCCAGACCGGCCATCACGTGCTGAGGGACGTCGCCGGCCGCAGGGTCCAGGCCCTGGCCGCCACCCTGGCGGCCATGGAACCGGCCGAACGGGCGGCGCTGCGCCACGGTTTGCGGAGGTTCCTGGCCGCTCAGAAGGCGGTGCAGCCCCGCCCGGACGGGCCGGGCTCGCCGTAGGAGGCGCCCCGGGTCCGGCGCTGAACCGCGGTCAGGCCCACCTCCGCGATGAACCGGTCAAGCCCACCTGACCCGACGGTCAGTCGCGGTCAGGCCCACCTCCGCGATGAACCGGTCAGGCTCGCCTGGCCCGACGGTGAGTCGCGGTCAGGCCCACCTCCGCGATGAACCGGTCAAGCCCACCTGACCCGACGGTGAATCGCGGTCAGACCCGGCCGGACCTGACGGTGAACCGCGGTGGCACGCCGAACCCGCCCACAGCCCGAGGTCAAGGTCCCCGAACCGGCGCACCCGAGATCAGGCCTCCCGAACCCGCACACAACCCAAGGCCAGACCCCCCCGAACCCGCACACACCCCGAGGTCAGGCTCGGGAGCCGTCGGGATCACCGCCGAGTACCACCACACAGGTGTCGTCCCCCACCGGCCGGGCCGCGCTGCCCGCGTCCCTGAGCACCACCGCGGCCACCAGCCCCGGGTCGCGTCCGAGGAGCACGGCGTCGTCGGGCGGGGACCAGCGCGCGGGCAGGCCGTCGCTGTGGAGGACCAGCAGGCTGTCGTCGTGCCAGGGCTGATGCTGCACGGGCACGGACACCGGGGCCCGGGCGCCGACGATGCCCGGCTGGGACAGCAGCGGCCGCCAGGTGCTCCCGGTGCGCAGCCGGGCACCGACGTTGCCGATGCCGGCGAAGTGCAACTGTCCTGAACCCAGGTCGAGTTGGGCGACCGCGACGGCCGCACCCCGGGTGGGGCGCAGGGACGTGCCCAGCTGCCGCAGGATCTCGGAGGGCGACAGGTGCGCCACACCAGGCAGGTCCCGCACGGCCGTCATGGAGGCGTCGGCGGCCTTGGCGCCGTGGCCGAGGCCGTCGGCGAGCAGCAGGGTCAGGCGCTCGCCCGCGCACACCCTGGCCCACGCGTCGCCGGACTGCCCGGCCCGGCCCAGGGGGACGTTGACGCCGCCGACCCGCGGAAACGGCGGGCGCACCCCCCGGACGACGGGGTCGTGGTCGACGCGGGCCACGGCCACCGTGCCCCGGCCCGGGGCGCTGTGCAGGTCGAAGTCGTTCGCTATGCGCTTGCAGGTGCCGAGCCCCGCGCCGAGCGAGGCGACGGTCGTGGTGTAGCCGTCGCGCATCGCCGCCGCCACGTCCGGGATGCCGGGGCCGTGGTCCATCGACACGATCTGCACGGACATGCGCCGGCCGGCGTCGGGGCCGCGCTCGACGAGGTTGATGAGCACGCGCCCGCCGTCGGCGTGCCGCGACAGGTTCGTGGCCAGCTCCGTCGCCACCAGCGCGGCGGCCGCGGTGCGGTGGGGTGCGAGCCCGGCGCAGGCGCTGGCCTCCTCGGTCGCCACCCGGACGTCCCGCACCCGGGTCGAGTCGTCCACCGGGACGTCCCAGACCCTGCTCATCACGACCCCGGCCGGGAGGGCGGTACGGCGGTGGCCCAGGCCGCGACCGTGACGGTGGTCCCCTCACCGGGCCTGCTCTCCACCTCGAACTCGTGGACCAGCCGCTTGGACCCGCTCATGCCGAGCCCCAGGCCGCCGCCGCTGGTGTAGCCGTCGGTCATGGCCTGGTCCAGGTCGCGGATGCCGGGCCCGGTGTCGACGAAGGCCAGCCTCAGCCCCTTCGCCTGGCCGCTCACCAGCGGGGTGATCCGCACATGGCCGCCGCCGCCGTGGACCAGGGTGTTGCGGGCCAGTTCGCTTGCCGCGGTGACGAGTTTGGTCTGCTGCACGAGGCCGAAGCCGAGCTCGGCGGCGGTCTGACGGACCTGTTGCCGTACCCAGGCCAGGTCGGCGTCCGACGCGATCGGCAGGGTGGCCGTGGCCGCCTGGTGGGAGGCCTGCATCACGGGCTCCCCTCGCACTCGGCCTCGGCGAGGAGCTCCATCGCGCGTTCGACGTCCAGGGCGGTGCTGAGCCCGGGCAGCGTCAGCCCCAGCTCGACCAGCGTGATCGCCACCGCCGGGCGCATCCCGGCCAGCACCGTACGGGCCGCCAGGAGCTTCGCCCCGGAGGCGATCTCCGCGAGGACCCGGCCCAGGAAGGAGTCGACGATCTCCACACCGGAGATGTCGATGACGACCCCGTTCACCCGGGTCTGCGAGATGCGGTCCGTGATGTCCTGCTGGAGCTGCTCGGCCATCCCGTCGTGCAACTCGCCCTGCAGGGTGACGAGCAGGATGTCTCCCAGCCGCAGGACCGGCACCGTGAAGGCGTGCCCGGCCGCGGACCCGCCGACCGGGAACCCGTACCCCGCGGCCCCGTGGTCCGCGGCCCCGTGGTCCGCGGATCCGGACGCCACGGGCCCCGCGGCCCCGGTCACCGCGCCCCCGCGTCCGTGGCCCGGCCGGCGGCCCGCAGGGGCGCGATCTCGACGCCCTGCTCGCTCAGCGCGTAGGCCAGGGCGTCCGCCAGGCTCGAGCGCGTGAGGACCGTGCCGAGGTCGATGCCCAGGTGCACGATGGTCTGCGCGATCGCCGGCCGGATGCCGGAGACGATGCACTCGGCGCCCATCAGCCGCGCCGCGGCCACCGTCTTCATCAGGTGCTGGGCGACCAGCGAGTCGACCGTGGGCACGCCGGTGATGTCGAGGATGGCGTACCGGGCGCGCTCGGCGACGATCGCGTTCAGCAGGCTCTCCATGACCACCTGGCTGCGCGCGCTGTCCAGCGTGCCGATCAGCGGTACGGCGACGGTGCCCTCCCAGAGCTTGATGACCGGGGTGGCGACCTCGTGCAGCTGCTCGCGCTGGCGGGCGATGAGCTCCTCGCCCGCGCTGATCGTGGTCTCCATCACGACCAGGCGCAGGGTGCCCATCAGCACGGTCAGCGCCACGACGCACTCCTGCGCCTCGGCCGAGTGCGGGTCCTCGAACTCGGCGCGCAGCAGTTCGGCCGCGGGTTCGCGCAGGGCGGCCACCTCGATGGCGACCCCGTCCAGGTCCAGGCCCGTACGCGCGCGGGAGGCCGCCATCCGGCCCAACTGGTCGCGCACCGCCTCGAATCCGGACGCCCGGATGTCCTCCAGCCGCCCGCCGGCCGCCACCGCCGCCAGCGCGGCGGCCACGGCCCTGCCGGCCTCCACCGCCTCGTCACGTGACACAGTGAAGACGGTGCGGAACAGCGCGGTGTCCGCCCAGCGTTGGGCGATCTGCTCCCGGCGCCGTTCGAGGAAGGCGCTCACCCGGTGCGCGGCCGGCTCCCGTTCAGCGTTCTCTTCCGACACCGACACTTGCATCGCTCCCTTGCACGGACCGGACCGAGGTCGCGCTCGGCACCTCGGCCATTACTTGCCGTATGACAAACATTAGTGCCGACGTACGACACCACCAAACAGTTCTCCGACGACTCCTCGAACTGCGCCTGCCCCGTCCCTCAGCGCCCACGCCAGTCCAGGCACACCACCAGCGCGTCGTCGTCCGCGACGGACGGGCCGCGGTGGCCGGTCAGCTCGCGGAGCACCGCCCGGGGCACCTCGGCGGCCGGGAGCAGCCGGGTGGCCTGGATCGCCCGGGCCAGGGCGGCGTCGCCGTAGGTCTCGCCGCCCGGGGAGGCGACGTCGTAGACGCCGTCGCTGACGAAGACGAGCCGGTCGCCGGGCTCGACGGTGAACTCCTGCGCCACGTAGTCGGTCTCCTCGAACATGCCGAGCGGCAGCTGGGCGTCGAACGCCACCCGCTCCACCGTCCCGGCGCGCAGTCGCAGCAGTCGCGGCGACCCGGCGTCGACGGCCCGGACCCGCCCGGTGGGCAGGTCGAGGTCGAGCATGAGCACGGACAGGTAACAGCGACCCTGGTAGTGGGCGTACACCGCCTGGTCGGCCAGGGCCGCCTGGTCGGCGAGGCAGAGCCCGGCCCGGCGCGCGTTGCGCAGCGCGTTGATCGCGAGGTTGGTCAGCAGGGAGGCCTCTATGCCCTCGCCCATGCCGTTGGTGACGTAGAGGCTGAGGGTGTCGCCCGTGGCGGACCAGTCGAAGTTGTCGCCGAAGATCGCGTACGCCGGTTCCAGCTGGGCGCCCAGCTCGTACTCGGGGCGGGCGCAGGAGCGGCCCGGCAGCAGCTGCCACTGCATCTCGGCGGCGAGCGTGAGCCGGTCCCTGCGGCGGGCCTGGAGGTACAGGTCGGTGTCCCGCTCGGCCACGACCACCTCGTGCGCCAGCACCTCGGCGATCTCGGCCAGTTCACCGAGGCAGCCCTCGGCGTGCGCGCGGCCCGGCAGGGTCACCGACAGCACGCCGAGCCGGTCGCCGCGCACGGAGACCGGCAGGTGCGCGCGCACCGGGCCGTCCGGGCGGCCCGGGAGGGCTTCGACGTAGGGCTCCTGGGCGCCGAAGGCCCGGCCCGCCGGGCTGTTGTGGACGGGCAGCGGTTCGAGGGTGTGCGGCAGCTCGGAGACGGGCTGCAGCACGGTCATGCCGTAGTCGGCCAGGAACAGCTCGACGGAGTCCGCCGCGTACTGATCGGCCAGTACACGGTGGACCGCTTCCAGCAGTTGGTGGGGCGCCGCCGTGCGCAGGGCGCGCTCGGCGGCGACGAATCTCCGCATGGTCGTGGTCACGGTGGTCGAGTCACCATTCCTTCATCGGACGTGAACGGTTCGGGGGGAGCGGACCGGCGAACGGCGGCCGCTCGGACACGGGCCGGGGGGGAGCGAGAGCGACGGCGGGGCGTGCGGCCCTCGGGAGGCCGGCTCGGCGGCCGGCCGCGCTGCCGAGGCCCCGGCCTGCGCCTCCGGGCAGTGGTACCGCCCGGTTTCCGCCCGCCTAGTACGCTGACGGCCATCCCAGTGCCTGCGAGAGAGTGACTGTGACTTCCCTCCGACCCCGCCCTGAGCCCACCGAGGTCGCCCGTGTGACCTCGACGGCCGCGGAGTTGCTGGAAGTCCTGTGGGGCAGGGCCTCCACGGCGCCCGCCTCGGCGTCCCAGCTGCGCGTGCTGCTCATCCTCGAGCACCACGAGGGCATCAACCTGCGCACCCTCGCCGACTCCCTCGCCTCCACGCCGCCCTCGACGAGCCGGCTCTGCGACCGGCTGCAGGCGTCCGGGTTCGTCGAGCGTGTGACGAGCCCGGCCGACCGGCGCGAGGTGCGGCTGCGGCTCAGCAACCGGGGCCGGGCCTTCCTGGTCGATCTGCGGCTGCGCCGGGAAGAGGCGCTGCGCGCGGTGCTCGACCAGATGCCCGCCGACAAGCGGGCCGCGCTGCTGCAGGGACTGGAGGCGTTCTGCGACGCGGCGGCGGCACAGATACACGACGACTCCGGCGATTCCCGCGCGTCCGGCACCCGGACTGCCTGAACTGTTCGTCGCGCCACCGGTTCGTCCTTTCCGGATCCTTCCCGGCACCCGCTCAGCAGGGTTACTTTGTTGCCCCATGGCTATAGTTGTCAAACGACAACTGTCCGCTCGGCCGCCTCCCGGGCCTCCTCTGCCACGCCGCACCGCCCTGCCCTTCCGCTCTCGCCTGCATCGCACCTGTGCGGGTACCCCGACACCGCCGCGACCTGCGCCGCCTGTGGCCTACCTCTCGGCGGGGCGTATGCGGGGCATGGGCGGCCCGGTAGCGGGTAACGGCGCTTGAGGTGGCCTGTGGGGGTAGGAAAGCGGGCCGGAAACAGAGGGAGGGCCCGTGACCGCGACCATGCGCATCGGCACGACGACGGATTCCGCCACCGAGACCGGTGAGGAGCTGCCGCAGATCGCGGAGCCCCAGAAGCTCGCCCCACAAGACGCGCGCGAGCTGACGGGCCAGTTCCTGGAGCGGCTGGCCGTACTGGAGGAGGGCACGCCCGCATACCAGTACGCCCGCAACACGCTCATTGAGATGAACATGTCGCTGGTGCGGTTCGCGGCGCGCCGCTTCCGGGCCGGCGGCCAGTCGATGGAGGACGTCGTCCAGGTCGGCGTCATCGGCCTGATCAAGGCGATCGACCGTTTCGAGGTCTCCCGCGAGGTGCAGTTCACCAGCTTCGCGGTGCCGTACATCATCGGCGAGATCAAGCGCTTCTTCCGTGACACGTCCTGGGCGGTGCACGTGCCGCGCCGGCTGCAGGAGGCCCGTACGGAACTGGCCAAGGCCACGGAGGAACTCGCCTCCCGCCTCGGCCGCTCCCCCAAGGTCGCCGAGCTCGCCGCGCTGATGAACCTCTCCGAGGAAGAGGTCGTCGAGGCCCAGATCGCGTCCAACGGCTACACGTCCTCCTCGCTCGACGCCACCGTCAGCAGCGACGCGGACGAGAGCGACGCGACCCTCTCGGCGTTCATCGGCGAGGAGGACCCGGCCCTCGAACTCGTCGAGAACTTCCACGCCCTGGCCCCCCTCGTCGCCGAACTCGACGAGCGCCAGCGCCTCATCCTCCACCTGCGCTTCGTGGAGGAGCTCACCCAGGCCGACATCGGCGCCCGCCTCGGCATCTCCCAGATGCACGTCTCCCGGCTGCTGTCCCGCACGGTGGCCCGCCTGCGGTCGGGGATGCTCGCCACCGGGTGAGGCCACGGCCCCGCGGCGCCGGGAGACCCGGCGCCGCACACGTCAGTGGGTGAGAGGCTCGTCGGTCCCCGCTCTGCTCCCCTCCGTCAGAGCGGGAGTCGGCCCGTCCGTCCGCGCCGACGCCTGGTGGCGCACGGCCTTCAGACGGGCCCCGGGGCCAACTCCACGCGCAGTGTGTTCTCGTCCACGGCGCCCTTCTCCCTCCGCTCGCGCAGGATGTCCTCCCCGTACAGCGGCGGCGGGTCGAGCGTGAAGGGCGGCTGCTCGCCGGCCTGCGCGGCCGGCCTCCACCGGCGCCCGCCGCCGTACCGCCGCCCGCCCCGACGGCGAGGAACCGCCCCGTCCCGGACATCCGCACCGTGAGCGGGGTCATGTCCTGCGCACCGTCGGACCGCGCGGCCCGCGCCGCCGACTCCAGGTCGGCCACGGTCATGCACCGGCCGGCGTCGGCCGCGTCCGCCGCCTCCTCCGCCGCCAGCAGCTCGCGGAAGACGATCTCCATGAACGGCACCAGCTGCTCGCGGCTCATCCTGCACCAGCTGCTCGCGGCTCATCCGGCGCGAGCGGCCCTCGTGCGTCCAGCCGCGGACCGTGGTCGGGTCCAGCCCGAGCAGGTGAGGGGTCCAGTCCGCGTCGAAGCGGATGTAAGCGCGAGGAAGCGGCGGAGTTTCTGTGCGTGGCGTGCGGCGAGTCCTCGGCGGCGTGCTGCGGCGAGTTCGTCGCGTCGCTTCTTGGCGGCCTGGACGCGGATGCGGGCGGCGGCGATGCGGGCTTGTACCTGCTGCTCGACGTGGGACGTGGGTTCGGTCACGAGGTGCTCCGATCGGTGGTTGTGGCGGATGTGACGTCGCGACTCCGTCCCCGTCCCCTAAAGAGAGGGGGACGGGGGACGGGGTCGCTTGACCGCGTCCGGGACGGAGTCGGGACGGGGTGGGACGGGGTCGCGCTAGGAACCGTTTGTGCAGGTCGGTACGCAAGTGACCCCGTCCCGTGATGTTCCGTCAGGCATCGTTCGGCGGGACGGATTCGCCGGGACGGGGTCGGCAACGCTGTGAACTGCGGAGATACCGTTCTGCCGGAACATGGCGACCAACCACGGGACGGGGTCAGGGATCATGGCTTGCTCTTCGGCGGCAGGCTGTGAAGCGTCGCGTTCCGCGGACCGGTCGTGACCTCCACACGGCCTTCGTGCACGAGCTGGGTGAGCGCTCGGCGGGTGACGCTCGTACGGCCCGACACCAGCGCTTCGATGGCGGTCTTGCTCAGCGGCTCGGTGGCGGCGGCCAGTGCGCCCAGCACAGCCTCTCTCCGGTCCCTGAGTCGGCCTCCTCCTTGGCGTTCTTCTCCTCCTCAGCGGTCATCTCGGCGGGGTCGTCGGGACGCTGGATCGGCGGGTACAGGTGGGCCTCGGCGAAGTCGTCGCTCTCGGACCTGAGCACGAGGTCTGCGAACCAGTGCAGGGGGTTTCTGCCACCGGGGAGCGCGTTCTTACGGACCTGCGCCGGCCGATCCTTGGCAATGCGGAGGCGGCTACGGCCTTCGGTGCCGACACCGAAGGGCCGCACGGCCTCGAGCATGTACTGGACGCCGTTGACGGCGTTCAGCTTGTGGACACCTCCGAGGGCGTACCGGCCCCGGGACTCGCTGCTCTTGACCACGTGGTCCAGGGAGACGACCGCAGCCCCGGTGTCGGCGAGGGGCCGCAGGAACTTGCGACCGAAGGCGGCGATCTCGGAGTTCTCCTTCAGCTCCAGACCGAGCAGGGTCATGGCCTCGGTGACGCCGTCGACGACGACGAGCGTGGCCCGGTACTGCTCTACGCGGCGTGCGACCGCACCTACGACCCCGGGTGTGGGGGCGCTGCCTGGGCGGATGTAGTGGAACCGGGCCCGGATCGTTTCGGGTGCTGCGCCGATCAGCCGCAGGCGGTCGACCACGCCGTCCTCTGAGTCCTCGAAGTCGAGGTAGAAGACGTGGTTGCCGCGGTTGATCTCGATCAGGCAGCAGATCAGTGCCACCCAGGACTTCCCGGCTTCGCTCTCGCCCTGGATGCCGTTGACGCGGCCCGGGTAGAAGAGCCCGATTCCGTCATCACGTGCGCCGACCGTGGCGTTGAGCGGCTTGTGGGAGCCGTCGAGGACGGGGCCGAGGTCGACGTCTTCCCAGTCGGTGGGCGCTGTGCTGGAGCCGGTGACGTACGAGTCCAGGTCGCTGACCACGCTCAGGGCGCCGTCGATGTCCTTGTCCCGCTCCACTCGGGCGAGGGCGCCGCGGAGTTGTGCGGCCAGCTGCTCGCGTACGTGGAGCTGTTGGAGCTGTTCGGCGTGCCATCGTGCGTCGCCAACGGAGTGCTGTCCGAGGGTGCTGAAGACGGGCGGACCGCCGATCCGCTTCAGGTCCTCCTCGGGCATGGCCAGTTGGAGGGCCACATAGTCGGTGGGCTCGCCGGCGGCGATGCGCTGGGAGAGTAGGTCCCAGATGAGGCGCGCGGGAGCGTGGCGCAGCATGCCCGGGTCGATGATTTCGGCGAGGTCGGTGAACTGCTGCGGGTTGAGCAGCGCCGTGCCGACCACGGCCCTCTCCAGGCTGGTGCGCTCGTCGTCCCGCGCGCCCCATGGGGGTGCGCTGTCGTGCTCGGTCACTCGGTGGTGTCCTTGCGGGTGCTGGCGAAGCGGCGCCGGATCTCCCACGTCTGCCAGCCACGGGCGGACAGGTGGCGGATCTCGGCTTTCACCTCGCGGAGGGTGAGCCCGTACGGGTTGTTCAGGAGTGCGTCACGCATGCCGGAGGCCCCGGCGCCGCGGTGGGCGCCAGGGCTTCGGCGAGCGGAGCAGGCAGTCACGCGCCGGCCTCGTAGTCGTCCGCGGCGATCTCGTCGGCCACATCGCTCAGCGCGTCCAGCCGGGCCGCAAAGGCGCGCATCTCCCGCGCGATCTCCCGGGCCTTCGCCGGGGACACCGTGCCGGTCGACGTGCCGCGGTGGAACCACAGCTCGGTGAACCGGCGTCGACCGTGCCGCCGGGCTACGGGACCTGCGCCCGCAGCACGCTGACCGGATGCTGGCCGCGCTGGACGACCGGAAGCGGAAGGCGGCGACCGTGCGCCGGGTCCATGCGACGCTGCGCAGCGCCCTGTCCACGGCCGTACGGCAGCGTCCGGTGACGTTCAACGCGGCGAAGGACGTGGAGCTGCCCAAGGCTCAGCGGCGCAAGGCGCGCCCCGTGGGAGGCCGCAGAGCTGGGCCAGTTCCTGGACTCGATCGGCTCACACCGGCTCGGCGCCCTGTTCGAGACGATCGCCGGTACCGGGACGCGCCGCGGTGAGGCCGTGGGCCTGCGCTGGGACGACATCGACCTGACGCGCCGGGTGATCGTGGTCCGGCAGCAGCTCGTCCAGGAGTCCGGCCGGAAGAAGAACCAGCAGGCGCCGGCACCCCGTGCCCGTGCTGCGCGGCCGGACGCCTCGGGGTGTCCTTCGGCAAGCCGAAGACCGCGTCTGGTGAGGACCGGGTCATCGACCTGGACGAGAACACCGTGGGCGCCCTGATCGCGCACAAGTTGCGCCAGGACGCCGAGCGGGAGGCATGGGGCGACGCGTACGCCGACCACGGGTTGGTGTTCGCCCGGGAGGACGGCAACCCTCTGCGCCCGGACGACGTCACCAAGCTGCTCGGCGCCCTGGTCGACGCGGCCGGCATTCGCCGGGTACGGCTGCACGACCTGCGGCACGGTCAGGCGTCGCTGATGCTCGCGGCCGGGGTGGACATGGCGATCGTGTCCAAGCGCCTCGGGCACTCCACGATCACGATCACGTCGGACACCTACAGCCATCTGCTGGGCGGTGTCGGGCGGGACGCTGCGGACCGTGCTTCGGCGCTCGTCCCGCGCGCCAGGAAGGCAGCGCCGGTCGGGCCAGCAGCGGGCCAGCGTGACCACTTGGTGACCACTTCGCCTACGGATTCCAGCGACGATCAGGCCCCGGAAACGACGGAACCCCCGTCTGACCAGGTCAGCGGAGGTCCCGACCCCGAGGAGTCCGGTAGGCCCTGTGGGACTCGAACCCACAACCAATGGATTAAAAGTCCACTGCTCTGCCAATTGAGCTAAGGGCCCAGGCGATGTTGCCCCCACGAGCATAGCCGGACGACGCCGCGTCTCCGATCGGGTATCGGCCTCACGGCCCTGCCGGAGGGGGAAACAGGCCGACGAGGGGCGGGGATCCGCCGGTTCGGGCGGGTCGGCGCGTCCACCGCCCCCCGGAACGGCGAAGCGCCGTGGCCGCCCTCGCGGGTGCGGCCACGGCGCTCCTCACACCTGTGTGTCAGCCGTTGCGCTTCCAGCGCGGCTTGTCCTCGCGGCGCTGGAAGGAACCGGTGCCACCGCGGTGGTCGTCACGACGGCCGTACGGACGGTCGTGCCCGCCGGAGCGGAAGCCCGGACGGTCGTCCCGGCGGTCGCGGTTGAAAGGACGGTCGCTGCCGCGGTGCCCGCCGCGCTCGTCCCGGCGGAAGCCGCCGCGGTCGCGGTCGCGGTCCCGGTTGACACCGCCCCGGTCGTCACGACGCTCGAACGAACGGCCGCCACGGTCACGGTCGAAGGAGCCACGGCCGGCGCGGTCGCCCCGGTCGTCGCGGCGGAAGCCCGGCCGGTCGCTCCGCTCGCCGCGGTCGGCACGGTCGTCGCGGCGGAAACCCCCGCGGTCGCTCCGCTCGCCCCGGTCGGCACGGTCGTCGCGGCGGAAACCCCCGCGGTCGCGGTCGAAGGAACGCGCGCCACGGTCACGGTCGCGGTCCCGGTTGAAACCGCCCCGGTCGTCACGACGCTCGAACGAACGCGCGCCACGGTCACGGTCGTAGGACCGGCCGCCCCGGTCTCCCCGGTCGCCACGCTCGCCCCGGTCACGGTCGAAGGACCGCTCGCGGTCACGCCCGTACCCGCCGCGGTCGTCACGACGCTCCCGCCGCTCGTACGGAGCGGACGCAGAGGACGCAGAGGACGCGGAGGACGCGGAGGACGCGGAAGACGCGGAAGACGGCACGGACGACGTGGGCGCCTCGGCCCGCTCCTCGCGCTCGACGTCCTTCGCGGTCGGCTGCTCCGGCACCGACACCTCGACACCGGCCGGGACGTCACCGGACTCGGCGACGGCCGCCGCCGGCTCCTCGCCCCGCTCACGCGCGACCCGCGCGAGCAGCCGGTCGGCCTCGTCCCGCAGCTCGCCCGCCCGCCGCTGCGCCCGCTCCAGCTCCTTGGTGAGCTGGGCCACCTCGCGCTCGGCCTGCTGCGCGGCGCTGCCCACCGACTCGGCCTGGACCTCGGTCATGGACCGGGCGCCGGTGATCTCGGCGACCTCCGGGTCGAAGGCGCCGGCGCCCTGGATGATGTGGCGCCCGGCGTCGACGCCCGCGTCCTCCATCAGCCGGAAGATCTGGCGCCGCTGGTGCGGCAGCGACAGGGAGACGACCGTGCCGGTCCGGCCGGCGCGCGCCGTGCGGCCCGCGCGGTGCAGGTAGTCCTTGTGGTCGCCGGCCGGGTCCACGTTCAGCACCAGGTCGATGCCGTCGACGTGGATACCGCGCGCGGCGACGTCCGTGGCGACGAGGACGTTGACGTACCCGTCCTTGAAGTCGGCCAGGGTCCGCGTCCGCGCGCCCTGGGTCATGCCGCCGTGCAGCGCGTCGGCCTTCACACCGGCGTCCCGCAGCTGCTCGGCGACGCGGTCGGCGCCCAGCTGCGTCCGCACGAAGATGATCGTCCGTCCCTTGCGGGAGGCGATCGCGGAGGTGACCGGCGCCTTGTCCTTGGGCTTCACGATCAGGATGTGGTGCGACATGGTCGTCACGGCACCCTGCGCGGCGTCGACCTCGTGGCTGACCGGGTTGTTCAGGTAGCGGTCGACGAGGGTCTTGATCTCGTTCTCCATGGTCGCGGAGAAGAGCATCCGCTGACCGCCCGCCGGGATCTGGTCCAGCAGCTCCGTCACCTCGGGCATGAAGCCCAGGTCGGACATCTGGTCGGCCTCGTCGAGCACGGCGATCTGCACGTTCTCCAGCGAGCAGGCGCCGCGGTTGATGATGTCGCGCAGCCGGCCCGGGGTGGCGACCAGGATGTCGACGCCCTTCTCCAGGGCGTAGATCTGGTTGCCCATCGACGTACCGCCGCAGACGACCTTCATCTTCAGGCCGAGGACGTCGCCGTACGGCTGGAGCGCGTCGGCGACCTGCATGGCGAGCTCGCGGGTCGGCGTGAGGATGACGGCACGCGGCTTGTGCTTCTCGGTCCGGCCGCCGGCCAGCGTGGCCAGGGTCGGCAGACCGAAGGAGAGGGTCTTGCCGGAGCCGGTGCGGCCCCGGCCGAGGATGTCCTTGCCGACCAGGGCGTCCGGGATGGTCGCGGCCTGGATCGGGAAGGGGGTGGTCACGCCGTTCTGCGCGAGCTTGCGCACGACGCCCTCGGGAAGACCGAGGTCCGCGAACGTGGCCTCGGGAGCGTCCTCGACGGCCTCGTTCTCGGGCACGACGACGTGATCAGTACTGGCAATGGACATGCGAATGCGAAACCTTCCGGAGTCTCGTCGGCACGCGCCCGTCAACTCCGTGATTCGCGATTCGCAATACGACCGCCTCAATGCGGTCCACCACGGCAAGGGAGAGTACGCGCCACACGGCGCGCTCTGCGGTGGCGCCGGGCAAGATGGGATCAAACGATCTGCCACCATACGCAGTCCGGGCCCCACAAGGCAAACCCACGGCGCGGACGGCAACAGCGGGAACGCACGGGGGCACGTCCCGGCACCTCTCGACCCCCCGTCCCACGGACAACTTCCCGCCATCCGATGTGACCTACGCAACTCGCCTCCACCCCTACGCCGGCCATCCCGCCTCGGGCGCCGGCTCCCGCTGGACCAGCTGCGGCACCGGCGGCTCGTGCGCCGACGACGAAGGCTCGGGCTTCGCCGTCGGCTCCGGTGACGCCGTCGGTTCCTGCGGCGTCGGTGTGGGCTCCGGCTCGGGCGTCCGCGTGGGGACGGGCGGAGCTGGCGGTTTCGGCGTCGGTCCGGCCGGCTTCCCCGGCTTCTGGCCACCCGTCATGGACGCGCTCGCCTCGGGGGCGGGCGACGCGTCGGGCGACGCCGACTCCTTTCGCCCGCGCTCGCCCTTCTTCCCCTTCGTGCCCTTCTCGCCCTTGCCGCGCCCGTGCCTGCCGTCGGCCGCCGGACCGCGCCCGCCGGCCCCGCCCGACACCACCGACCCGCCGTCCACCCCCTCGCCGGCCCGCTGCGCGGCGGAGCGCGACGGCTTGGCGCTCCCGCCCGCGTCGTCGTCGCCGACGCTCATACAACCGGCGGCAGCGGCGACGGCCACGACCGTGGCGGCCAGGCGGACGGTTACGTACAAGGGGCGCACGGGGCCACCTCCGGGAAGGGTGATGGAGTCAACACCTCCAACTCCCGCCGCCCACAAGAGGACACGCGCCCCGCATTCACAACCCGCTCAGCCGTATCCCAGCGCGTGAAGACGCTCGTCGTCGATGCCGAAGTGGTGCGCGATCTCATGCACCACGGTGATCTCCGTCTCGGCGACGACGTCCTCACGCGACGCGCACATCCGCAGCGTCGGATTCCGGTAGACGGTGATCCGGTCCGGCAGCACACCGGCGTACCACTCACCCCGGTCGGTCAGCGGAGTCCCCTCGTACAGCCCGAGCAGCTCGGGATCGTCCGCCGGCGGCTCGTCCTCCACGAACACCGCGACGTTGTCCATCAGGCGCGTCAGCTCGGGCGGGATCCGGTCCAGCGCCTCGGCGACCAGTTCCTCGAACTCCTCGCGCGTCATCTCCAGCACAGGCCCATTGTCAGCCACGACACCTCCGTACGAGAGCCTCCCGGCGCCGCATACCCGCCCCGGGACATGGGCATACGGGACCAATGGCCCGCGTCCCCGCCGCTGTCCGGAGTGTCCTGAACCCGATCCGCAGAGTCCCGCGCGCCCTGGCCCGCCGCTACCGCTCGCGCCAGGCACCCGCCACGATCGCGCTCGTGCCGCAGCCGCACCCCTGGGCCCGCGCGGCGGGTCTCGTGGCCGTCGTCCTGTGCGGCGCGTGGCTCGGCCTGCTGGTCGTCGGCAACGTCCGGGTCCCGGTCGGCCCCATGAACACGACCATGACCCTGCGCCCCTCCCTCACCGGCGGCACGAAGATCAACATCTCCCCCCTGGGCGCGCTGGAGCTGGACAGCCACGTCGCCCCCGTCCGCCTGGACGTCAACGTCGACCAGCTCGACCCGGACCGCTCCCAGGCCCTGGTCGACCACCCCGAACGCCTCTCCGGCCTCCCGGACGAGGTCACCGACGACGTCGGTCGCGGCACCCTCGACCTGGCCGTACGCTCGGGCGTCGCGGTCGTCGCGGGAGCCACCGCCCTGGGCCTCGTGGTCTACCGCCGGCCCCGCCGCGCCGTGGCCGCCGGCGGACTCGCCCTCGCCCTGCTCGCCGCCTCGGGCGGCACGGCGTACGCCACCTGGCGCCCCGACTCCGTCCTGGAACCCAGGTTCTCCGGACTGCTCACCTCGGCCCCGTCACTGGTCGGCAACGCGCGCAGCATCGTCACGGAGTTCGACGTCTACCAGAAGGAGCTCGCCCGCCTGGTCACCAACGTGACCAAGCTCTACGACGCCACCTCCACCCTCCCCGCCTACGCGCCCGACCCCTCCACCCTCCGGGTGCTGCACGTCTCCGACATCCACCTCAACCCGGCGAGCTGGAAGATCATCGCCTCGCTGGTGGAGCAGTACAAGGTGGACGTGATCGTCGACTCGGGCGACACGATGGACCACGGGACCGCCGCCGAGAACGGCTTCCTCGACCCCGTGGAGCACCTCGGAGCCCCCTACGTCTGGGTGCGCGGCAACCACGACTCGATGATCACCCAGCGCTATCTGGAGGGCCTGGAGAACGTCCACGTCCTGGACGGCGGCCGGGCGAAGACGATCAAGGGGCTGCGCTTCGCCGGGATCGGCGACCCCCAGTTCACCCCGGACCGCTCCCAGCAGGCCGGTGGCGACCGGTCCCAGGAGCTGGCCGGAGCCCGCCTGGCGACGGCCCTGCGCGACCAGAGCGCCGCCGGCACCCCGGTCGACGTGGCCATCGCCCACGAACCGTCGGCGGCCCGCGAGGTCGACGGGACCGTGCCCCTGGTCCTGGCCGGGCACATCCACCACGACGAGATGGAGATCCTGACCTACGGCACACGGCTCCGGATCGAGGGCTCCACGGGCGGCAGCGGACTGCGCGCGATCGAGGGCGAGCACCCGGACCCCATCGAGGCGTCGATCCTCTACTTCGACCGCGACACCCGCCGCCTGCAGGCCTGGGACGAGATCGAACTGGGCGGTCTCGGCCTCACGACAGCCGAGGTCAGCCGCCACCTGGCGGAGGAGAACCAGCCGGGCGCGACCCCCTCCCCGAGCAACTCCCCGAGCAACTCCCCGAGCCCCTCCCCCGGCACCTCCAGGGAGGCCACCCCCTCTCCCGCGCGCCCCTCCCCCTAAACCGTTTTGGCGATAGCTCCCGCCATCCCATATGCTTCTCACGTCCCCGACGCGCTGAGAAGCGCCCAGGCGGGCCGATAGCCCTCATCGTCTAGCGGCCTAGGACGCCGCCCTTTCAAGGCGGTAGCACGGGTTCGAATCCCGTTGGGGGCACGCACCACCCTGTGCGACACTGTCGTACGAAGCTTGGTCCTGTGGAGCAGTTTGGAGTGCTCGCCACCCTGTCAAGGTGGAGGCCGCGGGTTCAAATCCCGTCAGGACCGCTGAGGTTTCACGTGAAACCTCGTGGCTGGGTAGCTCAGTTGGTACGAGCGTCCGCCTGAAAAGCGGAAGGTCGCCGGTTCGACCCCGGCCCCAGCCACCGCAGCCCTGACCAGGGCGTGAGCCCCTCTCCGTCACAACCGGAGAGGGGCTCTTTCGTGCCGTCTACGCCAACCGGTACGCCAACGCCCTCACGAGAGGGTGTCCCCGAGCTTCCGGAGCGCCTTCCGCTGTTCGTCCAGCGACGCGTGGGCGTAGACCTTCATGGTCACTCCGATATCGCTGTGGCCGACGATCTGGCGGACGATGTGCGGCGGCACCCCGAGGTCGAGCAGGAGTGAGACGGCGGAGTGCCGGAGGTCGTGAAACCGGATCTCCAGCCCCAGCCGTGCGCGCAGCGGGTGCCAGCTCCGCCGCAGGTTGTCCGGCTCCAAAGGGGTGCCGATGCGGGACGTGAAGATCAGCCCGTGTTCCTTCCACTCCATGCCGGCGGCGGCCCGCTCCTGCGCCTGTCGCTCGCGGTGGTCGGTGAGCGCCTTCACGACAACGGGCGGGAGAGGCACGGTACGGACTGAAGCGGGAGTCTTGGGCTTGACCAGCCTCAGCTCACCGTCGACGCGCTGTAGCGCCCGCTCCACGATCAGCGTTTCGCGGTCCAGGTCGACCGCGTCCCAGCGCAGCCCGAGCAGCTCGCCCCGGCGCATCCCCAGGACCAGGGCAAGCACGTACAGCGCATGCAACCGGTCCTCGGCCGACTCCCGAATGAGAAGCCTGGCGTCAGCGACGCTGAGTCCCTTCCCGGTGTCATATGAGGGCGTGGGGACCTGCACGAGCTGGGCGACATTCCGCACGATCAGTTCCTCTCGTACGGCGTTCTGGAGCGCATTGCGAAGTACGGCGTGGATGGACTGCACCATGCGACGGGACAGCAGAGCCTTGCAGCACTCCCCCGCCGCGCAGCACTGCGGCTCGGGCCGTTCCTTGTCCCAGCCGTGCTTGCAGCACTGGCACTCGGAGGCAACGCGGGCCAGCCACGTCCGGACCTCGGCGGCCCGCAGGGTACGGATCTTCTTGCGGCCCAGCCCGGGGACCAGGTGGACACGGGCCACGCTCTCGTAGCCCTGGTAGGTCTTGGGGCGGCGGTGGACCTTCACCACGGTCGCGAGCCAGTAGGTCAGGTAGTCCTCCAGGTTCATGTTCGTGTCGGGCACCGGGATGCCCTGGTTCTCCTGCGCCTGGAGTTCGGTGATCTTCTGGCGCACTTCGTCGCGGGTCTTGCCATAGACCGAGACGCGCTTGCGGATGCCGCTGGTCGTCGTCACGTACACGCGGCCGTGGTACGTGCCGTCCTTGCGGATCGTGATGCTGCCTTCGCCGTTGGCGCGCTTGGCCATCAGGCGGCCTCCTCCAGTCGGTTTTGCATGAAGGCTTGGACCGCGTCGGCGGGGACCCGGCGGGCCCGGCCGACGGTGAAGCTCGGGAGCTGCTTGGAGCGGATCAGGTCGTAGACCTTGAAGCGGCTCAGGCGGAGAGCCGTCATGACCTCAGGGACCGTCAGCGCCTGGTGGGTGGTGGGCAGGGCAGGGCTCATGCAGTGACTCCTCCGGGACAGTCCGTCGGGGGTCTCTCTGAGGGCCGCTACTTCCGCTACCGCCGCTACCGCGCAGGTCAGGGGCCTGATTGCGGTAGCGGGAAGGGGTAGCGGTAGCGGATGGGTAGCGGCGCGGTAGCGGCAACCATGGCCGGTTGCCGCTACCGCGTTAGTGCTGGTCAGGCAGCGTTTTCAGTGCCCGGTAGCGGAGGTAGCGGACTTTCCGCGGGTGGGGGGCAGTAGCGGGCCCACGCGTCCCACAGATCGGCGGCGTAGTAGCCCTTGAGCACGCTCCCGGCGGCCTTGATGTTCCGGGACGTGATGGGCTCGTTGTCAGCCGTCATGTACTCCGCGAGCATCCGCGACAGCCGCCGGTTATCGAGAGGCTTGCCGTGCAAGTCCGCCCACGGGGCATCGTCGAGGGCGTTGAGCCGGTCGAGGATGGCGACGGTGGGCAGGCGGTCGATGCCGACCATGACGTGGTCGCGCAGGTCGGTCAGCAGCCGGACTCCGAGACTGCCTTTGTCGTTGGCCTTGGAGGCGGTCACCAGCGTCACGCAGGCCGCGCGTGCCCGCTCGGGCCAGGCGCCGCCGGCCGCGTCAGCAACGGCGAGCAGGGGTTCCCACACGTCCGCCGGCCGGTCGCTGACCCCGTCGGGCATGTCCGGCCAGGCTCCCATGACGTACTCGCGTGCCTGCTCTGCCCACGTGGCGAGCCGGTCACGGAGCTTGTGGCCCTGTGCCTCGTGAATGCGGGCCCGGAACGGCTCCACCTTCTCGTTCCTCGCACGGCGACGCATGCGGATGACGACGGAACGGCTCAGGATCGTGTCGGGCAGGGAGCCGAGACCGGCGACCGCGACCGCGCAGTACGAGGGGAAGGCCTGCACGGTCTGCTGCCCGCCGTCGCCGATGCACCGGTAGGTGACCCCGGTGCGCCGGTGTCCGGCGTTGAGGAAGCCGCGTAGCTCCTCGTTGTCCCCTGCCTTGGGTCCGAAGACGGTGTCGATCTCGTCGAACAGGATGGTGGGCTTGCCGTTGCCGCTGGAGACGGACCGGAACAGGGCAGCGGCGGACGCGTTGACGGCCGTCATGGGCTGCGGCACGAGCGTTTCTACGATCTCCAGCGCCCGTGTCTTTCCCGACCCCGGTTCCGGTGACAGGAACGCGATGCGGGGGGTGGAGTCGAAGCAGTCGAGCAGGTGGGCGTGCGCGTCCCACAGGGCGACCGCGACGAATGCGGCGTCAGTGGGGAAGACGTTGAAGCGGCGGTGGAAGGCTTCCACTTCGTCGAGCAGCGCGGCGCCGTCGATGGGGTCGGTCATGCGGCGGCCCTTCCTTCCTGGGAGCTCCGGAGCGGGCAGGTGTTCCGGTGTGCGGTGTGGTCGTCGATCAGGGCGAGCACCCGCGGCTTGCCGATGGCTGAGCGGTCGCGTCCGCACGCGCACGTGGAGGTGGCGGTGGGGATGGCGCCACGCGGTGCGGTGATGTGCAGCCACGCGACGGGGCGGCGGCCGTCGTCGCGGTGCGGGTCAGAACGAAGGGCAGAGACGACGCCCTTGCGGGCGGCGCCTTTCGGCTCGCCCACGGCCACCGTGTCCACAGGCTGTGGGGCGGAGTGCGGCCGGTCCGGGGTGTGGGTGGGGCAATCCAGGGCGGGGGGAGTGGGGGTCGTCATGCCGCCTCCCGTGGGGTGGCGTGGGCGATGACCCAGTCGAGCGCGCTGCGGATGGTGGTGCGGCACTCGGCCGGCGGCAGGCCGGTAGCCTCCCCCGCCCCCTGGATTGCCTGCTCCACCACGTGCCGGGGGATGTCGCCCCAGGCCACGAACCGTGCCACCTTGCAGGCGCTGCGGTGCAGCGTGTTGTTCCTGCCGTCCGGCCCGCCCTCGGTGGCGGCGGCGATGACCGCGCACTCACGTTCCAGGGCGGTCCGGGCGGCGAGGGTGCCGTCATGGACCCGCACCGGCACCTGAGCGGCCCTCTGAGGCTCCGTGAGCAACGCGGCCAACCAAGCGGGCAGTTCGGCTACGGGAGCATCACAGGTGACCTCGTAGGGGCCGTGGGGGGTGGTGCTGCCGGGGGCGACGACGTAGCCGCCCCACGCGCGGGTGTCGATGTGCGGCCCGAGACGGCCCGCGCTGCACTTCAACCGCACCCCGGTCGGGGCGGCGAAGTACAGATGCTCCCCACCGCGCGCGGTCCGCACCCGGTAGGTAGTGGGGACGACCTTGCCGGTGCGCTCGCAGAGCGCCGCAAACGAAGTGGCGCCGTCAGGCGCTCCTTCTGGTTCTTCGGGCTTACACACGTCCAGGTCGAGGACGAGCAGCCCGGCCGGGCCGGTCGCGATGCCCACGTTGTACGGGCGGGACGCCCATGTGGCGTGGATGAGGTCGGGGTTGGTGGTGGCGCGCTGCTCGGGCTTGCGGTGCCCATTGGTGCAGCGGCCGGTGCGGGCGCAGGCCCGTTCTGGGTGCCCGGCGGGCCGCTTTGCCTGCGGGTGCAGGGGGATGACGGGCCAGCCGCGTTCCGCCGCGGTGAGGGCTGAGGCGAGCAGCGGCAGGCACGACAGATCTACGGTCAGGGGCTGGTTCATGCTGCGCTCCGGTCGGTGAGCAGCGTTTGCCGGTGGGTGGGGATGGCGCTGATCACTCGCGTGCGCCACATCAGGGCGTAGTCGATGCAGTTGGCACAGTTCTTGTGCGGGTGGCCGGGCAGCGGGGGCCGCTTGCGGGCGTGGTAGCTCCAGGCCGCGGAGTCTGCGGAGGCGAGCAGGTGCCCGACGCGTTCCAGGCCGAGGATTTTGAAGCCGAAGCCGTGCAGGCGGTAGCCGCGGGCGGCCATCGCGGTGACGATCGCAGCCCCTTGTTTGGTGGACTGAAGTCGGCACACGGAGCCCAGCCCGACGGTGGGTTCCTGGCGCAGGTCGACGCCGTAGCTCTCGTACAGGTCCGCGCACGCGTGGTACTCCGCCACGGTGCGGCCCTGAAGGGTGGGGATGATCCGCAGGGTCGGTGCGAGGGAGCGCAGGTCGAGGAAGTTGTGCACGGTGCGCCGCTGGTGCTCCGGCACACTCAGGTGAGTCCCGGCGAACTTCAGAGGGCCTGCCGTGCCGCCGTGGATGATGAGGTCCTCACACATCCAGTCCTGACCGGCAGCCCAGTCGTAGGGGCCGACGTATTCCCAGATGCGCCGCAGGTCGTCCACGTACTGGCGCGGGCTGCGGGTCCAGCGGCCGTGGCGCTGGAGTTCCGAGAAGCCGCCGGAGTCGACCGCGTACCGGCCGCGTGCCGGGTACAGCTTGGCCGCGGCGGCAAAGTGCTCGGACTTCAGGAACAGCGGCACGTTGGTGAGCTTGACCCAGTGCCGTTTGTGGGTGGTCAGGTAGAACCGCATCCCGCCCGCGGCGGGAGCTCCCGCCGGTAAGGCTCGCAGGAGGGTGGTGGGCTGCGTCATGCTGGGAGACCTCCAACAGGTCTGTTGAGGACTGGAGACAAGGGCGGCCCCGCGTTCATTGGCGTGAGGTGGGGGCCGCCCTTGGCGTAGCTAGAAGGGGCAGTTCTGCCGGAGCCGCGCGGTGGTGACGATGTCCGTGTGGTCGAACGCGAGGCCCCGGGCGCTGTCGAGCGGGATCCAGCGGACGGCGGCGGCGTCGTCTCCTGCCTGTGCGGTGGTGTCGTCGGGGACGACGACCAGGTAGGCGGCGGTGACGTACCGGCCGCGCGGGTCGCGGTCGGGGGCGTCGTAGATGCCGATCAGGCTCAGGTCCCAGGGGTCGACGTGGACGCCGGTCTCCTCCAGCAGCTCGCGCGCGGCGGCGGCGCGAGAGGTCTCGCCGGGGTCGACGTGCCCGCCCGGCAGGGCGAGCTGTCCCTTGTGCGGCGGCCATCCCCGCTCGATGAGCAGGACGGCGCCGCCCCGGATGCACACCACGTCAGCGGTGTAGCGGATGGTCTCGAAGGTCTCGAACATGTTCGGCTCTCGTTTCTCGGCTCAGCCGTGGAAGTAGTTGCGCTTGAACGTGGCCTTGCGGATGTTCACGGTGGTTCCGCCCTGGTGGCCGTTCGCGCTGAAGATCTGCACGGCGATCCATCCGCCGAAGATGACGGCGGCCAGGGTGATCAGTTGGGTGACGAACGCAGTGAGCGCGGCGATGAACGAGGTGAGCAGGATCAGCCCGCCGCACACCGCGAGGAACCCGACGCCGCCGAGGGCGACGTTCACCGCCGCACGGGAGACGGGCGGCTTGGCGGTGACCGGCTCGGGCTGGGCGGGGTTGATGGCGTAGCCGGTGACGACCCGGCCGTCGGGCAGGACGACGCTCGCAACGGCCGGAGCGCTGCCCGGCTGGACCGGGACGACCGGCGCCGGCACGGCCACGGCGGGCGGGAGCGGGGTCGGGTGGTGAACTTCCACGGCCCGCTGTGCGAGCGCGCCGTGGGTGTGGTCGGGGTGCATGCGGAATCCCTTCGACAGGGTGTTGGGGGAGGCAACGGCACACCCTTCGGGGTGCGCTGTAGGGGGTGTTTCGGGGGTCTGCGCAGGTAGGCTCCCCGCCTCCCCGACACGGTGTTTTCGCTGATCAACGCGGGGGAGGCGGCGTGGGGAGGGGGTTGGGGAGTTCTCCCCGCCTCCCCGGGCCGGACGGCCTTGCCTCCCCGCTACTGGGCGGCGGAAGCGGAACCGTCGGTGTCGCGGTTGGCGAGCGCCCGCGCGACGTGGTCACGGTGGACGACCATGACGCCGTGCGACTTCTTCGGCTCCTCGCCGTGCTCCTCCAGCAGTGCCTTGAGCCGGTCGTTGGTCCACTGGTCGCCGTAGACCTTCGGGTCCAGGGCGTGCAGCCGCTTGAGGACTTCATTGGTGCGCAGCCGGGCCTCATCGCCGATGACGGCCGCGACGTCGGCGAGCGCGTCACGCTCCTCGCCCTGGTCGACCACGCGCAGGGTGGTGACCCCGTCGCGCAGGGCCTTGGCCCGGCCCGCGACCTCCTTGGCCGGGTCGTCGTCGATGAAGTGGGTTCGCACGGTGATGGAGGGCTGGCCGGCGGGGATGGTGATGCCGTCGGAAGCGACCACGAGGGTGCCCTTGTCCAGGCCCTGGCGCAGCAGGTGCGGAGCGGCACCGGCGTTGACGGCCTTGTCGCCGAGCGCCATTGCTGCCTGCGATTCGGTGCCCACCACGAGGGAGGCGCGGGTGTGGGCGCCCTCGCGGACCAGCTTGGGAAGGTTCTGGTCGGTGGGGTCCTGCGTGCCCTGCCACATCAGCACGTCGACCGCACGGCCCTGGTTGTGGATCTCGCGCACGGCCATGAAGTACCGGGACGTGGCCTTGGACCCGCCGTAGGGGCGGCCGTCCTCACCCTTTGCCGGGCACATGAACGCCTTCTGCGCCTCGTCCACCAGCACAATCAGCGGCGGGAACAAGAGGGAAGGGTCCTTGCGGCGCGCCTCGATCCGCCGGTTCATCTCCTCCACCGCGTCCTCGACCATCTCGGTCGCCTGAATGCAGTGGCTGTCGGAGGGGCCCTCGATCAGGACTTCGGCGATGCCGTCGAACATGGCCCAGTCGCCCACGCCCTTGAGGTCGGCGATCCAGAACTTCACCGTGCGGTCGAGGGCCAGCCACAGGGCGAGCGCGCGCACGGCGGCGGTCTTGCCCTGGTTCGACAGCCCCGTAACCAGCAGGTGGCGCTGATACAGGCTGATCATGGCCGCGTCGCCGCGCAGGTCCTGCCCCCACGGAGCCTTACCGGTCTTGTAGTTCGCGGTCAGGGTCTCGTCGGTGACCAGCGGGGACGGGCCGATCGGCTCGTCCAGCGCCCCGGAATCGGCGATCCACAGCCGCACCGTCCGGGCCGCTTCCGGGATGGTGATGAACAGCTCGTGTTCGTGGCGGGTGAGGTTCTCGGCGAGCTTGCGGCGCCGCTTCTGTACCTCGTTGGTCGCCACACCCGAGGGAAGGGTCACGTCGACTTCCACCCCGCAGCCAGCGATGCGGATGGGGCCGAGCATCGAGGCACCGGCGTCGCCCATCTCCTTGATGGCGTTCTTCAGCGAAGCGATGCCCAGGTCGCGCAGGGCCTTGACCACGATGGACGGCGTGATCGGCTCCCCCTCACCCGAGCGGACGTTCGCGGGAAGGGCCCACTGGGGTGCGGCCTGCTGCTTGCGGCCCACCGCCCACAGGGCGAGCAGGGCGAGGAACGGGCCGATGGTGATGGCCGGGCCCCAGACGATCTGCACGATCCGCATGAGGGTGCCGATGAACTCGATGGTGGCGCTGAGCGGGGTGATGACATCCCCGACCTGCTTGGTGTTGAGCGCCATCACCACGCCCAGGGCGACCAGCAGGCCAACGCTCATTCCGGCGCCGACCCCGACCGCTTTGGCCGCGTCCATGGGCGAGTGCAGCAGGTCCATGCGGCGGCGGTGCCGGGCGTCGCGGAAGCGCTGCAACCGCTCCTCCCACTCGGCGGCCAGCTCCATGTTCCCCGCGGCTTCCGCCGCGCGCATGTACCGCTCGTAGCGGGAGCCGGTGCGGCCGTCCCAGGTACGGCGGGCCACGATCCGGCCCCCGTTGAACGTGTAGAGGCTGTGGCGGGCCACCCCGCGCATGACGGTCTTGGTGTTCTCGTGGGTGGCGGCGGTCTTGATGGCCCGCCCGGAGCGCACCCACAGCGGCACGGGTGCGGGCGGGGCGGGGTCCGGGACCACGGTCAGCGTGGTCACGGACGCGGTGTCGGCGGGCGGGTCGGTGTGCTTGTGCAGGTGAACGACGTTGTCACCCATGACGGGAAGACTCCTGACTGCCCCGAACGGGGCGAGAAGACGAGAGACGGGCGCCGGCGCGGCAGAAGTCCGGCGCCCGAAGGGGTTAGCGGCGGTGGCTGGCCTTGTGGGCGCGCAGGACCGCCTTGCAGGCCGGGCACTTGCGCTCGGGGCCGTCGCCGACAACCGGGGCGGGGATGACGTGGCCGCAGATGGCCCGGGTCACGCCGAAGACCAGCGGCCCGCAGTCCGGGCAGTGAAAGTGCGAATTCGGAGCGGTCGTGTGTGCGGTGCGCGGCATGCTCACCACCACCCCGACGACGTCTTGGGCACGATGTAGGGGTGGCCGTTGACCATGTGGTCAACGCACTGCGGGCAGTCCTCACGCGGCTTCAAGTGACGGTGCGCGCTGCGGTCGTGAGCGTGCTGCCAGCACTGCGGGCACTCGCCGGGAGGCGTCTCGGGGACGGCCATGGTCACCACCACCCCGAGGACTTCTTCGCCGCCCGGGCCTGGGCGTGCTCGTTGACGATCCGCTGACGCTCGGTCTGCAACGCGGTCAGCTCCGCGATGAGCCGGGTCTGTGCCGCATTCCACGCCGTCTCCAGTCGGCGTTCGGCGCGGTCGGTGCTGCGGCCCCTCACGACGCGGTAGGAGCCGCCGGCCAGGGCGCCGACCACGGCGCGGCGTTCGGCGCCGTTCAGCGGCCACATCTCGCGCTGCTGGACCGCTTCGAGCTTGCGGGTCGTCTGCTGGATCTCGCGGTCCAGGCGGCGGGTGTCGGGCTTGCCCATGTCAGGCACTCCTCACAGCTTGGGAGGGTTCGGGGAAGGCACAGGGGGTGCACATGCCGAGTGAGGGCGGGATGACGTAGCCCGCATCGCGGCGGCAGGTGGGGCAGATACGGCGGGCACGATTGGCTTTGGCCAGGGCCGCCCACCGGGCCGGGGTCATCGGCCGAACGGGCTTGGCCTGGTCGATGCGGTAGAGGTAGGCGACCAGCGGCCCCCGCCGACGGCGGGGGCGTTCAAGGGTCGCGGCCACGCCCTGACCACCCGGGCGCAACCCTTGTGCGCGGAGTTGGCGGCGGGTGGCGAATCCGTCCGGGGCGAGGTGCCACCGGAACACCGGCAGCGCCCCCATCAGGCGGCTGTGGTCGCGCGTTCGGCGAGCAGGGCGTCACGCAGCCTGCGGGCGTTCGCGGGCGATGTGTGGATCGCGCGGCGGATGCCCTCGGCGGTCACCTTCGCGTCCGGCCAATTAGCCGTAGCCGACCGCGCCTCGTCGAGGAGTTGTTCCGGGGTGCGCTTGGGGCGCGGCGTACGGGCCACCTCGGGGAGTCGACCGGTCGCGCGGCGGCGTGGCGGGGTCGATTCCGCCGCCACGGACCGCCGCACCGGCTTGGCGGGTGCCGGGTCGATCGGGGCGGGGATCGCGGGCAGGGGCTTGAGCGGAGAGATCGACTTGCCCAGGTCGACCGCGACCGGATCCGGCACCGTCAGCCGGGTCAGCGTCACCACCGGGCCCGGGGTCGATTCCCCCTGCTCAGCCGTAGACCGTTTCATGTTGGTCTCGGTTGATTCCTCCGCATTCGCAGGCGGTGCTTGGTCGAGGGCGGGGGCGGTGGTGGTGCTGCCGAACATCGAGGCAAGGGCGGCATCGGCACCGGCGGTCACCCGGTCGCGCTGAACGTCGAGCAGCCTCGATCCGAGCGCGGTGTCACCGACGCCGACCTTGCGGGCCAGGCGCCACGACTTGCGCTCCGACCACGTCCTGACCCGGTTGCTGGGGTGCTGGGTGGCGCGGGCGCGGTGGTAGGCGAGCGCCTGCACCAGATCGGCCGTGCGGCGCTCGTTCTCCGCGTCACGGCCGTCGGTGTGCACCACGATCCGGCGGGCCAGGAACGCCATGCCCTCTGCCGACACCGACATGCCCATGGGGGTCAGGGCGTAGATGACGGTACGGCCCGGATCGGGCGCGGCCATCGCGCCCATGGCGGCGGCAGCAGCGGGAAGCGCCCACAGTCCGGCGCGCACGATCCGCGGGGAGGACTGCCCCAGCATGGTCAGGCCGAGCAGGACCAGGGCGAGCACGGCCGTGGCACCCTCACCGGCGGCGAGCGCACCGAGCGCGGTTCCCTTGCCGTAGGCGTGGCCGATGTTGCTGTAGGTGCCGATCCCGCCGAACACGCCCGTGGCGAGCATCGGCACGAACGCGGCCGACAGCACCCCGACCTGCACGCGGGTGAGCTTGGTCCGGTTCACCGGACACCCCCCAGCGTGAGCAGCGCGGCGAGGACGAGCATCGCCCCGCCGGTCAAGGTCAGGTCCACGGCGCGGCGCAGGGACGTGAACTTGGCGACCGCGAGCCGGGACAGCCCGGCGATGTCGGCCGCAAGGTCGCGCTGGACGGCGGTGGTGATCTCCTCGGCGGTGAGCGTGGCCCACAGCGGGAAACCGTGCCGCCCGCTCAGGTTCGGCCGCGTCGAGCGCAGCAGCACCCCGGCGGCCGCGACCAGCAGCACCATCCCCGCACCACCGACCAGGCAGGCGAGGGGGGTGAGGGGCAGGTCACGGGCGACGGTCCAGGCGCCGGCCAGGACCGCGCCGACGAACGCCAGCAGCAGACCGGTCTTGGTGTCGGTCCGAGCGATCTCCGCCTTCACCTCCGCGTGCGCGGCGGCCAGGTTCGGGTGGGTGGCGCTCATGCGGCACCCCCGGGAAGGCTCGCACCGGCCGTGCGGTTGGCCAGGGCGATGCGCGCGGCGAGCGCGCGGCGGCGGGCTCGGCGGATACGCCGGTTGTCCAGCTCACTCGGGATCCGGTCCAGGGTGATGATCTGCGCGTCCAACAGGTCGACGTCCGCCAGGATGACGGGCATCTCCCGCTCGATCGCCTCCAGCTCAGCGGCCGTCGGCTCCATGAAGTCGGCGAACGCCGTAACAGCGTCCTGAACAGTAACGATGTGGTCCATTGGGTCGTGTAGTCCTCTCACAGGTGAACGGCCCGACAGCGGCTCCCGGGATGCACCCCCGGGAGCCGCGCGCCGTTGATGGGCCAGGCGGGATTGAGGTCAGCGGCGAAACGCCCAGGAGATGAGGCTGCTGACGGCGTCGGTGCAGTCGGTGACGCGGCCCGACTCCAGCTCGTCGGCGCGAGCCTCCAGCCGCTGCGCGGCGTCGTCCTTGCCCCGGTGACGCAGCACCTTCGCCGCGTCACGGTTCTTCGAGGCCTGCGCCTTCAGGCGGTCCATGAACAGTCCTCTCGATGGATGAACGGGTGAAGCCATCGCGGCTCCCCTCAGCGCTGCTCGTGCGCGACGAGCAGCGGAGGCAACCGGCCACAGCGGTGAGCTGTGGAGAGATCGATGCGCGGTGTAGCCGCGCGGTCCGTCTTTTCGACTCGGGGAGACGGGGCCCGCTTATTGAGTTCTCAACCAACGACCGCTTCCTTCGTACTCACCCCGCCTGAGCTGGGCTTTCCTCCGGGCATGACTTGCAGGCACAGGAGGCACACTTAATGGTGCTGCACCACCTGCTCAACTTGTTGGTACAAGCTGATGCAGTGATGCTGCACCCGCAAGCAGTGAGTCGTCAAGGGATTGGGGCCCACATGTACCAACAAGTTGAGCGAGTGCGTCATGATGGGCGCATGAGCAAGCAACCGAAGTACCGACAGGTGGCCGACGCTCTACGTCGCGAGATCGTGAACGGCGCGTTCGACCAGGACCGCCGGTTGCCCTCGGAGAGTGAGCTGTCAGCCCGGTTCGACGCCTCCCGCAACACCGTTCGTTCCGGGCTCGCACTCCTGGTCAGCGAGGGTCTGATCACGTCCAGTCAGGGCCTGGGGTACGAGGTTCGCTCCCATGAGGTGTTCAAGCTCAACGCCTCACGGTTCGAGAACCTGGACTTCCCCCAGAACGGCGACGCCTACAACACCGACGTCACAAACGCTGGTCGTAGGCCCCATCAGACGTTCAGGGTCGAGATGCTGCCCGCGCCGGCCGAGATCGCAGAACATCTGAAGATCGAAGCGGGCAGCAAGACGGTTCTGCGGTTCTGTCACCGGTATGTGGATGACGTGCCCTGGTCGACGCAAGCGACGTACTACCCAGCCTGGCTGATCGAAGAGTCTCCCCGTCTGGCAGAACCCGGAGACATCGAAGAAGGGACCACCCGATACCTGACCGCTCGCGGCATCGAGCAGATCGGGTACTTCGACGAGATCTCGACACGCATGCCAACGCCGGACGAGTCGCGCCTGTTGGAGGTGGGTGCCGGCGTGCCCGTACTGCTCTGGACGCGTACGGGCTACTCGGTGGATCGCCCCATCCGATGCACCGTCACCACCTTCCGGGGCGACTTGAACCAGATGAACTACGAGATCGGTGACCTCTCCGGCAGAGACGAGAACAAGTGATCATCGCCCCCGCAGAGCCGCACGACCTGGCCAAGCTTCTATCCTTCCGCGAGGAAGCAGCAGCTTGGCTGCGTGAAATCGGCTCTGACCAGTGGAGTCGCCCCTATCCGGCGGACAAGCTGCTGGAGACCATCGAAGCGGGCACCGTCTTCATGCTCCGCGACGGACACACGACGGTTGGCACCATCACGCTCACTCCGGACGCGGAGGAAGGGCTGTGGACAGCCGATGAACTGGCCGAACCGTCGATGTTCGTGAACAAGCTCACCATTGCCCGTGAGTACGCGGGTCAGAACCTTGGCGGGCGGTTGCTCGATTGGGCCGGAGACCGCGCACACCGTGCGGGGGCCCGGTGGCTCCGGCTGGACGCCTGGACGACGAACGAGGGTCTTCAGCGGTACTACCTCGCCCAGGGCTTCACCTACATCCGCACGGTCCGAGAAGGCAACGCGGTGAACGGTGGGCCGCGAGTTTCGGGGTGGCTCGCGCAGCGAGCAGCGCGGCCAGCGGATCACGGCTTCTCCGACCGCACACCGGCTCCCGTACGGCTTCGCCCCGCCGCGTGAGTACGCCAACCCGTACGCCAACAGTGGCGTACAAGCACAACCGAGGGCGGTGCCCCACAGCACGCCCCACCGGGCGCGCGGCCTCCCAGACACGGCCTGAAAAGCGGAAGGTCGCCGGTTCGACCCCGGCCCCAGCCACCGCAGCCCTGACCAGGGCGTGAGCCCCTCTCCGGTATCAGCGGAGAGGGGCTCTTCCGTGCCGCCCGCGCGCCGGTGCGCCGACTCCTCGCCGAGGCGTCCGGCACAGCCGGGACAAAAGCGCTCGCCACGCATTTCCCGGGGATGAGATCCTGGACCGCGTATGTCTACGCACCCCGCCCCCGCCCTCGGCGCCCTCGCCCCCCGCCTGACCGAGCTGTCCCTGCGCGATGCGCACCGGCTCGGGCGCAGGCTCGAAGGTGCGCGCAAGATCCGCAAACCGGAGGCGCGGGCCGCCGTGCTGGCCGAGATCGAGGCGGAGGTCACCAAGGCCGAGGAGCGGATGGCCGTCCGGCGCTCCCGTCTGCCCGGGATCACCTATCCCGAGCAGCTGCCGGTCAGCCAGAAGAAGGACGACATCGCCGCGGCCGTCCGCGACCACCAGGTCGTGATCGTCGCCGGTGAGACGGGTTCCGGAAAGACGACGCAGATCCCGAAGATCTGCATGGAGCTCGGCCGGGGCGTGCGCGGCATGATCGGGCACACGCAGCCGCGCAGGATCGCCGCCCGAACGGTCGCGGAGCGTGTCGCGGAGGAGCTGAACACACCCCTCGGCGAGGCCATCGGCTGGAAGGTCCGCTTCACCGACCAGGTCGACCCGGACGCCACGTTCGTCAAGCTCATGACGGACGGCATCCTGCTCGCGGAGATCCAGACCGACCGCGAACTGCGCGCCTACGACACGATCATCATCGACGAGGCCCACGAGCGGTCCCTCAACATCGACTTCCTGCTGGGCTACCTCGCCCAGCTGCTGCCCAAGCGCCCCGACCTGAAGGTCGTCATCACCTCGGCGACGATCGATCCCGAGCGTTTCTCGCGGCACTTCGGCGACGCCCCGATCATCGAGGTCAGCGGCCGGACCTATCCCGTGGAGGTCCGCTACCGCCCGCTCCTGGAGGAGGACGGCGACGACTCCGACCGGGACCAGATCACCGCGATCACCGACGCCGTGGAGGAGCTCCAGAAGGAGGGGCAGGGCGACATCCTGGTCTTCCTCTCCGGCGAGCGGGAGATCCGCGACACGGCCGACGCCCTGAGCAAGAAGAACTACCGGTTCACCGAGATCCTTCCGCTGTACGCCCGGCTCTCCCACGCGGAGCAGCATCGCGTCTTCCAGCCGCACACGGGCCGCAGGATCGTGCTGGCCACGAACGTCGCCGAGACGTCCCTGACCGTCCCGGGCATCAAGTACGTCATCGACCCGGGCTTCGCGCGGATCTCGCGCTACAGCCACCGCACGAAGGTCCAGCGCCTGCCGATCGAGCCGGTCTCGCAGGCCAGCGCCAACCAGCGCAAGGGCCGCTGCGGCCGTACGTCGGACGGCATCTGCATCCGGCTCTACAGCGAGGACGACTTCGAGGCCCGGCCGGAGTTCACGGACGCGGAGATCCTCCGGACGAACCTGGCCTCCGTCATCCTGCAGATGACCGCGGCCGGCCTCGGTGACATCGAGAAGTTCCCGTTCATCGACCCGCCGGACCACCGCAACATCCGTGACGGCGTGCAGCTCCTGCAGGAGCTCGGCGCCCTCGACCCGGCGCAGAAGGACCCCCGCAAGCGGCTCACCGAGACCGGCCGCAAGCTGGCTCAGCTGCCCGTCGACCCCCGGCTGGCCCGGATGGTCCTGGAGGCCGACAGGAACGGCTGCGTGCGCGAGGTCATGGTCATAGCCGCCGCGCTGTCCATCCAAGACCCGCGCGAGCGCCCCGCCGACAAGCAGACCCAGGCCGATCAGCAGCACGCCCGTTTCAGGGACGAGAGCAGCGACTTCCTGGCGTACCTCAATCTCTGGCGCTACCTCCGGGAGCAGCAGAAGGAGCGGGGCTCGTCGTCCTTCCGCCGGATGTGCAAGCAGGAGTACCTTAACTTCCTTCGCATCCGCGAATGGCAGGACATCTACTCGCAGTTGCGCACGGTCGCGAAGCAGATGGGCATCCACCTCGACGAGCACGACGCCCCCGCCGACCGCATCCACGTCTCCCTGCTCGCGGGCCTGCTGTCCCACGTCGGCATGAAGGACGTGAAGGAGGGCGCGAAGAACGAGTACCTGGGGGCGCGGAACGCCAAGTTCGCGGTCTTCCCCGGCTCCGCCCTGTTCAAGAAGCCCCCGCGGTTCGTGATGTCCGCCGAGCTGGTCGAGACGTCCCGCCTCTGGGCCCGCGTCAACGCGAAGATCGAGCCGGAGTGGGTCGAGCCGCTCGCCGCGCACCTCGTCAAGCGCACGTACAGCGAGCCGCACTGGGAGAAGGACCAGGCGGCCGTGATGGCGTACGAGAAGGTCACGCTGTACGGCGTGCCGATCGTGGCGCAGCGGAAGGTCAGCTACGGGCGGATCGATCCGGAGGCCAGCCGTGAGCTGTTCATCCGGAACGCGCTCGTCGAGGGCGACTGGCGCACGCACCACAAGTTCTTCTCGGACAACCGCCGGCTGCTCACCGAGGTCGAGGAGCTGGAGCACCGCGCCCGGCGCCGGGACATCCTGGTCGACGACGAGACGCTGTTCGACTTCTACGACCGGCGCATCCCCGAACACGTGGTGTCCGGCGCCCACTTCGACTCCTGGTGGAAGCGCAAGCGGCACGAGCAGCCCGACTTCCTCGACTTCGAGCGCGAGATGCTCATCAACGAGAAGGCGGGCGAGGTCTCCAAGGCCGACTACCCCGACGCCTGGCGCCAGGGGAACCTGAAGTTCCGGGTGACGTACCAGTTCGAGCCGGGTGCGGACGCCGACGGCGTGACCGTGCACATTCCGCTGCAGGTCCTCAACCAGGTCACGGACGAGGGCTTCGACTGGCAGATCCCCGGGCTGCGGGAGGAACTGGTCACGGAGCTGATCCGCTCCCTGCCCAAGCCGATCCGCCGCAACTACGTCCCGGCGCCCAACTACGCGAAGGCGTTCCTGGACAGGGCGGTGCCCCTCCAGGAGCCCCTCACGACGACCATGGCCCGCGAGCTGAGGCTCATGGTCGGAGTCCCGTTCGACGCGGAGGACTTCGACTGGTCGAAGGTCCCGGACCATCTGCGGATCACGTTCCGGATCGTCGACGAGCGGCGCCGCAGGCTGGCCGAGGACAAGGACCTGGAGGCGCTGCGGGTCAAGCTGAAGCCGAAGGCGCGCAAGGCCCTGTCGCAGGCCGCCGCGGCGACGGCCGAGCGGCAGGGCGGCGAGTCCCTGGAGCGCAGGGGCCTCACCGACTGGACGATCGGCTCGCTCACGCGCGTCTTCGAGACCCGCCGGGCCGGACAGCCGGTGAAGGCGTACCCGGCGCTGGTCGACGACGGCGACACGGTCGCGGTGCGCCTCTTCGACACGGAGGCCGAGCAGGCCCGGGCCATGTGGAAGGGCACGCGCCGGCTGATCCTGCGCACCATCCCGGTCAACGCGGCGAAGTTCGCCAGTGACCGCCTGACGAACGCCCAGAAGCTCGCGCTGTCCGCGAACCCGCACGGGTCGATCCAGGCCCTGTTCGACGACTGCGCCATGGCCGCGGCCGACCAGCTGATCGGGGACTTCGGGGGGCCGGCGTGGGACGAGGAGTCGTACCGCAAGCTCCACGACAAGGTGCGCGCCGAGATCGTCGACACCACCGTCCGCACGGTGGGCCAGGTGCAGCAGGTCCTGGCGGCCTGGCAGGCCTGTGAGCGCCGCCTGAAGGCCGTCCGCAGTCCGGCGCTGCTCCCGAACCTCCAGGACGTGCGCAAGCAGCTGGACGCCCTCGTGAAGCCCGGTTTCGTGACGGAGGCGGGGCTGCGCCGGATACCGGACCTGATGCGCTACCTGGTCGCGGCGGACCGCCGGCTCCAGCAGATGCCGGCGAACGTCCAGCGGGACACGACCCGCATGGAGAAGGTCCACGAGATGCAGGACGAGTACGCCTGGCTCCTGGAGCAGATGCCGCAGGGCCGGCCGGTGCCGCAGCAGGTGCTGGACGTCCGCTGGATGATCGAGGAGCTCCGGGTCAGCTACTTCGCCCACGCGCTGGGCACGGCGTACCCGGTCTCCGACAAGCGGATCGTGAAGGCGATCGACGCGTTGGTGCCGTGAGCGTCCGCGCACGGAGGGTGAGTTCGACCAGGCGCCCACCCTCCTGTAGAGTCTCTTCTCGCAGCGCAACGCAGCAATCGCACTGCGAAACCTGGTCCTGTGGAGCAGTTTGGAGTGCTCGCCACCCTGTCAAGGTGGAGGCCGCGGGTTCAAATCCCGTCAGGACCGCAGTGAAGGACGAAGCCCGCATCCTCAGGGATGCGGGCTTCGTCGTGCCTCAGGGAGGCCGTGCCCGCGGCGGAGCCGCCGTCGGACACAGCACATCCCGTCAGGACCGCATCGCAAGAGCCCGGATCCTCGGATCCGGGCTCTTCTTCGTGTGGGCCCCGCCGCCCGGCCTGCGCAGACACTCTCCGGGTGCCCTCGCGCCATCTTGACGGCCCGTCATTCCCTCGGTACCCCGGAACCAGGGCCGTTCCCCGTACGGCCCCGTGGAGGTGGCGTATGGCGGCATCGGCGAGGCACGAGACGCGGGCCCTGCTGCGCGCGCACCTGGCGGCCGCGTCGTCGTACCGGCATCTCACCCGGCACTGCCCGATCTGCCGTCGTCTGCTGCTGCTCGCGATGGAGTCCGCGCCCCGCTCCGGCGAGGAGCCGGCGGTCCCGGAGGAGCCGGTGGAGGACGAGAGTCCCGCGTCCGCGTGACGCCCCGGCCGGCCCAACACCCTTGACACGGTGGGGTGCTGGAGCCGGAGGGTCCCTTACCGCACCGGCCGCGGAACCAACAAGCCGCTTGGTATGTGACGGGTGTCACCGCATGAGTTCCGGAGAGAACGGTACTTACCCGTCTCCTACAAAGGGTCAATTTAATATGTGCCATTGCACCCTGACCGGGGCACCGCGCACAGCCGTTCCGACACCCCTCCCCAGAGACCGACAAGCCCGCTCGCAGCGGGGCCGTGGGCGGACGGTGGGCACACAAAAAGGATCGCGCTGGACCCGGCGGAGTCCAGCGCGACCGACGACGCACCCTGTTACGTGCCCGGAAAGCTCTTTCTGGCTTGGGCGTGGGGCCTGTTGGGGCAGCACCCCGCGTCGCTTGGAGCTGTGGCACCGGACGTCTCGGCCCGTTGGGGGACGGTCCGACATGCCCGGCTATTCAGTTGTTCAGGCCTCGCTGCGCTGCTGCGGAATGCCCGCGAGCAGAGCGCGGACCTCTGCCTCGCGGTAGCGCCGGTGCCCGCCGAGCGTGCGGATCGACGTGAGCTTGCCGGCCTTCGCCCACCGCGTGACCGTCTTGGGGTCGACACGGAACATGGTGGCGACCTCAGCCGGGGTCAGCAGCGGCTCGGCATCAGGGGTGCGAGCGGTCATGAGCGGCCTCCTCGGGAGAACCGAACCTTCTCGGTTCTTTCCTCTAAATTCTGCACCTTGACCCGCGTTGCCCGAAATGACGGACGCGAGTCGAGTCGGTTATAGGACGAACGGCTTGTCCTCGGCACTACAACTACACCATCTGTCCAGCCGCGTCGGCCAAACCGATGGAATTGCCCCTCCAGGCGTCCATCAGCGACGGAAACCGATGGACCATGCCATAGCGGACAGTCACGCCACTGTGACGATCAGTCACAGTGGCGATCAGGAGTCACGGGACCCCCCAAAGCATGTAATGCGGAGATTCCGCTCATAGTGCAGCACTACGGGACGGAAGGAGTCCTCCCCGGACTCCTTGTCCTATTTTGGCATGAGGGGGGGCAAGGGGCGCAAGGGCCAGGTAACGTGCAGTCCGTCACGCTTGGCCTGCTTGAGAGGTACGCCCGGATCGGGTCCTACGTCCCTTGTTGACGAAGCCTCAGGAACCGAACGGCCCGCTTCAGGGACTCGGTGCGAGGACGAAACCCCACATCGGGCGGTTCGTCAAACGTCAGTGCGTGACCGACCGGGAGCGGTGCGTACCGGTCCCGAGGTCAGGGGTCAGTTGGCCGACCGGAGATCCCGTACGGAACGCCACCGCTCCACGAGTCGGGCGTACGCCTCCCCCGCGGCGGCGCCGTCGCCCCGGCGCAGCGCGGCGATGCCCTCGGCCACGTCGGCCGCGGAGTGGTCCTCCTCCAGTATCCCGGCCGGCAGGGCGTGCACCAGGCCGCCGTAGTCCAGCTCCACGAGCGAGCGCGGGTGGAACTCCTCCAGCCAGCGCCCCACGTCCACCAGGCCGTCGATCAGCGGCCCCTCGTCCATGGCCTCCCTCAGGGCCCTCAGGCCCCGGGCCACCCGCCGCCGGGCCTGGACCATGGGCGTGCGGTAGCGCAGCACCGGCGGGCCGTCCTCGCTGTCCCCGGTGCCGTACTCGCGCTCCTCGTCGGCGACCAGCACGAACCAGTTGATCGGTACCTGCCAGGTGGCCGTGCGGATCCACGGCCGGGCGTCCGGGTTCTCCGCCTGCCAGCGCTCGTAGTCCTGGGCCGCCTGGCGGCGCAGGACCGGCGGCAGGACCGCGTCCAGGACGGGCGGCGGAAGTTCCCCGGAGAGCTCCTCCAGGGCCTGCCAGCCGCGCAGCCGGGTGCGCCACGGGCAGACGCAGACGACGCCGTCGACCTCGAGGACGAAGGCGTCCTCGCTCTCGTGCACCGGCACCAGGACCGGCGGGGTGGGGACCAAGTCGGCCAGGGCGCTGCGGAGTTCGTCCTGGTACGAGGGGCGGTCCGTCCTGCGGGCGTAGCGGGCCCAGTGGCCGCGCTCCGGTTCGGGGAAGGCGGCCAGCGGTTCGTACACGCGCAAGTAGCTCGCGTACGGGACGATCACCGAGGACACCTTGGGCACGCCTGCTCCCTCCCCCGCGCGCCGACACGAAAACCTTCCGGCCCCACTCACAGACGCACGGGAACTATGAGAATCGTCGCACGGGCGTACTCCGGTCGGAGGTGATCCTGTGCACGGTGCGGCCGGCGGGGCCGCCAGGCTCTAATCTCATGCTCAACAGTCCCCGCCACCCGCACGGGAGCTGCTCTCCACCCGCCGCAACTTACTCAGGAGTCACCACAGTGACCGACGTAACCGGCGCACCTGCTGATGTTCTGCACACCCTGTTCCGCTCGGACCAGGGAGGACATGAGCAAGTCGTGCTCTGCCAGGACCGCGCGAGCGGCCTCAAGGCCGTCATCGCCCTGCACTCCACCGCCCTGGGCCCTGCGCTCGGCGGTACGCGCTTCTACCCGTACGCGACCGAGGCCGAGGCCGTCGCCGACGCGCTGAACCTCGCCCGCGGCATGTCGTACAAGAACGCCATGGCCGGTCTCGACCACGGCGGCGGCAAGGCCGTGATCATCGGCGACCCGGAGAAGATCAAGACCGAGGAGCTGCTGCTGGCCTACGGCCGGTGCGTGGCCTCCCTCGGCGGGCGCTACGTCACCGCCTGCGACGTCGGCACGTACGTGGCCGACATGGACGTCGTGGCCCGCGAGTGCCGCTGGACGACCGGCCGCTCCCCGGAGAACGGCGGCGCCGGCGACTCCTCCGTCCTGACCGCCTACGGCGTCTACCAGGGCATGCGGGCCTCCGCGCAGCACCTGTGGGGTGACCCCATCCTGCGCGGGCGCAAGGTGGGCATCGCCGGCGTCGGCAAGGTCGGCCACCACCTGGTGGAGCACCTGCGCGCGGAGGGCGCCGAGGTGGTCATCACCGACGTGCGCGAGGACGCCGTGGGGCGGATCCTCGCCGCGCACCCCGAGGGCGTGACGGCCGTCGCCGACACCGCCACCCTGATCCGCGTCGAGGGCCTGGACATCTACGCCCCGTGCGCGCTCGGCGGCGCCCTGGACGACGACACCGTGCCGGCCCTGACCGCCCGGGTGGTCTGCGGCGCGGCCAACAACCAGCTCGCCCACCCGGGTGTGGAGAAGGACCTCGCGGACCGCGGGATCCTCTACGCGCCGGACTACGTGGTGAACGCGGGCGGCGTGATCCAGGTGGCCGACGAGCTGCACGGCTTCGACTTCGAGCGGTGCCGGGCGAAGGCGGCGAGGATCTACGACACCACCCTGGCGATCTTCGCACGTGCGAAGGAGGACGGCATCCCGCCGGCCGCCGCGGCCGACCGGATCGCGGAGCAGCGGATGCACGACGCGGTCGCGGCGCGCCGGGCGGGCTGACCCGGCCCGCACCGCGGCCTCGCACGTTTGGCCGGTACCCGCCGGCGGGCAGTTGGAGAGAACTCTCACTTCTCCCGGCGGGTCGACCTCCGAGAAGTGGTTAAAATCGCGGTTGACCAGCGAGGACGGGGCGCCTCGAAGGTCCTGGGCGCGGGCACGTCATGCGGGCGACGTACCGTATGGGCGCGGGCTCAGGTACCGTGGAAGCCCTACGGACCGGTCTCTCCGCGGAGAGTCCGTGCCGGACCATGAACGCGTGTCAAGACTCTGGGGCCGTCGAGCCCCGTCGTTGAGGGGGTCGAGCCATGGGGCGCGGCCGGGCCAAGGCCAAGCAGACGAAGGTCGCCCGCCAGCTGAAGTACAACAGCGGTGGGACTGATCTCTCACGCCTGGCCGAGGAGCTGGGCGCATCGACGTCGAATCCGCCACCGCCGAACGGTGAGCGGTTCGAGGACGATGAGCAAGACGACGACCTGTACGCACGGTACGCCGACCTCTACGAGGACGACGACGAGGACGAGGACGACCAGTCTTCGCGGCATCGTCGCGGCGCTTGACCCTGCACTGAGCACTCACCCGGTCGGTGACTCCGGTCACCGGCCGGGTTCTGTGCTGCGCGCAGGGTTACGACTCCGCGTGTCTCAGCTCGCGTAGTCACCGACCAGGGCGGCACCCGTGGGGTGCTCGCCCCGGTCCGTGATCTCGCCTGCCACCCAGGCGTCCACGCCGCGGTCGGCGAGGGTCGTCAGGGCGACGTCCACGGACTCCTGGGGGACGACGGCGATCATGCCGACGCCCATGTTCAGGGTCTTCTCCAGCTCCAGGCGCTCGACCTGCCCCGTCCGGCCGACGAGGTCGAAGATCGGGGCCGGGGTCCAGGTGGAGCGGTCGACGATCGCGTGCAGGTCGCCGGGGACGACCCGGGCGAGGTTGGCCGCGAGTCCCCCGCCGGTGACGTGGCTGAAGGCGTGCACCTCGGTGGTGCGCATCAGGGCCAGGCAGTCCAGCGAGTAGATCTTGGTCGGCTCCAGCAGCTCCTCGCCGAGGGTGCGGCCGAGCTCGTCGATGTGGGCGTCCAGCGCGAGGCCGGACTGGTTCAGCAGGACGTGCCGGACGAGGGAGTACCCGTTCGAGTGAAGTCCGGAGGACGCCATGGCGATCACCGCGTCGCCCGTCCGGATGCGGTCCGCGCCGAGCAGGCGGTCGGCCTCCACCACGCCCGTACCGGCGCCGGCGACGTCGAAGTCGTCCTCGCCCAGCAGGCCCGGGTGCTCGGCCGTCTCGCCGCCGACCAGGGCGCAGCCGGCCAGCACACAGCCCGCGGCGATGCCCTTGACGATGGCGGCGACGCGCTCGGGGTGGACCTTGCCGACGCAGATGTAGTCGGTCATGAACAGCGGCTCGGCGCCGCACACCACGATGTCGTCCATGACCATGGCGACCAGGTCGTGGCCGATGGTGTCGTAGACGCCCAGCTGGCGGGCGATGTCGACCTTGGTGCCGACGCCGTCCGTGGCGGAGGCGAGCAGGGGGCGCTCGTAGTTCTTCAGGGCGGAGGCGTCGAAGAGGCCGGCGAAGCCGCCGAGACCGCCGAGGACCTCGGGGCGCTGGGCCTTCTTCACCCACTCCTTCATCAGTTCGACGGCGCGGTCGCCCGCCTCGATGTCGACGCCTGCGGCTGCGTAGCTGGCGCCGCCCTCGGCGATGGGTGTCTCGGACATGGCTAGGAGAACCTTCGTGTCGTACGGCAGGTGAAACGGGCCGGCTACGGGCGGCGGATGGCGTCGGCGGCGGCCGTGGCGGCCGGGCCGGCGGCCAGCTCCGTCTCCAGCAGCTGCTTGCCGAGCAGCTCCGGGTCCGGGAGGTCCATCGGGTACTCGCCGTCGAAGCAGGCACGGCACAGGTTCGGCTTGGCGATGGTGGTCGCCTCGATCATGCCGTCGATGGAGATGTACGCCAGGGAGTCGGCGCCCAGCGAGGTGCCGATCTCCTCGATCGTCATGCCGTTGGCGATGAGCTCGGCGCGGGTGGCGAAGTCGATGCCGAAGAAGCAGGGCCACTTCACGGGCGGCGAGGAGATCCGGATGTGGACCTCGGCGGCGCCCGCCTCGCGGAGCATGCGGACCAGGGCCCGCTGGGTGTTGCCGCGCACGATGGAGTCGTCGACGACGACCAGGCGCTTGCCCTTGATGACTTCCTTGAGGGGGTTCAGCTTCAGGCGGATGCCCAGCTGGCGGATGGTCTGCGAGGGCTGGATGAAGGTCCGGCCGACGTAGGCGTTCTTGACCAGGCCCGCGCCGAAGGGGATGCCGGAGGCCTCCGCGTAGCCGATGGCGGCGGGGGTGCCGGACTCCGGGGTCGCTATGACGAGGTCGGCCTCGACCGGGGACTCCTTGGCCAGGCGGCGGCCCATCTCCACGCGGGAGAGGTAGACGTTCCGCCCGGCGATGTCCGTGTCCGGGCGGGCCAGGTAGACGTACTCGAAAACGCAGCCCTTGGGCTTCGCTTCCGCGAATCGAGAGGTGCGCAGGCCGTTCTCGTCGATGGCGACGAACTCGCCCGGCTCGATCTCGCGCACGAAGCTGGCGCCGCAGATGTCGAGGGCCGCGGACTCGGAGGCGACGACCCAGCCGCGCTCCAGCCGGCCGAGGACCAGCGGACGGATGCCCTGCGGGTCGCGGGCCGCGTAGAGGGTGTGCTCGTCCATGAAGACGAGGGAGAAGGCGCCCCGGACCTGCGGGAGGATGCTGTGCGCGGCCTCCTCGATGGTCAGCGGCTTGCCGTCCTCGTCGACCTGGGCGGCGAGGAGCGCGGTGAGCAGGTCGGTGTCGTTGGTCGCCGCGACGCGCGGGGTGCGGCCGCCTTCCTGCTTGGGCAGGTCGGCGACCATCTCCGCGAGCTGGGCGGTGTTGACGAGGTTGCCGTTGTGGCCGAGGGCGATGGATCCGTGCCCGGTGGCGCGGAACGTCGGCTGGGCGTTCTCCCAGACGGACGCGCCGGTGGTCGAGTAGCGGGCGTGTCCGACCGCGATGTGTCCCTGGAGCGAGCCGAGGGACGTCTCGTCGAAGACCTGGGAGACCAGGCCCATGTCCTTGAAGACGAGGATCTGCGAGCCGTTGCTGACCGCGATTCCCGCGGATTCCTGGCCTCGATGCTGGAGGGCGTAGAGCCCGAAGTACGTGAGCTTGGCGACCTCTTCGCCCGGAGCCCAGACACCGAAGACGCCGCAAGCGTCCTGGGGGCCCTTCTCGCCGGGGAGCAGGTCGTGGTTGAGTCGTCCGTCACCACGTGGCACGCCACCGAGTGTAGGCGAGGTCGACCACTGGTCCGAATTGGGGATACCGGACTTTCCGGGGGGTCACCGGTCGGCGACAGCGCGCACGCGCGTGCCGTCTTCGCTGGTCAGGGTGAGGGTTTCGTGATCGACCGCGTAGGCCGGCTTCCCGTCGAAAAGCCGCAGCAGCTTCTTCTCGCCGGCCATGAGTGAGTCTTCGCACATCATTCGGGTCGTGGCCGGAGGGCCGAGGGTGATACGGCCGTCGCCGACCGTGGCCTCGGCGTTCACCTTGTTGCAGCCGAGGCTGCCGGCGACGGTGCCCTTCCTCGCGTCGAAGGTGAGGTGGGCGCGGCCCTGGGTGTCGGGGCTGGTGATCGTCCACCGGGTGCCCGCCAGCGGGGCGTTCTCCGCCTTGGTCAGGCGAACGGTGTCCCCCCGGCCGGTGGTGAGGGTGAGGCGGTCGCTGTGCGCCCGGGCCTTCAGGTCCTGGCCCGAGAGGGCGCGCGCGAGGGTCTCCTCGAAGGCCGTCGGCTGGTTCACGCAGGCCATTTCGGTGGCCATGGCCCTGCCGAGCCGGATGCGGTCGCCCTCCACCTCGGCCTCGGCGCTGAAGCTGTTGCAGCCGAGGCTGCCCTCGGCGCGGCCGTCCTCGATGGCGACGTGCGCGCCGGCGGGGGCCCGGTGCGTCCTGCCGTCCGCGGTGACGCTGTCCACCCTCCACCGCACACCGGTCACGGGCTCGCCGGCGCCCACGGAGCCGCTGCCGCTGTCGGTCTTCTCGCTGCCGCAGGCCGCCATGAGCGGGACGAGCAAGGCGGCGGCCGTCAGGGTCATGCGCTGCTTCTGCCTGTCCATGTCACTTCGACGGAGGACCCGGGGGGATCGGTTCCCCTTGCGGCCTGCGCGTGACTCCTATGCCAGGAGCGGCAGGTGGGCCGACAGGTCGGCCCGCTCCCCACTGGCGCTGACCTCGGCCTCGCGCAGGGCGTCCGGCCAGGCCAGTCGCCCGGTCGCCAGCCGGATCCAGGTCAGCGGGTCCGTCTCGACGACGTTGGGCGGGGTGCCCCGGGTGTGCCTCGGCCCCGCCCCGCACTGCACCACCGCGTACGGCGGCACCCGCACCTCCGTCGAGCCGCCCGGTGCCCTGGCGGCCAGCGTGTCGGCCAGCAGCCGGGTGCAGGCGGCCAGGGCCTGACGGTCGTAGGGGATGTCCAGGCCGGGGAGGGCGGCGTTGAGGTCGTCGGTGTGGACGACGAGTTCTACGGTGCGGGTGACCAGGTAGTCGGCGAGGGGGAGGGCTCCGGCGCTGGTGGGGAGGAGCCGGGTGCCGGGGTGGGCGGCGAGGTCGGCGGTGAAGCGTTCCTCGGTGTCGGCGAGGTGGGCGACCGGGTCCGGGTGACGCTCCGCCAGTTCACGGGCGTACGCGGCGATGTCCGGTGCCTCGGCGGCGATGGCGGACGGCCAGTCGAGCAGCGTGCCGTCCTGCCGGGGCGGTTCGGGCAGGGCGACCAGCCGGGAGACCGCCCCGAGGGTCATCCCGACGTGCGCCACCAGGTCGCCGACCGTCCAGTCGCCCAGCCGGGTGGGCAGTGCGAGCTGGTCCGGGGTGAGTCCGGCGGCCGCCGCCCGTACGTTCCCGAACTGGGCGAGGACGGCTGCCCGGATCTTGGCGGGGTCGTAGCTGCGGGTGCGTTTCCTGGCCGGGGGCATGGGGGCCAGCCTAGGTGCTGTGCAGGACTGCCGGGGGTGCCTCGAAGGTCTCCTTGTCGCGGGGTACGCCGATGCCGTTCCAGGTGAAGGGGACGCCCCGGGCCGCGTCCGGGTCCGGGGCGTCCATCAGCTGGAAGTGCAGGCGGGGTTCGGTGGAGTTGCCGGAGTCGCCGCAGCGGGCGATCGGCCGGCCGGCCCGGACCCGGTCGCCCTCGCGGACGGTGAGGGAACCGCGCCTCAGGTGGGCGTAGGCGGCGTAGGTGCCGTTGCCGAGGTCGAGGACGCCGTGGTTGCCCAGGATGCGGCCGGTGCCGGTCAGTTCGCGCACCACGCCCTCGACGGGCATCAGGTGCACCAGCCCCGGCGGGGAGTGGCGGCTGAGGTGGTCGCGCCGCTCGTCGGCGGCCCGGACGACCGTGGCGTCGGCGGCGGAGAGGACCGGGGCGCCGAAGGACGGGAAGTCCCGGGGCGGCCGGGCGATCGGCCCGACCCGGCCGAAGCCGGGTCGGGCGCCCGGTCCGGGCTCGGCGAGGACGTCGATGGCGCACGTCTGCCCGTGGGCGTGGATGCCGTGGCTCGGGGTGCGGTCGGCCGGGCTGTTCAGCGCGGACCAGCGGCCGGTGACGGGCGCGGCGACCGCGAGGGGCTCCGGGGCGACCCGCGGGCTGTCCGGGGCGCCGCGCCAGCGGCTGGTCACGGTGACCACGGCCGCCGGCACCAGCGGCAGGAGGTCCCGCCCCACCGCGTAGCCCCGGCCGAAGCCGACGCGGGCCGCCACCATGGCGACGAAGACCAGTCGGAGCGCGTGGAAGGCCACCGTGCCGGCCTTGCGTACGGGCATCCCGTTCCCCCTTGCCGCGTCCACGAGCGGGCGATCGACAGGGCCACCAGCAGCGGGACGACCCGGGCCGCCGGGACCTCGTAGCGGCCGCGGCCCGTCGTCTGCAGCCAGCCGGCACCGGTGAGCTGGCGCAGGTGGCGGTAGATCTGGCCGGTCGTGCCGACCTCGTCCAGCTCGTCCAGCTCGGCGAGCGCGACGGCGTGCGGCGGCCGCCGAGGATCTCGCGCAGGAGCCGGAGCCGGACCGGGGGGCCGAGGGCCGCGAAGGACTCCGCCGCCGCGGTCCCGTCGTCCTCCAGCGTCCCTTCCGTGAGGGCTCCCGGCTGCCAGGCGTACGACTCGCCCGCCGGCAGGCGGACCGAGCCGGTGCAGGGGACACCGCCGCCGGCCGCGTCCAGCTCGGACAGCTCCTCCTTCAGGCCGTTCAGGGCCCGGAAGTCGCCCTCGTCGAGGGGGGCCGGTGCGCCGGGCGCCTTCCCAGGGCCGCAAGACGGCGTTCGAGGTCGGCGACACGTGCTTCGAGGTCCACTCCGTCGAGATTGCGGAAGTACGTGATCTCGTGGAAGAGGCACCGGGCGAAGGGAGTGCGAAGACGCCGAGGCCCCCGCCCGGCGGACCGGGTGGGGGCCTCGTGACGTACGGCCGGCTTACGCCAGCAGGGCCGGGATCGTGCTCTCGTGCGTCTCGCGCAGCTCGGACAGGGAGAGGGTGAACTCTCCCTGCACGTCGATCGTGTCACCGTCCACGACGCCGATGCGGGTGGCCGGCAGGCCCCGTGCACCGCACATGTCGTTGAAGCGGAGCTCCTCGGAGCGCGGTACGGCCACGACCGCGCGGCCCGCCGACTCGGAGAACAGGAAGGTGAACGCGTCCAGCCCGTCCGGGACGATCAGGCGCGCGCCCTTCCCGCCGAGCAGCGCCGACTCGACCACGGCCTGGACCAGACCGCCGTCGGACAGGTCGTGCGCGGAGTCGATCATGCCGTCGCGGGAGGCGGAGATCAGGATCTCGGCGAGCAGCCGCTCCCGCTCCAGGTCGACCCTGGGCGGCAGACCGCCGAGGTGGTCGTGCACGACCTGCGACCAGGCCGAGCCGCCGAACTCCTCGTGGGTGTCGCCGAGGAGGTAGAGCAGCTGGCCCTCCTCCCGGAAGGCGACCGGGGTGCGGCGGGCGACGTCGTCGATGACGCCCAGGACCGCGACGACCGGGGTCGGGTGGATGGCCGCCTCGCCCGTCTGGTTGTAGAGGGAGACGTTGCCGCCCGTGACCGGCGTGCCGAGCTGCCGGCAGGCGTCCGCCAGACCGCGCACGGCCTCCGCGAACTGCCACATCACCGCCGGGTCCTCGGGCGAGCCGAAGTTCAGGCAGTCGGAGACGGCCAGCGGCTTGGCGCCGGTGGTGGCGACGTTGCGGTACGCCTCCGCCAGGGCCAGCTGCGCGCCGTGGTACGGGTCGAGCTTGGCGTACCGGCCGTTGCCGTCGGTGGCGATGGCCACGCCGAGGCCGGTCTCCTCGTCGATGCGGATCATGCCGGAGTCCTCGGGCTGGGCGAGGACGGTGTTGCCCTGCACGAACCGGTCGTACTGGCTGGTGATCCAGGACTTGGAGGCCTGGTTCGGGGAGCCGACCAGCTTCAGGACCTGGTCCTTCAGCTCCTCGGACGTCTGCGGACGGGGCAGCTTGTTCGCGTCGTCGGCCTGCAGCTCGTCCTGCCAGGACGGGCGGGCGTAGGGGCGCTCGTAGACCGGGCCCTCGTGGGCGACCGTGCGCGGGTCGACGTCGACGATCTTGCCGCCGTGCCAGTAGATCTCCAGACGGTCGCCGTCGGTCACCTCACCGATGACGGTGGCGATGACGTCCCACTTCCCGCAGATCTCCAGGAAGCGGTCGACCTTCTCCGGCTCGACGACGGCGCACATGCGCTCCTGCGACTCGCTCATGAGGATCTCCTCGGGCGAGAGCGTGGAGTCGCGCAGCGGGACGTCGTCCAGGGTGACGCGCATGCCGCCGGAGCCGTTGGAGGCGAGCTCGGAGGTGGCGCAGGACAGGCCGGCCGCGCCGAGGTCCTGGATGCCGACGACCAGCTTCTCCTTGAAGGCCTCCAGGGTGCACTCGATGAGGAGCTTCTCCTGGAAGGGGTCGCCGACCTGGACGGCGGGGCGCTTGGAGGGCTTGGCGTCGTCGAAGGTCTCGGAGGCCAGGATCGAAGCGCCGCCGATGCCGTCGCCGCCGGTCCGGGCCCCGTAGAGGATGACCTTGTTGCCCGCGCCCGAGGCTTTCGCGAGGTGGATGTCCTCGTGCCGCATGACGCCGATGGCACCGGCGTTGACCAGCGGGTTGCCCTGGTAGCAGGAGTCGAAGACGACCTCGCCGCCGATGTTGGGCAGGCCCAGGCAGTTGCCGTAGCCGCCGATGCCGGCGACGACACCGGGCAGCACGCGCTTGGTGTCGGGGTGGTCGGCCGCGCCGAAGCGCAGCGGGTCGACGACCGCGACCGGGCGGGCGCCCATCGCGATGATGTCGCGGACGATGCCGCCGACACCGGTGGCCGCGCCCTGGTAGGGCTCGACGTACGACGGGTGGTTGTGCGACTCGACCTTGAAGGTGACCGCGTAGCCCTGGCCGACGTCCACCACACCGGCGTTCTCGCCGATGCCGACGAGCATGGCGTCGGACTCGGGGGCCTTCTCGCCGAACTGGCGCAGGTGCACCTTGCTGCTCTTGTACGAGCAGTGCTCCGACCACATCACCGAGTACATGGCGAGCTCGGCCCCGGTGGGCCGGCGGCCGAGGATCTCGACCACGCGCTCGTACTCGTCCTTCTTCAGGCCCAGTTCGGCCCAGGGCAGCTCGACGTCGGGGGTCGCGGCCGCGTGCTCGACCGTGTCCAGAGGCGTCCGGCTCATGCGTTGACCAGCTTCTTGAGGATCGAGGTGAAGAACGGGAGGCCGTCGGTGCGGCCGGTGCCGATCAGCGGCTCGACGGCGTGCTCGGGGTGCGGCATGAGACCGACCACGTTCCCGGCCTCGTTGGTGACGCCGGCGATGTCCCGCTGGGAGCCGTTGGGGTTGAAGTCCAGGTAGCGGAAGGCGACGCGGCCCTCGGCCTCCAACTGGTCGAGCGTGTACGCGTCGGCGACGTACTGCCCGTCGTTGTTCTTCAGCGGGATGTGGATCTCCTGGCCGGCCGTGTAGTCGGTGGTCCAGGCGGTCCCGGCGTTCTCCACGCGCAGCTTCTGGTCGCGGCAGATGAAGTGCAGGTGGTCGTTGCGCAGCATCGTGCCCGGCAGCAGGTGGGCCTCGGTGAGGATCTGGAAGCCGTTGCAGATGCCGAGCACCGGCAGACCGGCCTTCGCCTGCTCCAGCAGAGGCTCCATCACCGGCGAGAAACGGGCGATGGCCCCGGCGCGCAGATAGTCGCCGTAGGAGAAACCACCGCACAGCACCACGGCGTCGACCTGCTTGAGGTCCTTGTCCTTGTGCCACAGGGCGACCGGCTCGGCCCCCGCGACACGGATCGCGCGCCGGGTGTCACGGTCGTCCAGACTGCCCGGGAAAGTGACGACGCCGATACGAGCGGTCACTTCACGGCCTCCGCGACTTCCTCGACGCGGACGGTGAAGTCCTCGATCACGGTGTTCGCGAGGAAGGACTCCGCAAGATCGTGAATGCGGGCGAGGGCGGCCTCGTCGACCGGCCCGTCAACTTCCAGTTCGAAACGCTTTCCCTGGCGGACGTCCGAGATCCCGTCGAAACCCAGCCGCGGCAGTGCGCGCTGCACCGCCTGGCCCTGGGGGTCGAGGATCTCCGGCTTGAGCATGACGTCGACTACGACGCGTGCCACTGGCACTCCCGGTGTGTGGTGCTGAGCAGGTCCGTTCAGACTACCCGCACAAAATTTCTACGCGCGTCGACTTGTAGGAAGCTACGTGACCGTCATCACGATCCCGCATCGACCGCGCCACCGGTGAAAATTTCCGGGAAAGATTCCCGATCGACACCCGGAACCTATTGCGCCCGCCCGTCTCCCGCCCCCACCCTCAATCGACGTCGCTTCGCTCCCCCCTTGATTTTTGACACGCGGAAGGATTTAGTCGGGTTTCACATTGCATTGCCGGGCGCTGTACAAATGAATTGGCAAGTGCCGCAGGAAGGGGCCGATATTCGTGGCGCAGAAGGTCGTGGTCACTCTCTTCGACGACATCGACGGCTCGGAAGCGGCGGAAACGATCGCCTTCGGACTGGACGGGAAGTCGTACGAGATCGACCTGAGCGAGGTCCATGCCGGAGAACTGCGGAAGGCCCTCGCGCCGTACGTGGAGGCCGGCCGCAAGCGGTCCCGCTCGGGCAAGGCCTACCGGCAGACGGAGGTCGCCCCCGACCCGTCCGCGGTACGGGCCTGGGCCCAGGCCAACAAGATGGAGGTCCCCGCGCGCGGGCGCATCCCCAAGAGGGTCTACGAGGCGTTCAGCGCCGCCCGGTGACGGCCCGTCGGGCGCGGTCCGAGGTCCGGTCACCGCCCCTCGCGGCAACCGACTTGCGCAGCACCCCTGCTGATCAGCTAGAGTCTGGAGCACGCCGAGGGGCGAGGCCGAAAGGCCCGGCCCACTCAGACGTGCGGGTGTAGTTCAGTAGTAGAACATCCCCCTTCCAGGGGGAAGGCGCAGTGTGCGATTCCTGTCACCCGCTCTGCATCGCCGTACCGGCCACTGTGGTGGATCAGGTAGGCTGGTGCGCGCACCGGTCAGTGAGAGCTGGTCGGGAGCAATGCGGACGTAGCTCAGTTGGTAGAGCGCAACCTTGCCAAGGTTGAGGTCGCGAGTTCGAACCTCGTCGTCCGCTCGGGAAAGAGGCCCCGGTCCTTCAGGACCGGGGTCTTCTTCGTGTGCGCAGGGCGTCCCACTGACATTTGTCATGCCGAGTGATGACAGCGCGCACTGCCCCCGGGATCGTGCCGACGGGACGCTGAAGGCATGGAAACAAACGGACACGAACACGTGATTGAGGTCACTGACCTGCGGCGTGTGTACGGGGGCGGGTTCGAGGCGGTCCGCGGCATCAGCTTCTCCGTCCGGCGCGGGGAGATCTTCGCGCTGCTGGGCACCAACGGAGCGGGCAAGACCTCGACCGTCGAGGTGCTGGAGGGACTGGCGGCTCCGGCCGGCGGCCGGGTGCGCGTCCTCGGGCACGACCCGCACACCGAGCGCGCCGCCGTACGGCCCCGCACCGGCGTGATGCTCCAGGAAGGCGGCTTCCCGTCCGAGCTGACCGTCGCCGAGACCGCGCGGATGTGGGCCGGGTGCGTCAGCGGGGCCAGGCCGCCGGCGGAGGTGCTGGCGCTGGTCGGACTGGCGTCGAAGGCCGGTACCCGGGTCAAGCAGCTCTCCGGCGGCCAGCGGCGGCGGCTGGACCTGGCGCTCGCGCTCCTCGGCGACCCCGAGGTGCTGTTCCTGGACGAGCCGAGCACCGGCCTGGACGCCGAAGGCCGCCGCGACACCTGGGAGTTGGTGAGCGCTCTGCGCGACGGCGGGACGACGGTCCTGCTGACCACGCACTACCTGGAGGAGGCCGAGGAGCTCGCCGACCGGCTGGCGATCATGCACGAGGGCCGCATCGCCACCACCGGCACCCCGGCCGAGGTCACCGCCTCCCAGCCGTCCCGGATCACCTTCGAGCTGCCCGAGGGCTACTTCGTCGGCGACCTCCCGCCGCTCGGCGAGCTGGGGGTGAGCGGCCACGAGACCGACGGCCGGACCGTCCGGCTGCGCACCCACGAACTGCAGCGGGCCGCCACCGGGCTGCTGACCTGGGCCGCGCGGGCCGGGGTCGAACTGCGCCGGCTGGACGTGCGGTCGGCGTCCCTGGAGGAGGCGTTCCTCCACATCGCCCGGGAGGTCTCCCCGGAGCGGGCCACCACGAGCAAGGAGTACGCGGCATGAGCGCCACCCACCCCGAGTCCCGCCCGGCAGCGGCGACCACGCCGCTGAGCCGGATGACGGCTCTGGCCCGCGCCGAACTGACCCTGCTCGGACGGACCCGGGGCGCCCTCGTGGCCGCGCTGTTCGTGCCGCTGGTGCTGCCGGTCAGCGCCTCGCAGGCGGCCCGCGAGATGGACCTCGCCGAGGCCGGGCTCGACACCGGCACCTTCGTGCTGCCCGCCGCGATCGGCTTCTCCCTGCTGTTCGCCGTCTACTCGGTGCTCGTCGGCACCTTCGTCGTCCGGCGCGAGGAGCTCGTCCTGAAACGGCTGCGCACCGGTGAGCTGCGGGACGCCGAGATCCTGGCCGGCGCGGCCCTGCCGGCCGTCGTCACCGGGCTCGCCCAGAGCCTGCTGCTCGCCGCGGGGTGCACGGTGCTGCTGGACGTGGCCGCGCCGGCCGCGCCCCACTACGCCGTCCTGGGGCTGCTGTCGGGGCTGGTGCTGTGCGCCGCCCTGGCCGCCGCCACCGCGAGCTTCACCCGGACCGGGGAGAGCGCCCAGGTCACGCCGATGCCGCTGCTGATGGTCTCGATGGTCGGCTCCGGGATGTTCGTCCCGCTGGAGCTGCTGCCCGACAAGGTGGCCTCCGTGTGCGCACTGCTGCCGCTGACGCCCGTCATGACCCTGGTGCGCGGGGGCTGGACCGGCGAGCTGCCCGCCCCCGAGGCACTGGGCGCCGTCGCGACCGCGCTGGCCTGGATCGCCGTCGCCGTGTTTGCTGTACGGCGGCGGTTCCACTGGGAACCGCGGCGCTGAGCCGAGGGGGGAGTGACGGGCTGATGCGCGGGCCGGGCGGATGGTGGCGGCGCAAGACGACGCCGGCGAAGGTCGAGACGTACACGCGGTGGTCGTTCCACTTCTTCGCGGTGATGGAGTTCTGCTCCGTCGGGCTCACGTCCGTCGCGCCGCTGGGGCCGCGGCTGGGCGGCCTGGTGCTGCTGATGGTGGGCGTGCACGCCGTGGTCTGCTTCGCCACCGTCTCCCGGGCGCTGGACTGGACGCGGGGACGCAGGCCCCAGCCCGTCGGACTGCTGTGGACCCTGGCCACCGTCACCGCCGTGCTCTCCGTCGCCGCCCTCGGCATCGTCGAGCACGGGCCGCGCGGCGACGACGTCGACACCGCCGCGGGCGGCGTCTTCGGCGTCGTCCTCGTCTTCGGACCGGGCATCCTCGCGCTCGGCGTCCGCGACCGGCGGCGCGCGTTCGGCATCCCGGGCGGCTTCGCCCTGGGCGCCTGGCTCGTGGCGTCAGCGTTCGGCGCCCCCGCGTCCGCCGCGCTCCTCACGGCGCTGATCGTGCTGGCGGGCGGGGGGTTCATCGCCTTCACGGCCGTCTTCTCCGTGTGGCTGCTCAACGCCGTCTACGAACTCGCCGAGGCCCGCGACACCCGGGCCCGGCTCGCCGTCGCCGAGGAGCGGCTGCGGTTCGGGCGGGACCTGCACGACGTCATGGGCCGCAACCTCGCGGTGATCGCCCTCAAGAGCGAACTCGCCGTGCAGCTCGCCCAGCGGGAGCGGCCCGAGGCCGTGACGCAGATGGTGGAGGTGCAGCGGCTCGCGCAGGAGGCGCAGCGGGAAGTGAGGGAAGTCGTCCGCGGCTACCGGGAGGCCGACCTGGCGTCGGAACTGGCCGGGGCACGGGGAGTGCTGGCCGCGGCGGGCATCGCGTGCACGGTGGACGCGGTGCCGGTGGCCGGACTGCCGGCGGCGGTGCGGCCGGCTCTGGGATGGGTCGTCCGGGAGGCGGCGACGAACGTGCTGCGGCACGGGGACGCACGGCGGTGTGCGGTGAGGCTGCGGGTGACGGAGGGGTGTGTGGTGCTGTCCGTGGAGAACGACGGGGTCACCGGGGTCGCGGACGGGGCGCAGGGAGCGTCGGCGCCGGCCGGCTCCGGACTCGCCGGGCTGCGGGAGCGGCTGGCGGAGCTCGACGGGACGCTCGAGGCGGGGCCCGCGGGGAAGGGCATGTTCCGGCTGACGGCGGAGATTCCGCTGCCGTCGGTGCCGGCCCGGTCCCCCGCCCACCGCGCCCCGTCCACCGCCGAGCTGGACGCCGTGCCTGAGGTCACGCCATGACGGCCGGGCAGCCCGTGCGGCTGCTGCTCGCCGACGACGAGCACCTCATCCGTGGGGCGCTCGCGGCGCTGCTGTCGATGGAGGACGACCTGACGGTCGTCGCCGAGGCGGCCACCGGTCCGGAGGCGCTGGCGATGGCGCGGGCGCACCGGCCCGACGTCGCCGTACTGGATCTGCAGATGCCCGGCGCCGACGGTGTGAAGGTCGCCACATCGCTGCGGACCGAACTGCCCGGCTGCAAGGTGCTCATCGTCACCAGCCACGGGCGGCCCGGGCATCTGAGGCGGGCCCTGGAGGCCGGGGTGCGGGGGTTCGTGCCGAAGACGGTGAGCGCCCAGCGGCTCGCGGAGCTCATCCGGACCGTGCACGCCGGGAACCGTTACGTCGACCCGGAGTTGGCCGCCGACGCGATCGCCGCCGGGGACTCGCCGCTGACCCCGCGGGAGGCCGAGGTGCTGGAGCTGGCGGCCGACGGGGCGCCCGTCGCGGAGATCGCCGAGCGGGCCGCGCTGTCGCAGGGGACCGTGCGGAACTACCTGTCGTCGGCCGTCTCGAAGCTGGGCGCCGAGAACCGGCACGCGGCGGTGCGCCTCGCGCGGGAGCGGGGTTGGGTATAGTGGGTCCCGCGCCACGGCGCGTGCGAACGTAGCTCAGTTGGTAGAGCGCAACCTTGCCAAGGTTGAGGTCGCGAGTTCGAACCTCGTCGTTCGCTCCAGTGAGAAGCCCCCCGGTCCCGCCGGGGGGCTTCTTCGTGTCCGCTTCTCGCCGCCTTACGAGCAGGCCTACGACCAGCTCGTGCCCGTGAGGCGCTCGTAGGCCTCTGCGTACTTGGCGCGGGTGGCGTCGACGACCCGCTGCGGCAGGACCGGCGGCGGCTGCTCGCCCGCGCGGTCCCAGCCGGACTCCGGCGACGTCAGCCAGTCCCGCACGAACTGCTTGTCGTACGACGGCTGCGCGCGGCCCGGCTCCCACTGGTCGGCCGGCCAGAACCGGGAGGAGTCCGCGGTGAGGACCTCGTCCGCGAGGACCAGGGTGTCGCCGTCGAAGCCGAACTCGAACTTGGTGTCCGCGAGGATGATGCCCCGCTCCCGGGCGATGTCCCGGCCCCTGGAGTAGACCGCGAGGGTCGCCTGGCGCAGGTGGGCCGCGGTGTCCGCGCCGACCTGCCGGGCGACCTCCTCGTAGGAGACGTTCTCGTCGTGCTCGCCGACCTCGGCCTTGGTGGCCGGGGTGAAGATCGGGGCCGGCAGTTCGCTGCCGTCCGTCAGGCCCTCCGGCAGGGCGAGGCCGCAGACCGTGCGGGTCTCGCGGTACTCGGCCAGGCCCGAGCCGGTCAGGTAGCCGCGGGCCACGCACTCCACGGGCACCATCCGCAGCGACTTGCAGACCAGCGTGCGGCCCTCCCACTCGGCCGGCGCGCCCTCCGGCAGCTCCGTGCTCAGGACGTGGTTCGGGACCAGGTCGGCCAGCCGGTCGAACCACCACAGGGAGAGCTGCGTGAGGATACGGCCCTTGTCGGGGATCTCGGTCGGCAGCACCCAGTCGTACGCGGAGATGCGGTCGCTGGCGACCATCACGAGGTCGCCCGCCTCGTTCCGGTACAGCTCGCGCACCTTGCCCGTGTGCAGATGCACCAGGCCCGGAACCTGGATCGGCTCGGGCTCTTCTACGAATCCGGACACGGTTCCTCCCCGTGGTTGAAACAAGAGGCGTGCCCGCAGGGCTCCCTCAGGGTGGTGGCGGGAGACGGGCGGGCCTACGGCTCGATTCTCCCGTATGCGAGCCACCTCACGGACAGCGGGTCAGTCGCGTTTGCAGATGCGGTCCAGGAGATTGGCGGTGGCGCGCTGGATGCGCGGGTCCACGTGGCCCGGGCGGTCCAGGGCCGGGGACCAGGCGAACGTTCCGGCTGCGAAGACCCAGGCACCCGACGGAGCGCGGTAGAGGGACGTCTCCTGGTGACGCGGGACGCCCCGCTTGTCGGTGTACGGGGAGTGGGCGAGCAGCACGCGCTCCTCGTGGCCGGGCAGCGGGGTGCGCGGGAAGTAGCGGTCGGCCTCGCCCGCCACCAGGTTCTCGATCTCGTCGCCCTCGTGGGCCCCGGTCGCCTCCCACAGCCAGTGCCCGGCGTTGCGCACGAGCAGCGGCTGCGGCTCGGGCACCTGGCCCGCGTACTGGATGCCGATGAGCTGCTGCTCCGCCCGGTCGATCTCCCGCCACAGCACGGGCCGTCCGGGGCCCTTGCGTTTGCGGCAGGTCAGCAGCCGGTGGGGGACGCCGGACGGGGAAGGGCCCAGTTCCACCTGCCAGTACATGGAGTTGGCGGAGAGGAAGACGAGCGAGGTGCCGGCGTCGCGGGCGGTCTCGACGGTCCGGCGCATGTCGGCCGACCAGTACTCGTCGTGGCCCGGGAAGACCAGGCCCCGGTAGCGGGTGGGGTCGACACGGCCCGCGTGCAGGTCGGCGGCGTCGGCGTAGGCGAGGTCGTAGCCGTAGCGCTCGGCCCAGCGGATGACGTCGTAGGCGTGGCCGACGTGCAGCGGGAGGCCGACGCCCGCGTAGGGGCGGTCGAACGACACGGTCGTGGCGGCGTCCGCCTCGCCCAGCAGCCGGCCCTCCTCGTCCCAGGCGTGGTAGAGGCTCGCGCCCGTCCGGCCGTCCTCCGGGTAGAGGTTGTACGCCTGCCAGGTGATGTCGGGCAGCACGAGCAGCAGGTCCGCCGGCTGGTCGTGGCGGACGGTGAACGGGACGTGGGAGCGGTAGCCGTCGGCAGTGGTGAGGACGGCGACGTACGCGCCGACGGTCCAGTACGTCGGGATCTGCAGCCGCCAGGACAGCCACCAGTGGTGGCAGGAGACCGTGCGGTCCGCGGTGAGGGGCGGGGGCTGGACGATGCCGGACAGGCGCGGGCTGGTGGTGATCTTCGCGGCGCCGTCACCGCCGTAGTGGCCGATGCGGTAGACGTCGACGGCGAACTCCTGCGGCGGGTCGACCGTGACGCGGAAGTCGATGGCCTCGCCCGGGGCGACCGCGCCGGTGGAGGTGAAGCCCTTGATCTGGCGGTTCACGTCGTCGGCCGCGCGGGGCCCGCCGGAGCGGCAGCCCTTCGAGGGGTGGAGCGCGTCCTGGTCGACGTACCAGGGGACGATCCGGCCGGTGTCGTCGAAGTACGTCACGTTGCCGCGCAGCCACGGTACGGGGCCCTGCCCGAAGGGATCCGTCACGGCGTGCGCGAGCGCTCCCGACTCCCAGCGCGGGATCTGCTCCGAACCCATGCTGCTTCCCCTCCCCTTGCCCCCGTGGTGGTGCCCGTCGGTGTGGTGTGCGCGGTGGTGTGCGGGCTGTTCTTGTGTGCGGTGCGGTGGTGTTCTTGTGTGCGGTGCGGTGGTGTTCTTGTGTGCGGTGCGGTGGTGTTCTTGTGTGCGGTGCGGTGCAGACGGTGCGCTGTGCTTACGGCGGTGCGCTGTGCCGCTGCGGCGGCTTCGGGCTTATGTGCGTGTCGTATGTCATGCGCCCTTGCCCTGCACATGAACGGTCTCAGCACATCACATGTAGCGCGCACTCCGTCACTGTTCGTCGCGAATCGGCCAGGAGCGGAAGTCGAAGATCCGGCGGGGGGCGGGACGGCCCGGGTGGGGATCAGGCGAGCCGGACCGGCTTCTCCGGCCGTATCCCCAGCTCGGCCAGCCATGCGCGCAGCGGGGCGGGGTCGCCGTCCTCGATCAGGGCGAGGACCTTGGGCGCCAGGTCGGCGGCGCGTTCACCGCCGGAGACGAGGAGCGTCGGGCCGTCCAGCCAGTCCAGGCCGGGCGTCGCCCCCGCGGTGTCCATCGCGGCGCAGCAGAGCATCGCCGTGAGGTGGTCGGCGAGCAGTTCCCGGCCCGTGCGCGGGGGCTGGAGCGGGAAGAGGGGGAGGGCCCGGTCGTCCCAGAGGGCCGCCGTCGGGTCGGGCCCGGCGGGGGTGGGCTGGGGAAGCGCCGGGGCCGGGGCGGCCTCCTCGCGGGCCAGTTCGGCGCTGAGGTGGGCGGCGAGGGCGGCGCTGCGGGCCGTCGTACCGGCGAGGTCCTCGTCGTGGGCGGTGGCGGCGGTGGTGCCGGTGGCGGCGGTGGCGGCGGTCGTGCCGGTGGCGCCGGTGGCGCCGGTCGTGCCGGTCGTGCCGGTGGCGCCGGTCGTGCCGGTCGTGCCAGTGCCGCCAGTGCCGCCGGTGCCGGTTCTCCAGGCGGGAGGTGAGGCCGGGGCGGGGGTGTTTCCTTCGGGGCCGGTGTGGGCGGTGGGCCAGGGGGTGTCCGGCAGGGGGGACGCGCCGGGCAGGGCGGCCGTCTCCGTCAGGTGGTCCAGCACGCGGGACAGGGTGGGGGCTGCGGTGGCCGGGGACGCGGGTCCGGGGACGGGGCGGACCCCCATCGTGTCCAGGACGCGGTGGAGGCGGGCCGCGTCGAGGCGCCACTTGCGGTCCACGACCTCCTTCGGGTACTCGCTCCAGTCCACCGGCGACCAGTCGGGCCCGGCCCCGGTGGGGCCGCCGTGGAAGAGGCGGGCGGCGAGCAGGGAGGCGGCCTCGTCGACCGCGCCCGGCTCCTCCAGCAGGTCACAGGCGGGCCGCTCGCCGAGGCGGGAGGCGAAGCCCTCGGCCAGGCGGTCGCGCCGGGACAGCTCCGTGAGCGCCGCCACCACGCCCGCGTCCAGCCTGGACGGCCAGCGGCCCATCCGCCATGCGGGCAGCGCGACCCGGGTCAGCAGCCGGTCCCAGCCCGCGTAGGCGAGGCCGACCTGCTCCTGGGCGACGATCCGCAGCCCGTAGTCCACAGCCTGTGCACGCTCCGCGGCCGCGGCGGCCACGCCCCGCTCCATCTCGGCGGCGTGCTGCCGGCAGCCGCGCAGCAGCAGCCGGGCCACCCAGCCGACACCGGCGAGCACGGCCCGTGACACCGGGTCGCGACGCGGCTCGGAGGACACGGCCACCGCCGCGTCCAGACCGCGCACGAAGCGCCGGGCGGCGGCTATGTCCGGGTGGGCGGAGGGGCCCGTACCGGCGACGACCGGTGCGAGGACCGCGCGCAGCTCACCGACCCGCATCCACCACAGGAACGGGGAGCCGATGACCAGGATCGGTGCAACGGGATGCCGGCGGTGCCCGGCCTTCCCGCCGCCCGCTATGTCGTCGTGCTCGTCGGCCGGGGGCAGGCCGTGGGCCCGGTGGGTGCGGTGGGTGCGGTGGGTGCGGTCCTCCAGCCAGCTGTCGCAGTCGGGGGTGAGCGCTATCGCGGAGGGCGCGGGGACGTCGAGGCGGTCGGCGAGGTCGCGCACCATCCGGTACAGATCGGGGGCCGCGTCCTCCGCGATCGGGACCGTCGGGCTCACGGCGGGGCGGGCCCGGTCCACGACCAGGGCGACCCCGCCGGCGGCGAGCAGCACCAGGACCGCGACCGGCGTCAGAACCCAGCGGGCGGCGTCCCAGACGGGACCTTCGAGGCGGTCCCCGGCGGCGCCCGCGAGCAGGATCACGGCGACGGCGGCGGGCAGCAGGGCGACGGCCAGCGCGCGGCTGCGCACGCGCAGCACGACCAGCGCCCGGGCCCGCGCGATCCGCGCACCTGCCTCCACACCCACTCCGGTCACGACCGACCTCACCCCCTCCCCGTTGAGCTGACGCTTTCCTGGCCCACTCCCCCACTGTGGCACCCGCCACCGACATCGCAATGCCGGTGGGCCAAGTGCCGGAACGCTTGCGCGGCACCATAGTTGGGGCTCCGCCCCCCGTCAGCCGGATACGCCATCGGTCACTCGATGGAATGGCTGTGGGGAGAGGTGGATGACGAACAGCGAGGAACAACCCCCGGCCAACGGGCGATTCCGGCCGAACACCCAGGCCCCGGATCCTGAGACGGATCCGGGGCCTGGGGGGGTTCATCGACGAGGGGCGCTTTCCCCTGGGTGGGCGGGGCAGTGGTTACGCGCCCGCCGAGGCCGCCGCCTCAGCGGCGATGTCCGTGCGGTGGTGGGAGCCGTCGAGGTGGATGCGGGCGACGGCGGTGTACGCGCGGTCCCGGGCCTCGGTGAGGTCCTTGCCGGTGGCCGTGACGGACAGGACGCGGCCGCCCGCGCTGACGACGGTGTCGCCCTCGCGCCTGGTGCCGGCGTGCAGCACGTAGGCGTGCGGGGCGTCCTGGACGGCGACCTCGTCGAGCCCGGTGATCGGGTCGCCGGTGCGCGGGGTGCCGGGGTAGTTGTGCGAGGCGACGACGACGGTCACGGCGGCCTCGTCGCTCCAGCGCAGCGGCTCCAGGTGGGCGAGGTTGCCGGTCGCCGCGGCCATCAGGAGACCGGCCAGCGGCGTCTTGAGACGGGCCAGCACGACCTGGGTCTCCGGGTCGCCGAACCGGGCGTTGAACTCGATCACACGCACACCGCGTGACGTGATCGCGAGACCGGCGTAGAGGAGGCCGGAGAACGGCGTGCCGCGGCGGCTCATCTCGTCCACGGTCGGCTGCAGCACGGTCTGCAGCACCTCGTCGACCAGCTTCGGGGCGGCCCAGGGCAGCGGGGAGTACGCGCCCATGCCGCCGGTGTTCGGACCCTCGTCGCCGTTCAGCGCGCGCTTGAAGTCCTGGGCGGGCTGGAGCGGCACGACCGTCTCGCCGTCGGTGACGGCGAACAGGGAGACCTCGGGGCCGTCCAGGTACTCCTCGATCACCACGCGCTCGCACGCCGCGGCATGGGCCCGGGCCGTTTCCAGGTCGTCGGTGACGACGACGCCCTTGCCGGCGGCGAGCCCGTCGTCCTTCACGACGTACGGAGCGCCGAAGGCGTCGAGGGCCGCGTCGACCTCCTCCGGTGTCGTGCAGACGTACGACCGTGCCGTGGGCACGTCGGCCGCCGCCATCACGTCCTTGGCGAAGGCCTTGGAGCCCTCCAGCTGCGCGGCCTGGCCGGACGGGCCGAAGACCGGGATGCCGGCCTCGCGCACGGCGTCGGCGACGCCGGCGACCAGGGGGGCCTCCGGGCCGACGACCACGAGCTCCGCACCGAGCCGCGCGGCCAGCGCGGTGACGGCCGCGCCATCGAGGGCGTCGACCTGGTGCAGCTCGGCGACATCGGCGATGCCGGCGTTGCCGGGGGCGCAGTGCAGCGCGGTGACGTCGGGGTCGAGGGACAGGCTGTGGCACAGGGCGTGTTCGCGGGCGCCGCTGCCGATGACGAGGACCTTCACGGGCTCAGCCTAACGGGAAGGGCCCGGGTTGCCTTGTGCGGGCTGCTGAACGGGGCGGGGCGGCCACGTTGGAGGTTTCTACGAGAACACCGGCACGGCCGTGCCGGGTGCAGCGGCGTGCCCCGCCGCCTACGGCTCGTTCGAGAACTCCTCGACCACCGTCGCGCCCAGTTCCTTGACGATCAGGTCCTGCCCGGAGAGGGCCGACTCGTCGAGGTCGGGGTCGTCGTCCTCGGGGATGTCGTCCTCGACGGAGACGTGCCGGGGCGCCGGGGCGGCGGGCTGCGGGACGGCGGGGGAGGGCGAGGGTGCGGGGGCGGAGGCCGCGGGGCGGCCGCTCGACTGCCGGGTGGGTGCGGTCGGAGCCGCCGACTGGGCCGTGGCGGGGCGCTGGGCGGTCGCCGTGCCGCCGCCGGAGCCGTATCCGCCGGAGCCGTGTCCGGCGGCGTTGTGTCCTCCTGCGCCGTAGCCGGTCCCGCCACCGCCGCCACCGCCGCTGCCGCCGCCCCCGAAGCCGGAGGGGCCGCCGGGCGCGGGGGGCGCGGAGCCGCCGGAGGGGTCGACGATCGCCTCGATCTTCCACTGCACGTTGAACTGCTCGCCCAGGGCCTGCCGCAGCACGTCCTCACTGCCGCTGCTCAGGAAGTTGTCCCGGGCGCCGGCGTTGACGAAGCCGATTTGGAGGGTCGTGCCGTCGAAGCCGGTCACCTGGGCGTTCTGACTGAGCAGGATCCAGGTGAAGCGGCGGCGGTTCTTGACCGCTTCGAGGATGTTCGGCCAGATCATGCGGGGGTCAAGGCCGCCGCCCGGGGCGGGGGCCGCCTGGGCCGGGGGGCCCTGGGTGGCGCTGGGGGAAGTGGCGGCGGGCGGAGGAGCGCTGGAGGCGGGGCCGGGGCCGGTGCCGCTGCCGTGGCTCGGGGCGGCGGCTGCGGCCGAACCACCGACGCCGGGGGAGGCGGGAGCGGCCGTGGGCCAGCCACCGGGGCGACGGCCGCCGCTGCCCGCGGAGGCGGCGGTGGGCCAGGCGCCGGGGGCGGGGGCGGGGGGCTGGGATGCCTCGGAGGTCTGGGATGCCGTGGGGGCCTGTGCTGCCGGAGCAGGGGCGTCGGCAGGGGCTTCCTGGGTGGCCGGGGCATGACCCCTGTGAGTGCCGGGCCTGCCCGGCGTGGACTGCGGGACACCGTGGCCGGCTCCGGAGCCCGGTGCGGCGGCAGGCGCCGCCGTACTGCCTCCGGCACCACCGGGTCCACCGGGACCACCTGGGCCACCGGCACCGCCCGGGCCGCCGCCACTACCACCAGCAGTGCTGGGTGCCCCTGTGGCCCGGACCGCCGCACGGGCCGCGGCCGGACCGCTGCCGGGCGGCACAGGTGGAGCGGAGGCTGCCGCCCCCCCGTGCACCTCGTGATGGCTCTCCGGCCCGGGCACGTACCCCATGGGCGGCATGCCGGCCGGAGCCGCGGCGCTGAAGTTCACTCCGCGTTCGATGCGGTCCAGGCGGGCCATGACGGACCGCTCGTCGCCGTAGGCGGCCGGGAGCAGGACGCGGGCGCAGATCAGTTCCAGCTGGAGGCGGGGCGAATGGGCGCCGCGCATCTCCGTCAGGCCCTCGTTGACGAGGTCGGCGGCGCGGCTCAGCTCGGCGGGGCCGAAGGTGCCGGCCTGTGCCTGCATACGCTCCAGGACGTCGGCGGGGGCGTCGATGAGCCCCTTCTCCACGGCGTCCGGAACGGCGGCGAGGATCACCAGGTCCCGCAGCCGCTCCAGCAGGTCCGCGACGAAACGGCGTGGGTCGTTCCCTCCTTCGATCACGCGGTCGACGACCTCGAAGGCGGCGGCCCCGTCACCGGTGGCGAAGGCCTCGACGACGGAGTCCAGGAGGGAACCGTCGGTGTACCCGAGCAGGGAGGTGGCCATCGCGTACGTCACACCGTCCGCGGTGGCACCGGCGAGCAACTGGTCCATGACGGACATGGAGTCACGCACGGAACCGGCGCCGGCGCGGACGACGAGCGGCACCACGCCGTCGTCGACCGGGATCTGCTCCTTCTGGCACACCTCGAAGAGGTAGTCCCGCAGGGTGCCGGGCGGGACGAGCCGGAAGGGGTAGTGGTGGGTCCGCGACCGGATGGTGCCGATGACCTTCTCGGGCTCGGTCGTCGCGAAGATGAACTTGAGGTGCTCGGGGGGCTCCTCGACGACCTTCAGCAGCGCGTTGAAACCGGCCGACGTGACCATGTGGGCCTCGTCGATGATGTAGATCTTGTACCGGCTGCGCGCGGGGCCGAAGAAGGCCTTTTCACGCAGGTCACGGGCGTCGTCCACACCGCCGTGGGACGCGGCGTCGATCTCGATGACGTCGATGGAACCCGGCCCGTTCCGGGCGAGGTCGCGGCACGACTCGCACTCGCCGCACGGGGTGGGCGTGGGTCCCTGCTCGCAGTTCAGACAACGGGCGAGGATGCGTGCGCTGGTCGTCTTGCCGCAGCCGCGCGGTCCGCTGAACAGGTACGCGTGGTTGACCCGGTTGTTGCGCAGCGCCTGCTGCAACGGGGCAGTGACATGCTCCTGCCCGATGACCTCGGCGAAGGTCTCCGGGCGATAGCGGCGGTACAGAGCGAGAGACGACACGCTTACGAGGTTATAGGCGCCCAGTGACATCGGGCCCCGCCGATGCCCCGGCCCGGGAACGCAGACGCCCCCCACGCACCCGCCAGAGCCAACCTACCCTTGCTGCCTTCCGGCCCTGGGGGAGTTCAGTCAGATAGCGCCGCGTGAGGGGCTGCGCCAAGGCTACCTGATGTCCGGGGCGGGGAACGAGTTCGCGAGCACCCTTCTCGGTCATGTAATGTTCCCGGCGGAGGATTCGCCTAGAGGCCTAGGGCGCACGCTTGGAAAGCGTGTTGGGGGCAACCCCTCACGAGTTCGAATCTCGTATCCTCCGCCAGTGCCTCACCGGGCACGATGTCGAAGGGCCCCACCGCTTGCGGTGGGGCCCTTCGGCGTTGTCCGTCTCAGTTTCCGTCTCCGTCGGATTTTCCGGCCGTGCCCGGTGGCTCACAGAGCGCGTCTCCGGCTTGCCGCGCGAGTCGAGATCGGCTGGCCCCCAGCCACTACGCCCGTCGGAGAACCCGCTATTCGTACGTCTCCTTCCAGCGCACCTGGTGCCGCCGGTTCCCCTGCCCATGGCCGTTCACCGCACCGAGCGACAACAGCGAGGCCCCGTTGTTCCACAGCCCGAGGTGATCTCGATGCACGGCGAGGACGTCGTTCTCCGTGGCGAACTTCTCAGCCGGACCGCTGAAGTACGTCGTGGCCACGAAGATCGCCACGTCGACCTTGAAATGCACCCTCGCGCCGAGCAGGTCCCGGACCTCCCGACTGGGGATCTTGCTCTTGGGCGTGTACCGCTTGCACTGGATCACCATGCTCCGCCCATCGGGAAGGACTCCCAGAACGTCGGCTCCGTTGTCGTGCGAGCCACCGACCCTCCGCACGTCGCTGCACCCATCCCGCCGACACAGCTCCACGACGAAGTCCTCGAACTCCGCTCCCGTCATCGCGTCGACTTCGGCGAGCGTCCGATGACCCGCCTTCACGGCCTCGTCATGCCTCCATTGCCGATCGCCGCCCCTGATGAACCGATCGGTGCGCCACAGCCACCACCCGCCGCTGACGGCGCCGCCCAGCACGAGCGCACCCAGCAGATGGGGCCAGACCTCGCCCCGGAAGGCCACCAGCACGACAACGCTCACGCCCCCGGCGAGGGATCCGATCGTGAGCCGCTGCTGGCGACGCTTGCGCGCAGCCGGTACCCGCCGCTTCCGTGCCGCCGCCATGACCCCCCCTGTAGTCCGGCACAGCAGGATCAAGGAGGAGGCAGCGAACCGTAAGGGCGCCGATCAGCCAATGGCCGACAACCGGTGCTCCGCTCATCCCGCCTGTGAGGGACCGCTCATCCGCCCGGTAACAGGGACCGATAACGCGACGGGCACGCCGGCTTCCGCTCGTTCCTGGTCACTGCCGTCATCCGTGTCGCCCGCGGGTGTTGACGAAACTCGTCGGGAACACGTCCGGGGCCAGGAGATCGATCGTGCCGAGTGCCCTCCGGTCGAGGTCGAGCTCAGCCACCGGACGAGTGAAGAACAGCCTCCGCAAGGTGATGGTCACCTCTCCCCGCACCGTCCAGCACCCGCCGCGGTTGTGCCTCGCGCTCCGCTTGACGACGCCGAGAGGAGTTGCCGAGCGCGGAACCCACCCCTCCCGGCGCGGTTCTCCTTGAGCGAGCCGGGCCGTCGTGGCGACGAGTGGGCGGCCGGCCATTCGGCCTTCGAGGAGATCAGCGGGAAGGTCGCACGTGTGCCACCGGTGCTCGTCCGGCCCGGCCGGCCTCCGTGGCCCTCCCGCGGCCAGGTCGCCGGGCCAGGTCAGCCAGGCCAGGTCACCCAGGCCGTCGCTCCGTGTCGATCTCGTCGATCAGCGCCTCGATGCGGGACCTGATCTCGTCGCGGATCGGGCGGACCGCCTCGACGCCCTTGCCCGCCGGGTCCGTCAGGGGCCAGTCCAGGTACTTCCTGCCGGGGAAGACCGGGCAGGCGTCGCCGCAGCCCATGGTGATGACGTAGTCGGACGCCTGGACGGCCTCGGTCGTGAGGAGCTTGGGCCGCTGGGCCGCGATGTCGATGCCGACCTCCCGCATCGCCTCGACCGCCGCCGGGTTGACCTGGCCGGCGGGGAGGGAGCCGGCCGAGCGGACCTCGATCCTGTCGCCCGCGAGGTGGTCGAGGAATCCGGCGGCCATCTGCGAGCGGCCCGCGTTGTGGACGCAGACGAACAGCACGGAGGCGAGCGGGCTGGAGGGCATGCGTTCTTCCTTCACTTGCGGGTGCGCTCCACTTGCGGGTGCGCTCCACTTGCGGGTGGGCACTACTTACGGATGGGCACTACTTGCGCGTGTGCATCACTTGTGGGCGCGCACGGGGTGCGGCGGGAGGTCGGCCCACGGGGTTCGTCCCGGGCCGCCGGTCCTTCGGCGGCCCGCCCCCGGTTGGTATCAGTACGGAATGATGTGACAGTATCAGTCCATGATGACGTCAGTCGACACTGACCTGATCCGGGTGCTGGCCGACCCGCTCAGGCTGCGGATCGTGACCCTGCTCGCCGCCGAGACGCTGTGCACCACCCACCTGGTGGAGGAGACGGGCGCGAAGCAGACCAACCTCTCCAACCATCTGAGGGTGCTGCGCGAGGCCGGGGTCGTCGAGACCGAGCCGTGCGGCCGGTACACGTACTACAGGCTGCGCCCTGAGGTCATCGCCTCGCTCGCCGGGCAGTTCGCCGACCTGGCCGAGTCCGCCCGCACCGCCGCCGGCACAAAGAGGGCCTGCCCGTGACCCGCACCGAAGCGCCCGCGGCCGCCGAGGAGTCCTCGATCACCGCGAGGCTGTCTACGCTCGACCGCTTCCTCGCCGTCTGGATCCTGCTCGCCATGGCCCTGGGCCTGGGGCTGGGCCGTGTCGTCCCCGGTCTGGACGACGCTCTGGCGACGGTGGAGATCGGCGGCGTCTCGCTGCCCATCGCCGTCGGACTGCTCGTCATGATGTACCCGGTACTGGCCAAGGTCCGCTACGACAGGCTCGACGCCGTCACGGGCGACCGGAAGCTGATGGTGTCGTCGCTGGTCGTGAACTGGCTGGTCGGGCCGGCGGTGATGTTCGCGCTGGCCTGGACGTTCCTGCCGGACCTGCCCGAGTACCGCACCGGACTGATCATCGTCGGCCTGGCGCGCTGCATCGCCATGGTCATCATCTGGAACGACCTCGCGTGCGGCGACCGGGAGGCCGCCGCCGTGCTGGTGGCGCTGAACTCGGTGTTCCAGGTCCTGGCCTTCGGCCTGCTCGGCTGGTTCTACCTCGACCTGCTGCCCGGCTGGCTGGACCTGGGCGACGGCGAGCGCCTCGACGTCTCCCTGTGGAAGATCGCCCTGAACGTCGTCGTCTTCCTCGGCGTCCCGCTGCTGGCCGGGTTCCTGACCCGTCGCGTCGGTGAGCGCAGGCTCGGCCGCTCCGACTACGAGGAGAGGTTCCTGCCGAGGATCGGGCCGTGGGCGCTGTACGGGCTGCTGTTCACGATCGTCCTGCTGTTCGCCCTGCAGGGGAGGACCATCACCTCGCAGCCCTGGGACGTGGCCCGCATCGCGCTTCCGCTGCTGGTGTACTTCGCGGTGATGTGGTTCGGCACCTTCGCCCTGGGCAAGGCCATCGGCCTGGCCTACGACCGCACCGCCACGCTCGCCTTCACGGCGGCCGGCAACAACTTCGAACTGGCCATCGCGGTCGCCATCGCCACGTTCGGCGTCACGTCGGGCCAGGCCCTGTCCGGGGTCGTCGGACCGCTGATCGAGGTGCCGGTGCTGGTGGCGCTCGTCTACGTCTCGCTGGCCTGGCGGCGGAGGTTCATGCCCGTCCGCCAGGTGACGGCGGCGCCGCGGTAGGGCTGATGCGCCGCCCGGACGGCCGCCGGGCGGCGCCGGTGGGCGCGGCGCCCGCCGGGGCGCGCTCATGACGGCCGTGCCGCGCACGGGGGTGGTGGTGGTCGGCGGCGGCCAGGCAGGGCTCGCCGCCGGGTACCACCTGCGCCGCCTCGGCCTGGACTTCGTCGTCCTCGACGCCCGGACGGAACCGGGCGGCGCCTGGTAGCACGCCGGTCAGCAGGAGGACGGCTCCCACCAGCAGCGCCGCCCGCCGGACGGGCACGCGGACGGGTCGCTCGAGGGCCAGGAGGGGCAGGGGCGACGGGTCCTCACGGCAGGGGCAGCGGCTGTTCCGCCCAGATGGTCTTGCCGGTGGCGCTCTGCCGGGTGCCCCACCGCTCGGTCAGCTGCGCCACGAGGAGCAGACCGCGGCCGCCCTCGTCGAAACTGCGGGCGCGCCGCAGGTGGGGAGCGGTGTTGGCGCCGTCGGACACCTCGCAGATGAGGGTCGTGTCGTGGATCAGGCGGAGCTGAATGGGCGGCTGAGCGTGCCGGATCGCGTTGGTGACGAGCTCGCTGACGACCAGTTCCGTGACGAACACGGCGTCGGACAGCCCCCACCGCTGCAGCTGCGTCACCACGTCCTTGCGGGCCTGGGAGACCACCGAGGGGTCGTCCCGCACCGACCAGGTGGCGACCCGGTCGGCGTCGAGCGCGCGGGTGCGGGCGATGAGCAGGGCCACGTCGTCGGCCGGGCGCTGCGGCAGCAGGTCGGTGAGGACCCGGTCGCACAGGGCGTCCAGGGAGGGCGCAGGGCGGGCGAGGGCCTCGCGCAGCCGGCTGACGCCGGCGTCGAGGTCGTGGTCGCGGGTCTCGATCAGGCCGTTGGTGTAGAGGGCGATCAGGCTGCCCTCCGGCAGTTCGATCTCGGTGGCCTCGTAGGGCAGGCGGCCGACGCCGAGGGGCGGCGCGACCGGGATGCCCACCAGGTCCACGGTGCCGTCGGGGCTCACCACGGCCGGCACGGGGTGCCCGGCCCGGGAGAAGCTACAGCGCCGGGAGACCGGGTCGTAGACGGCGTAGAGGCAGGTCGCGCCGACATCGCCGGCCCCCTCGACCTCGGCGGGTCCCATCTCGGCGCCGCCCACCTCCTCCGTGTTCAGCCGCGCCACCAGGTCGTCCAGGTGCGTCAGCAGCTCGTCGCTCGGCAGGTCGATGTCGGCGAGGGTGCGTACGGCCGTGCGCAGCCGGCCCATGGTCGCCGAGGCCTGCAGGCCGTGCCCGACGACGTCACCGACGACCAGCGCCACCCGGGCCCCGGAGAGGGGGATGACGTCGAACCAGTCCCCGCCGACCCCGGCGTGCCCGCCGGCCGGGAGGTAGCGGGACGCCACCTCGACCGCCGCCTGCCGCGGCAGCCGCTGCGGCAGCAGGCTGCGCTGGAGCGTGACCGCGGTGGTGCGCTCGCGGGTGTAGCGGCGGGCGTTGTCGATGCTGATGGCGGCCCGGGCGGCCAGTTCCCGCGCGACGACCAGGTCGTCGTGGCGGAAGGGCGCCGGGTTGCAGTGGCGGAAGAGGAAGACGACACCCAGGGTCGTCCCGCGCGCGGCAAGCGGCACGGACATCAACGAGTGGACGTCGTAGGCCCGGAAGAGGGCGGCGCGGGCCGGGTCGCGGGCGAGCCACGCGGTGAACATCGGGTCGTCCGCCTTGTACACCGTCGGCTGCCCGGTGCGCAGGCTCTCGAAGTGCGTCGAGCCCGCCGGGTAGGAGTCCGTCTGCCCGACCCCCACGGCCGACTCCGGCGCGTCCGGGATGACCGACCGCAGTGCGACCCGGCGCAGCAGCACCGGCCCCTCCGCCGGCACGGCCTGGGCGGGAGCGGGCGGTTCGGGTACGTCCTCCAGCGAGGTCAGCAGATCGACGCTGACGAAGTCGGCCAGGGCCGGCACAGTCACGTCGACCAGCTCCTGTGCCGTGCGTGTGACGTCGAGCGTGCTGCCGATGCGCCGGCCGGCCTCGGCGATCAGCTGCAGGCGTTCGCGGGCCACGTACTCCTCCGTCATGTCGTGCGCGGTCAGGCAGACGCCGCGGACGGTGCCCTCGCGGTCGCGCAGCGGCCACATGAGGACCGACCAGGCGTGCTCGTGCTCCTCGCCCGGGGCGCGCACGTAGTTCTCCTGGTACTGCGGCTCGCCGGTCCGCAGCACACGGGCCATGTCGCGCTCCGCCCGCCGGCCGGTCTCCTCGTCGTCGATCTCGGACACGCGCAGGCCCCGCATCTCCTCCTCGGTGAGCGCGGCGGCGCGTTCCATGTCGGCGTTGGCCCGGCACAGCCGGAGCCGGGTGTCGTAGATCGCCAGGGCGCAGCACGGTGACTGGGCGAAGCTCAAGCTCACGAGGGACTCGTCGAGGTCGGGGGGCTGCCGGCGGGTCAGCGCGGAGACGACCAGCCAGGCGTCGGCGCCGGTGCCGCCTTTCCGGTGGTGGGCGAGGACGCGGACCGTCACCCGGTGGCCGTCCCGGTGGCAGAGCGCGACCTCGCCGCTCCACCGGGGCAGCCCGGCCGGGGCGGGCGGGCGCACCGGGATCGGCTCGGCCAGCAGTTCCGCGGCGGGGCGGCCGGTCATCTCCTCGGCCGGGTAGCCGAGGAGCTGTTCGGCGCCCGCGTTCCAGCCGGTCACCGTGCCCCGCTCGTCGAGCGTGACGCGGGCGGTGAGGGCTTCGCCGACGACGGCCTCGAGAGCGGCGTCGGGTGCCGCTCCGGGCGACCGGCCGGCACGGCCGACCGTGACGGGTGGGTCCATGATCGGTCATCTCGCTCTCACCGGGATCTTGGCCACATGTCCCGGAATATACGACTAACACCTGCTTACCCTTATTCAACCTGGTATTACCGCACCGGGTCGAGAAGCGAAGCCTGCCCCCGCCCGGCCCGGGCACCCGCTCCTCCATGGGCGAGATCCTCGTGGGCACGTGTTCCTGGACCGACCGGGCCCTGGTCGGCAGCGGCTGGTACCCGCCGGGGCGGCGGGACGCCGAGGGGCGGTTACGGCACTACGCGGAGCTGTTCGGTGGTCGAGGTCGACGCCTCGTTCCACGCGCTGCCGAGCGAGCGGGCAGGCCGGCTGTGGTCCGAGCGGACACCGGACGGGTTCGTGTTCGACGTGAAGGCGTTCTCGCTGCTGACCGGGCGCCCCACGCGGCAGGCGGCGCTGCCGGACGGGCTGCCCGCCGACTCCCGGGACCCGGCCGTGCCGGACGAGGTGTGGCCCGGTTCGCCGCGGGCGTCGAGCCGCTGCGGCGCGCCCGGGCGGCTCGGGAGCGTGCTGTTCCAGTTCCCGCCGTGGTTCCGGCCCGGGCAGCGGGCGGCGGAGTTGCTGCACGCCTGCGCCGAGCGCCCCCGCGGCTGGACCCTCGCCGTGGAGTTCCGGCATCCGTCGTGGTGGGAACCGGACCGGGCCGACGCGACCCGCGCGCTGCTCGCCGGGTACGGCATGGCCGCCGTCGCCGACATGCACCCGGCGCCGCCGTCCTCGATGCCGCCCGTGACGCCGGTGACCTCGCCCCGGCTGTCCGTCGTGCGGTTCCACGGCCGCAGCGCCGCCTGGGGCACCGGCAGCAAGGAGGAGCGCTTCCGGCACGTGTACGGCGACGACGAACTCGCCGAGTGGCTGCCCCGGGTGCGCGGGCGGGCCGAGCGGACGGAGCAGGTGCACGTGCTGTCCAACAACTGCTACGGGGACGCCTCCGTGAGCGCCGCCGAGCACATGGCGCGGCTCCTCGACGCCGCCGCTCCCGCCGCCCCCGCCGTGCGGCTGCCTGGCTAGGGTGCGATCCGCACCCGCTTCTCCACCGTCACCTGGTCCACGTCCGACACCCGCACGGTCGTCCTCATCGTCCAGTTCCCGGCCAGCGGCAGGTTGACGGCGTTGGTGCTCCAGTAGCCGCCGACGTCCTTCAGCCCGGCGTCGACCGGGCCGACGTCCCGGGAGGGCAGGCTGAAGGTGACGCGGACCTCGGGGACGACGACGAGGCCGGTGTCGGAGCCGTAGACCACGGCCTGGACGCCGTTGTCGCCGACACGGGCCGGGTCGACGGTGACGTGCACCGTGCCGCGTCCGGCGAGGGAACCGGCGCCCGTGTCGAAGGGCACCGTGACCTGGGTGGTGGGCGGCAGCGCGCCCGCGGGGGCCTGCTGGGCCGCCTCGGCCTGTGCGCGGCCTGGCAGGGTGCCGGTGAGCACGGTCGTGATCAGCAGCACGACCGCGGCGACGGCGACCTCGACGAGGACGGAGCGGCGCAGGCCCCGCCGCCGGGCGTCCGCGGCCGGCTCCGCGGCCGGAGGAGTCCGGCCGGGGCCGCCGCGCTCGACGGTGGCCTCGGGCGGCCCGTGCCGGCCGGCGGCCCCGGCCACGGCGGCGCCGGGGCCCGCCCCCTCGCCGCCGGACACGCCGACTTCCCCGACGGACACGCCACCCTGCCCGACGGACACACCGACCTCCCCGACGGACACGCCACCCTCCCCGACGGACACACCGACCTCCCCGACGGACACACCGCCCTCCCCGACGGACACACCGACCGGCTGCGGGACCCGTTCGGGCGCGGCGGTCCGGACGGCGGAGGCCGCCGGTGCCGCGATCCGTGCGGTCCAGCGGCGGGAGTACCCGGCCGCGAGCAGCAGTACGGTCACTGCGGCGAGTTTGGCCAGCAGCAGCCTGCCGTACGACGTGCCGGTCAGGGCGTCGAGGGAGCCGAGCCCGCGCCAGGACTGGTAGAAGCCGGTGACGGCCAGGACGGTCACCGCCGTGAAGGCGATCTGCGAGAAGCGGGGCACGATCTCCGCCAGGGAGTCGGCGGACGCCGCGCGCAGGGTCGCCAGCAGGGCCACGAGCCCGCCGAGCCAGACCCCCGTCGCCAGCAGGTGCACCACGGAGGACGTCATCGCCAGCGGCACCTGGATCCCGGCGGAGGCGTGCTCGGCCGCCGCCCAGGTCAGGGAGAGGGCGACGGCCAGGGCGGTGCCGGCCAAGAGCGCGACGGGACGCCGGGGGCCGGGGTGCCTCCGCAGCCGGACCAGGAAGACGGCGAGCGGCGGCAGGATCACCAGCCGTGCCAGCAGGGCCCGGCCCGGACGGCTGCCCAGGGTGCGGCCGAGGGCGGCGGGGTCGAAGGCCGCAGCCGGCCCGGCGCCCGCCTCGTAGGGGGCGCGCAGCAGGAGCAGGGCGACCGTGGACCCGAGCAGCGTCCACCAGGCCCACACCAGCGGCCTGCGCAGAGGCGAGGTGTCGGCGGGCCGGCACAGCAGGACGAACGCGCCCACGCCGACGAGCAGGGTGGCGGCGAGGTAGGCGAGGTAACGGGCGGCGCTGTGCAGGCCGTCGGTCAGGGGGTCCTCGGCCGGGCCCGTGCCGACCTGGGCCGTGGTCGCGGACCGCTCGCCCACGGAGAAGGTGAAGGCGCCCGAGACGGGGTGGCTGTCGGCCGACACCACCCGCCAGGCCACGGTGTAGGTGCCCCGGGCGAGTTTCCCGGGCAGTCCGACCCTGGCCGTGTCGGACCGGCCGTCCGCGTGCGCGGCCTCACCGGTGCGGACCCGGCGCTGGTCCGGGCCGAACACCCGGAAGGAGTCGTCGAGCAGGCCGACGGACTCGGTGAAGGTCAGGGTGACGTGCCGGGGGGCCCGCTGGACGACGGACCCGTCGCCGGGGTCGGTGGAACGCAGGGCGGCATGGGCCGAGGCGGGACCGGCTCCGCCGAGGAGCAGGACCAGCACGGCACCGAGCAGCACCAGGGCCCGGACGCGCCGGGGCCGTCCGCCATCACGATCCTCGTTCCGCCGTTGGTCCACGTGGTTCTCCGGGGTCGGCTGTACGGCTCCGGGTTATGTACGGACGGGATGCGTGCGGTGCTCAGCCGGATTCGGGCGGAGGCGGACCGGCGGGGTGTCGGGGCCGGGTGCGGGCGAGGTCGCCCCCAGCCCGTCCGGCTCTCAGCCCGACACCGGCGGCGGGGCGGGCCGGGACAGCGCCGCGATGCGGTCCGCCTCCGTCGGGTGGCGGCGGCCAGGGCGGTCGCGTCCCCGTGCTCGTAGCCCTCGAAGGTGAAGCCGGGGGCCATCGTGCGGCCGAACAGGGTCCAGGAGCCGCCCTCGCTCACCCGGGCGCCCATCCACGTACCCGCCGGGACGGTGAACTGGACGTGCTGGCCCCGCAGAACGCCGGGTCCCAGGATCACCGTCCGCGCGCTGCCGTCCGGGGCGAGCAGGAGCAGCTCCAGGGGGTCGCCCAGGTAGAAGTGCCAGATCTCGTCGGTGGGCAGGCGGTGGAGGGCGGAGAAGTCGTCCGCGGTCAGCAGGGCGACGATCGCCGTGCCCTCCGGTCTGCCGTCCGGGCGCCCGGGCCCGGCCCAGGTCCGGCGGAACAGCCCGCCCTCGCTGGGGATCGGCTCCAGGCCGTAGTGCGCGATGAGGTCCTCCGGCGTCACGCGGGGAAGGGTATCTCCCGCTCCAGGAAGGCGAGCTGGGCCGTCTTCTCCGGGAGGTACACGTCCGGCAGGTCGATCTCCGGCAGGACGACCACCGGCCCGGCCTCGAAGCCCAGGGAGAGGAAGCGGGTGACCGCCTTCTCGTTGCGGACGTCCGGGTCGACCACGACCCGGCGGCGGCCGAGGGTGACCAGGACGTACTCGGCGACGACCGCCACCAGGCGCGCCGTCCAGCCGTGCCGCGCGCCGCCGGGCCCGGCGGGGGCGAGCAGCAGGTGGACGCCGAGGTCACCGGGGCGGACCGGGTAGCACTCGCTCACGCGGTCGGCCTCCGGCTCGTAGGTCTGCAGGAGCCCGGCCGGCTCGCCGTCGCGGACGAGCAGGAAGGCGTTGTGGGTGGTGAGGGGGTCCATGTGGGCGTAGATCTCGGCGACCTGCCGCTCGGTGAGGCCGGTCATGCCCCAGAACACGGCCCGCTCCTCGCTCACCCAGCGGTGGACGGGCCCGGCGTCGGCGCGGGGGTCCAGCGGCAGGACGCGCACGGTCCCGAAGGCGTCGACGGCCTGCTCGTGGACGGCGGTGCGGGAGGCGTACGGGTCAGACATCGGCTTCCTTCGTCAGCAGGGCCCAGTCGGTGACGACCGGGACGAGTTCTCCCCCGAGCCACAGGGGGAGCTGGTCGCGGTGGTGGGGTGTGCCCGGGACGCCCGAGGCGCCGAACGGGACCACCCAGCGGCTGTCCTCGCGCCGGGCCAGGTCCCAGACGTAGCGGGCGGCGGGACCGCGGGAGGCCTGGTCGGTCAGGCCGGGCACGGCCGAGGTGCACAGCACGCAGTCGTGGTCCCCCGCCAGACCCGGTTCGCCGTACGGCGTCTCCGGGGGGAGCGCGCGCCAGGGGGCGAGCCGGTGGGTGTCGCCCCAGACCCCGGCGGGAGGCCGCAGGGCCACCTCCTCGACCGCGGCCCGGACGGCCGCCGGGCGGTCGACGCCGAACAGTTCCTCGGCCCGCAGCAGGTGTTCGAGGGCGAAGCCCACGCGCGGGAGGAGGGCGAGCCAGGGCTGGAACACCCCGGGGTACGCCGGCGGGGTGCGCAGCGCGTCGAACGCCGGGTGCGCCGCCAGCCGCCGTACGACCGCGCCGCGCACCGCCGCGTAGAGGGCCGCGTCGGCGCTGTCCGCGTCCATGCGGCGGTCCCAGCCGAGGAGGCGGTCCCGGAGTGCGGCCGCATCGGCGCTCAGGCCGGTGAGGGCGCGGACGTGGTCCAGCAGGGCGGACGCGGAGGCGAGGTGGGTGTCGGTGTGGAGGGCGGGCAGGTCGGCGGCGGACCAGCGCTCCCGCCCGGCGAGCAGCGCGGCGATGCGGTCGTGGCGGTGGGGCGGGGCGAACTCGACGCCGAGCGGCTCGGCCGGGCCGCGCTGGTTGGCCATGACGGCCACACCGTGGGTGAGCCCGGCGCGCGGAGCCCCGTGCCACCCGCGCCAGTCGTGCCCGGGCTCCCACGCGGGCACCACGCGCAGCCGGCCGGCCTCGGCCCGCAGCGGCACCCGCCCGGCCACGCGGTGCAGGACGCCGCCCTCGGTGTCCGCGGCCAGGACGACGTTGACCGGCTCCGCCCAGCGGTCGAGGGCCCGGTCCACGTCGTGGACCCGGCGGGACCGCAGCAGCGGCAACAGGGCGCCGAAACCGAGGTCGGCGGTGGTGCGCGGGGGGTAGCGGAGGCTGATCGCGAGCGGCGGGCAGACGAGGCCGCCGGGGCTAGCGGGGCTAGCGGGGTTGCCGGGGCCAGGGCTATCGGGGTTGCCGGGGCTACCGGGGCTACCGGGGCTACCGCTGCCGGGGCTACCGGGGCTACCGCTGCCGGGGCTACCGTTGCCGGGGCTACCGCTGCCGGGGCTACCGTTGCCGGGGCTGCCGGGGCTGCCGGGGCTACCGCTGCCGGGGCTACCGGGGCTGCCGGGGCTACCGGGGCTACCCCCGTCTACCGGATCACCGTCGATCCCCTCCGGCCCGCCGATGACCACGGGCCCCCTGGCTGTCTCGATCACCTCGACCTCGACCGGCTCCTCGCCCGACACCTCGACGACCTCGGTGTGCCGCGCCGCCCGGCGCCACACCCCGTCCGGGTCCAGCGCCTCGATCCCGGCGCCGCTGCGGCGCAGCCGCTCCCGGTACAGGTCCTGGTAGTCGGCCATGGCGTTGGTGATGGCCCAGGCGACCGTGCCGGTGTGCCCGAAGTGGGCGATGCCGGGAACGCCGGGGACGGCGAGGCCGACGACGTCGAACTCGGGGCAGGACAGGTGGATCTGCTGGTAGACGCCGGGGTCCTCGATCCAGCGGTGGGGGTCGCCGGCGATGACCGCCTGTCCGGTGACGGTCCGCTCCCCGCCGACCAGCCAGCCGTTGCTTCCGGAGGTGCCGGGACCGTCGGTGGCGAACAGGCCGATCGCGTCCGCGCCGAGGTGGGCGGCGACCTGCTCGCGCCACAGCTTGGCCGGGAACCCGGCGAACAGCAGGTGCGTGGCGAGCCAGACGCCGAGCGGGGTCCAGGGCCGCCACCGGCCGGGGGTGAGCCGGGCGCGGGCGAACTCGGGGGCGGTGCCGGCCGCCTCCGCGAGTCCGGCGTTCACCCCGTCGACGTACGCCGACACCCAGCGCGCCGTCTCGGGGTCCTCTCCCTCCAGCCGCGCGAAGCACCGTTCGGCCGTGTCGTCGAGCCGGGCCCGTCTCACGAGGACGTCCCAGTCCAGGGCGCTTCCGCCCAGGAAGGCCGCCGAGGTGCCCTGCGCCCGGTGGCGCTCGACCTCCAGCTGCCAGGCCCGGTCGCGGGCGGTGACGAGGCCCTGCGCGCGGGCGAGTTCCGTGGCGCTGTCCGCGCGCAGATGCGGGATGCCCCAGGCGTCACGGTGGATCTCGGTGGCCACGCGTGCCCCACTTTCTTTTAGGTTAGCCTTTCCTAAGTCAATCGGGGCGACATCGTACGGGACGGGTGCGGGCGCGACGAGGCGGGGCCGAGGTGGGGAGAGCGCGTTCCTCGGCCCTCCGCGGGCGAAGGGCTTCGAGGGCACCGTCCCGGATACCGAGGACGTGACCCCGGACCACCGGCGTGGGCCTGCGGCTGCCCTCCACCGACGACGGCCTCCTCGCGGCGACCGCCACGCACCCCACCTCCCTGCCCGCCCTCGACCCCCTGCCCGCCGCACCGGCTCCCGCCCCCGCCCCGTCTGATGCGAGGGCGGCGACGGACACCCTTCCGCACCGGCCCCGGCCGGCTCCGGACGCGGCCGTGCCCGCCGCGAGGGATGATCGGGGCATGGACGTCACCCTGCACCTCGCCCAGGACCCCGAGGCCGACGCGCTGCTCGGGCGCAGTCCGCTCGCCGCGCTGGTCGGCATGCTGCTCGACCAGCAGGTCCCCATGGAGTGGGCGTTCAAGGGCCCGGCGACGATCGCGCGGCGCCTGGGCACCGACGACCTGGACGCCCAAGAGATCGCCGCGCACGAGCCGGAGGCCTTCGCCGCGCTGCTCGCTCAGAAGCCGGCCGTGCACCGCTACCCGGGCTCCATGGCCCAGCGCATCCAGCAGCTGTGCCAGTACCTCGTCGAGCACTACGACGGTGACGCCGAGGCCGTCTGGAAGGACACCGGCACCGGCAAGGAACTGCTGAAGCGGCTGTCCGAACTGCCGGGCTTCGGCAAGCAGAAGGCGCAGATCTTCCTCGCGCTGCTCGGCAAGCAGCTCGGCGTACAGCCGGAGGGCTGGCGCGAGGCCGCCGGCTCCTACGGCGAGCCGGAATCCTTCCGCTCGGTCGCCGACATCACCGGCCCCGAATCCCTGGCCAAGGTCCGCGCGCACAAACAGGAGACGAAGGCCGCGGCGAAGGCGGCGAAGGCCTCCGGCCGGTAGACCGGGTCCGCCCACCGCCCGCGACAAGCCCTGCACTTCAGCCCCCTGGACCGCCCCGAACGGTGAGTCCTTCCGGCCCGGTCCCAGCATGAACCATGGCCGAGCCACCGAGCGGCTCCCCCCGGGACCGGGAGCGCGACACCGACAGCGGGCGCGATCCCCAGGGCCTGGAACCCCCCGTCCGCCAGGGCCCCGGCCCGGGCGGTCCGCGCACCCACGAACGGCACGGTCACCCGCCCCGACGCCAGTTGTGTCTCGAGTCATGCCGGATCACGAGCGCCGAGCCTGGCAGCAACCCGTCCCGGGCCGCAGAACAACTCTCACGGTCATGTTTCCGGCGGTCCTGCAAGAGGGCCGCTGGCCTCCGGGCCCCGGGCCGGGGCCCGGGGTACGACCGCACGCGACCGCCCGGCCCGCGTGACACCTGGCCCCCCGGACCCGCAGAGCCCGGCCCCGCCCACGCCCGGCACCCCGAACCGGCCCTCGAACGACCACCGGCCGGACCCGTCATAGCCTCCCGGCCTCCCCGGTCCCCGCACTCCCGAGCCGGCGTACGCCGAGCGGGCGGATCCGCGCGCGAACGGGAAGGACGGCCCGCCCGCGGCGGGGAGTGACTCCCGCGAACCGCGCACCGCAGCCGGTCCCCCGCGCCCCGCGCCGGAACGTTCGGCCGCGGCTGCTCGTCCTGCTGCTGGTCCTGCTGCTCGTCCTGCTCGCGCCCGGCGCGCACGCCGCGGCGCAGACCGGGCCGGCGCCCGCCGTTTCCGGTGAGAGCCAGACCGCCGAGTACGACGCCTTCGACACCGTCCTGCGCCCACCGGCCCGCGGCACCGGCCGCGCGGCGGTCCCGCTGCACCCCGCCCCGGGCCCCTGGCCGGAGCCCACCGCACGGCTCCGTGCACCCCTGCCCGTACCGCCCGTACCGCCGCGCGACGCCCCAGTGCGTTCGGAGATCCTGCGCCACTGAGCCTTCCCTCGCCGGTCGCCCAGTCCCGCACGGAACCAGAAGAGCGACACCGCCATGCTGCAAGACCCCTACGTGGTCCTGCGCGCCCTGCCGCGCGCCGAAGCCGCCCGCACCACCCCCAAGAGCCCTCCCGGCCGAGCCGGACCCGCACGGGAAGCGGCCCGTCGGGAAACGCGCACGCGACCGACCCGCACGCGGCGGAGGCGACGGGACCGGACCAGCGCCTCCGCCGCCCCCGCCGCCGCGTGCCGGGGACGACGCCTACCCCTTTCGGGGGAATCGGGCGCACGGGTTCCGCGACCGGCTCCGGAACCGTCCCGGAGGTGCCCCCCGGCACCCGCCGGGAGAAGGAGGGAACGCGTGCTCACACCTCGGCAGCGGGGGCTCACGACACGGTCTCGCGGCCCGGCACGTTCACGCCCCCGTACCCGGTTCGTACCACCCCGCGGGATTTTTCCGGCGTCGTACTACGCCGCCATGGCTGCGCCCGGAAGGTCTTGACCGGTAGGCTTTCCGTGTGATCTTCAAGCGCATCGGAAACGGCCGGCCGTACCCCGACCACGGCCGGGAAAGCACCCGGCAGTGGGCGGACGTCGCGCCGCGCCCGGTCCGCCTCGATCAGCTCGTGACGACGAAGCAGCAGCTCGACCTGGAGACGCTCCTGGCCGAGGACTCGACGTTCTACGGCGACCTCTTCGCGCACGTCGTGAAGTGGCAGGGCGACCTCTACCTGGAGGACGGCCTGCACCGCGCGGTGCGGGCGGCGCTCCAGCAGCGCCAGGTGCTGCACGCGCGCGTACTCGAGCTCGGCTGACCCCCGCCGATCATGGGTTGACCCTTTCGGGTTCCACTGGGCGATGTCGAATGATCATCTAGTAGGCATCATCGCTCAGGCGCACTACGCTGCGCTCATGAGCATGCTGACTCCCCCCGGCATGGGCGGCAAATACCGCATCACGGGCAACAAGTACCCCCGGATGCGCCGGCCCCGGCGGCACGGCAGGCTCGTCGTCCTGGCCGCCGCCTCCGTCCTGGCGCTCGGCGTGGCCGGCTGGGGCACGCTGCAGCTCGTCGACGTCTTCACCGGTGGTGAGAGCAAGGCCTCGGCGGCCGGCGGCAAGGAATGCGCCCCCCGGACGAAGGCGAGCCCCTCGCCCAGCGCCAGACCCGTGCCCGAGCCGCGCGCCATCACGGTGAACGTCCTCAACGCCACCACCCGCAGCGGACTGGCGAAGAAGACCGCCGACGAGCTGAAGAAGCGCGGCTTCAAGATCGGTGACGTGGGCAACGCGACCAAGGAGTACGACAAGAAGGTCAAGGGCCCGGGCCTCCTGCTCGGCCCCGGCGCCGCCCTCGACACCACGCTGCCCGTGCTCGGCACGCAGCTCCCGGGCGCGGAACGACGCACCGAGGCCACCCGCAAGGGCGCCGCGGTGGACCTCGTCATCGGCGACGGCTTCAAGGACCTGGCGAAGAAGCCGGACGCCGACCGGGCCCTGACCCGACTGGCCCAGCCCGAGCCGACGCCGGCGACGAAGAAGAGCTGCTGACCGGACCCCGGTCCTCCCGGGCCGGGTCCTCCCGGGCCGGGTCCTCCCGGGCCAGGTCGTCCGGGGCTGGGGCCTCCGGCGCCTCCAGAGCTCAGTACTGCGCGGACCCCCTGCGGGAACCCGACGGGCCCGGGGCCCGGTGGGTCGACGGCCCGGTGGGTCGACGGCCCGGTGGGTCGACGGCCCGGTGGGTCGACGGCCCGGTGGGTCGACGGCCCGGTGGGTCGACGGCCCGGTGGTCCGGTGAATCCGGTGAATCCGGTGAATCCGGTGAATCCGGGAGCTCGGTGGTCGGGTGGTCCGTGGGTCCGGGAGCCCGCCAGTCCGGTGCCGGGCCACGGGGAGGGAACCTACTCGGCTGCCCCGTACATCCGGTCGCCCGCGTCGCCCAGGCCGGGGACGATGTAGCCGAGCTCGTTCAGGCGCTCGTCGACCGAGGCCGTGACGACCGTCACCGGTGTGCCCGCCAGGTCGCGCTCCATGACCTCGACGCCCTCCGGCGCGGCCAGCAGCACCACGGCGGTCACGTCGTCGGCGCCGCGCCGGATCAGCTCCCGGATCGCCGCGACCAGCGTGCCGCCGGTGGCGAGCATGGGGTCGAGCACGTACACCTGACGGCCCGACAGGTCCTCCGGCATGCGCGTGGCGTACGTGGAGGCCTGCAGCGTCTCCTCGTTGCGGATCATGCCCAGGAAGCCCACCTCAGCGGTCGGCAGCAGCCGGACCATGCCGTCCAGCATGCCGAGGCCGGCCCGCAGGATCGGCACCACCAGCGGACGCGGGTGGGACAGCTTGACGCCGGTGGTCGTGGCCACCGGCGTCCGGATGTCGACCTGTTCGGTGCGCACGTCGCGCGTGGCCTCGTAGGCGAGCAGGGTGACCAGCTCGTCGGCGAGACGACGGAAGGTCGCGGAGTCGGTGCGCTGGTCGCGCAGCGTGGTGAGCTTGTGGGCGACCAGGGGGTGGTCGACGACGTGGAGACGCATGTCCACAACAGTAACCGGGCCGGATGACCCGTCCGCACGGCAATCCCCTCGCCTCGCCGTCGGCCATTCGCTGGCGTCAAACCGCTCGTCCGGGGGAAGGTGTGAGGGACGGACTGGGGGTGGTGAACCTGATGCCCGACCGGGAGACCCGAGACGATCCGTCGCCGCGCGTACGGCCGGGGGCGGACCCGGACGACGACCAGACGGCCCCGACGGCCGCGCGCGACAGGCCGGCCGGTACGGCCGACGGCACAGCGGGCGCGGACGAGTCCGACGCCGAGCGCCGCAGGCGCCGCGCCCGCTTCCTGCGCGACCTTGCCGAGGCCCGCGAGCTGCGCGACCGCGTCCAGCCGCGACGCGCCAAGACGGCCCGGCTGCGCCACGCGATGCGCATGCGCACCTTCCGCTGGTAGGAAACGGGTGGGGAAACCCCCGGAGAAGATCACGAACCGCGGAGGAGTTCTTCGCGGGTGACCGTGCGTGGTGCGGGGCAAAGCCGCGTACGATCCGCAGGTGGCGGCAACGAGCGTGCCCGCACGAGTGCAGACACAGGGAGCCGAAGACGTCCCCTGAACGCCTTGTTTCTGCCACGATTCCGAGTGGGCGGGGCTCGGAGAGCAGTCCCCGCCCGCAACCTCCGCCGGGGGGACCCCCCGACCGGCACGCCTCAGACCAGTGGGAGAGTCACGGTGTACTTCGCCGCACTGCTCGCGCGCACCGAAGACGGGTGGGAAGCGAGCGACACAGAGCTCGACGATGTGGAAACCCTGTCGGATCTGGCCGACCTGGCCCGTGAAGCCTCCCCCGACGAGGACACGGTGCTCGTGCTGATCGAGCAGGAGGACGCCTGGTTCGGCGTCGTCCGCGTGGACGGCGAGGACGATCCTCGCATCTACGTCTCGGACGCCGCCGCCGCTGCCCGCAGCAGCTACGGCGAGATCCTGCTCACCGACGAGCTGCTCGGCCGGGATCCGGACGACGGGGACGACCTGGACGCCCTCGACCTCGACGGCACCGAGGACGGCGAGTCCGGCGACGACGAGAGCGACGACGGGGACGGTCCCGCGGCCTCCGCCGATGCCGTGCCGCACGGCCCGGTCGGCGACGCCCTGATCCTCGACGACCTCGGCGTGAGCGAGAAGGAACTGCTCACCATGTCGACGGACGCCGTCACCGGGATCGCGGAGTCGCTCGGCGCCTCGGAGACCCTGGAGACCGTCCGCTGACCGCTCGCACCACCCCCGAACCGCCGGACCCGGTCCGGGACCCCTGGCGGCCCGCGATGCGACTCGCCCTGGACGAGGCCGCCGCGGCCGCCCGGGGCGGGGACGTCCCCGTGGGCGCCGTGGTCCTGGCACAGGACGGCACGACGGTGCTCGCGTCCGGGCACAACGAGCGCGAGGCCGGCGGCGATCCGACGGCCCACGCGGAGGTCCTCGCCCTGCGCCGCGCCGCGGCGGCGCTGGGGCAGTGGCGCCTCGCCGACTGCACCCTCGTGGTGACCCTGGAGCCCTGCACGATGTGCGCGGGCGCGATCCAGCAGTCCCGCGTCGACCGGCTGGTCTACGGCGCCCGCGACGAGAAGGCCGGCGCGGCCGGCTCCCTGTGGGACCTCGTCCGGGACCGGCGGCTCAACCACCGGCCCGAGGTGATCGAGGGCGTGCTCGCCGAGGAGTGCGCCGTGCTGCTCACCGACTTCTTCCGGCACCGCTGAACACCGATTTCAAAGCACGCGGCTCCTTGCTGTAAGGTCTCCCCCGGTAGCGTGTCCGAGCGGCCGAAGGAGCTCGCCTCGAAAGCGAGTGTGGCGCAAGTCACCGAGGGTTCAAATCCCTCCGCTACCGCTCCAGAAGGGCCCCGTCGCGAGACGGGGCCCTTCCTGCGTCCGTGGTCCGCCCCTTCGTGTGATCGTTCCTTCGTGCGATCATGTGCGCTGCATGGGACACCAGTGACTGGGGAGGCCGCGATGGCGGTGAACGCGAAGAAGGTCGCCGTCTACGTCCTTGTGGTCTTCGCGCTGTATGTGATCATCACGGACCCGGACAAGGCCACCGGCTACGTGCAGATAGGTTTCCAGGGCATTTCGGACGCCGCCCAAGCCCTCGGCGACTTCGCGACGTGGGTCGCGAACGGAGGAGAGTGATGATCCGCCACCTGGTCCTCTTCAAGCTCCACGAGGGCGTCGAGCGCGACGACCCACGGGTCGTGCGGGGCGTCGCGGCCTTCCGCGCCCTCGACGGCACGATCCCCGAGCTCCGCCACTGGGAGCTCGGCTGGAACATCAGCGACCGTCTCATCGCCTACGACTTCGCCATCAACTCGGCCTTCGACGACGTCCACGCGCTGCGGCGGTACGTCGAGCACCCCGACCACCAGGCCGGTGTCGCACTGTGGCGGGAGTTCGCCACCTGGGTGATCGCGGACTACGAGTTCTGAGCAGGCCGCTCCGAGCCCCTCGCCGTTTCCGGCGGGGGGCTTTTCCATCAGGAGTGTTCAGTTTCGCTGGCTTTCACCACTCAACACGGAGTGATGGGGTGCTTGCACACAGTGGACATGTCTTGTGATGCTATGACCGCTTTTGATGGAAGAGGCGATCGTTGAGTTGACGATGACGAGGTGGAGTTGACCGTGCTGGCCAGTACCGCACCTCAGGCACCGTCCCCTCAGGCACCGTCCCCTCAGGCGCCCGCCCCGGAACCAGCGCCCCAGCGCAGCCGCGGCGCCGACACCCGCGCCCTCACGCAGGTGCTGTTCGCGCAGCTCAAGGAACTCCAGCCGGGCACGCCGGAGCACGACCGCGTGCGCGGGGCGCTCATCGAGGCGAACCTCCCGCTCGTGCGCTACGCGGCCGCCCGGTTCCGCTCCCGCAACGAGCCGATGGAGGACGTCGTCCAGGTCGGCACCATCGGGTTGATCAACGCCATCGACCGCTTCGACCCGGACCGGGGCGTGCAGTTCCCGACGTTCGCGATGCCGACCGTCGTCGGGGAGATCAAGCGGTACTTCCGCGACAACGTCCGCACGGTCCATGTGCCGCGCCGGCTGCACGAGCTGTGGGTGCAGGTCAACAGCGCGACCGAGGACCTGACGACCGCCTTCGGCAGGTCCCCGACGACCGCCGAGATCGCCGAGCGGCTGCGCATCACCGAGGACGAGGTGCTGTCCTGCATCGAGGCCGGGCGCTCGTACCACGCGACCTCACTGGAGGCCGCACAGGAGGGCGACGGGCTGCCCGGACTGCTGGACCGGCTCGGCTACGAGGACCCCGCGCTGGTCGGCGTGGAGCACCGGGACCTCGTCCGGCACCTGCTCGTACAGTTGCCCGAGCGGGAGCAGCGGATCCTGCTGCTGCGCTACTACAGCAATCTGACGCAGTCTCAGATCAGTGCGGAACTCGGCGTCTCGCAGATGCATGTGTCACGCCTACTGGCGCGTAGCTTCCAGCGATTGCGGTCTGCGAACCGCATCGACGCGTAACCGCAAACGAAAGCGAGAGATCACCGGCAGGAGGGAACCGCTCATCAGGGCGGTTGCCGACAGTTCCGGGCCCGCGATCCGTCAGACCCCTTGTTTGCAGGGCTGATTCGCGTCTCAGATGTCGACATGTCACTACAGCGTGTTGCCGACATGTGACATTCTGCGTGAAGCGCGTTTGCCAGGGCTTCGGCTCCGGTATTCAGGTGAAGGCTGCGTTCCTCAAGCGGGGGCGTTCGCCGCGACCGTCCCGCGACCCAAAGGGGGTGGCATGTCCGCAGAACAGGGCAGCTCGAAGGTGCTCACGCTCGCGGAGAGCGAGACAGCTCCCCATGCTCTCGACTCACTCGGCCCCATCGATGACGTCCCGGCCCTGGCGGCCGAGCCCGTCCCGGTTCTTCCGACCGCGGGCGCCATCGACACCCGCACCCTGTCCCGCTCCCTGTTCCTGCGGCTGGCCGCACTCGACGAGGACAGCCCCGAGCGCGCCTACGTCCGCGACACGCTGATCGAGCTCAACCTGCCCCTGGTGCGGTACGCCGCGGCACGGTTCCGCTCCCGGAACGAGCCGATGGAGGACATCGTCCAGGTCGGCACGATCGGGCTGATCAAGGCGATCGACCGGTTCGACTGCGAACGGGGTGTGGAGTTCCCGACGTTCGCGATGCCGACGGTGGTCGGGGAGATCAAGCGGTTCTTCCGCGACACCTCGTGGTCGGTGCGGGTGCCGCGCCGGCTCCAGGAACTGCGGCTCGCGCTGACCAAGGCCAGCGACGAGCTCTCGCAGAAGCTGGACCGGTCGCCCACGGTCACCGAACTCGCCTCCGTGCTCGGGGTGTCGGAGGAGGACGTGGTGGACGGCCTGGCCGTCGGGAACGCCTACACGGCGTCCTCGCTGGACTCACCGGCCCCCGAGGACGACGGCGGCGAGGGGTCGCTGGCGGACCGTCTGGGCTACGAGGACACGGCGCTGGAGGGCGTGGAGTACCGCGAGTCCCTGAAGCCGCTGCTGGCCAAACTGCCGCCCCGCGAGCGGCGGATCATCATGCTGCGCTTCTTCGCGAACATGACGCAGTCGCAGATCGGCGATGAGGTCGGCATCTCGCAGATGCACGTCTCACGGCTGCTGACGCGGACGCTGGCGCAGCTGCGGGAAGGTCTGATCTCGGACTGACCGCGCGGCGGGGCGCAGTAGGCCGCCCTGGACCGTCGTGGGCCGTCCTGTCCCGGGCCGTCGTGGGCCGTCCTGTCCCGGGTCGTCGTGGCGTCGTCGGCCGTCGTGGGCCGGGTGCCTGCGGCGGCCTGTGGCGGCTTCGGTGGAGGTGCGCGTTGCGCCTGCCGGCTTTTCGTGGGGCGGGGCCGCGCCGGGGAGTGTCCGTCCTCGGATTGGCGCGATGGAGTTGCGTAACGGCTGGCTGTTCGTTGACGCGCCAACCGCTGCGGGCGGGCACCCCCCGGCACGTCTCCTCCCATGCGTGCGCGGGTGCCGGTCCGCCTCGCTGCGGGCATGCGTGCCGCTAAGGGCGGCACGGGTGGGCGCAGCGGTACCCCGTTCCGCCGGGTTGTGCGACGCCCCGGGCCCGGCATCCGTACCGGGTTCGCCCCGCCGTACGAGTTACCCCAGCGCCAGCCACGCCACCGCAGCGACCACCGCGACGGCGGCGACGATGCCGAGGATGAGACCGACACGCGGACCGCTGCCGCCCGTCGCCGCGGCCTGGCGTCCCTGCGGCGCCTCGTCGACGAACGCGCGGAACATCTGGGTGCTGCCGGCGGGGTCGTGATTGCCCTGCGGGGCCTGGTTGTTAGCCATGGCCCGAGACCCTAGCGAAAACGCCGGGGGTCCCCAAGTGGGGGTTGGCCTTCCGTTTAGAGCTGTGCGACCCGTTGCGCCGGACTCGCGACCTGCACATTTACTCTCGCAATACTTGCCTTTGCCAAGTTTTTGTCCCACACCTCGCTCTCTTATTTGCCTGCAGCAACCAACAGCTTCTATGGTTGCCCTAAGCAACAAAAGCGGGAGGTGTCGTGGCCGGGAAGGCGCAGTACGAGGAGCTGGTCCGCCAGTTCAGCGCCTTCGGCGCCGTCAAGCGGGAGCTCGGCAGGATCATGCCCGCCGAATGCCCCGGCGGGTCGGCGGCCGTCCTGACGCTGCTGGACCGCCACGGCGACATGCGCATGAGCAAGCTCGCCGAGCTGCTCGCGGTGGACATGTCCGTCACCAGCCGCCATGTCGCGCACGTCGTGGACCGGGGCTGGATCGAACGCTCCCCCGACCCCGCGGACAAGCGTTCCCGCATCCTGCGCCTCACCCCCGCGGGCCGCGCGCAGCTCGACGAGCTGTCCCGGCGGACCACCGAGGTCCTCGCCGAACGCCTGGGCGACTGGACCGACGAGGAGGTCGGCCGGCTCACGCACCTGATGGCGCGGCTGCGGGAGAGCTTCGACTGCCGGCCCGCGGCCCGGGCGGCACCGTCCGGCGCCGAACAGACCACCCGTACACCCGCGAGCACGTAAGTAAAGGAAGCCCATGGCAACGACCACACCAGCCGGTGTGCGGGCTCATGCCGGGCACGGGGGAGGCTCCCACGGCTCCTCCGGCGGCGGCGCACCGATGACGCACCGGCAGATCATGGAGGCCCTCACCGGCCTGCTGCTCGGCATGTTCGTCGCGATCCTGTCGTCGACGATCGTCTCCAACGCCCTGCCCCGGATCATCGGGGACCTCGGCGGCGGCCAGAGCGCCTACACCTGGGTCGTGACCGCGTCCCTGCTGACGATGACCGCGTCCACCCCGCTGTGGGGCAAGCTCGCCGACCTCTTCTCCAAGAAGCTGCTGATCCAGCTCTCGCTGGTGATCTTCGTGCTGGGTTCGGCCGCGGCCGGCATGTCGCAGAACCCGGGCATGCTCATCACGTTCCGCGCGGTGCAGGGCATCGGCATGGGCGGTCTGTCCGCGCTGGCCCAGATCATCATGGCGGCGATGATCTCGCCGCGTGAGCGCGGACGGTACAACGGCTACCTGGGCGCGGTCTTCGCCACGGCCATGGTCGGCGGTCCGCTGGTCGGCGGTGTCATCACCGACACCGACTGGCTCGGCTGGCGCTGGTGCTTCTACGTCGGCGTGCCCTTCGCCGTGGTCGCCCTGATCGTGCTGCAGAAGACCCTGCACCTGCCCGTGGTGAAGCGGAAGGTCAAGGTCGACTGGGCCGGCGCCTTCTTCATCACCGCCGCCGTCTGCCTGCTGCTCATCTGGGTGACCTTCGCCGGTGACACGTACGACTGGCTGTCCTGGCAGACGTACACGATGATCAGCGGCTCAGTGGTGCTGATGGCGCTGTTCGTCCTCGTCGAGGCGAAGGCGAGCGAGCCGATCATCCCGCTACGGCTGTTCCGCAACCGCACGATCACGCTGGCCTCGCTGGCCTCGCTGTTCGTCGGCATCGCGATGTTCGCCGGCACCGTCTTCTTCAGCCAGTACTTCCAGCTGGCCCGCGACAAGTCGCCGACGATGTCCGGCGTCATGACGATCCCGATGATCGCCGGCCTGTTCGTCTCCTCCACCGTCTCCGGCCAGGTCATCACCCGCACCGGGCGCTGGAAGGGCTGGCTGCTCGGCGGCGGCGTGCTGGTGACCGCGGGCCTGGGCCTGCTCGGCACCATCCGCTACGACACCGAGTACTGGCACATCGCGCTGTTCATGGCGCTGCTGGGTCTCGGTATCGGCATGATGATGCAGAACCTGGTGCTCTGCACGCAGAACCAGGTGGAGCCGGGCGACCTGGGCACCGCCAGCTCCACGGTGACCTTCTTCCGGTCCCTGGGCGGTGCCGTGGGCGTCTCGGCGCTCGGCGCGGTCCTGGGCAACAAGATCACCGACTACGTCAAGGACGGCCTGGAGGGCCTCGGCCCCAAGGGCGCGGCGCTCGGCCACGCCGGTACGGCCGGTGGCGGCATACCCGATCTCGACACGATGCCCGCGCCGATCCGCACGGTCGTCGAGAGCGCCTACGGCCACGGTGTCGCGGACGTGTTCCTCTACTCGGCCCCGCTGGCGCTGCTCGCCCTGCTGGTGTCGCTGTTCATCAAGGAGGTCCCGCTGCGGACGAAGGGCGGCCTGGCGCAGGCCGCGGAGGTCGAGGCCGGCGCGCAGGCTCCCGCCGAGGCCACGGCCGAGGTCCCCGCCTCCGAGAAGGCCGCGCCGAGCTGAGGCGGTGATCCGGGCCGCGTCCATCGACACCGGCAACGGCATGCGCGACGGGCACCTGAGGTCGGCCGACTTCCTGGACGCCGAGCGGTTCCGGAGATCACCTACCGGTCCTCGGGGCTCACGGCCACCGGGTCCGACCGGTGGACCGTCCACGGCGAGCTGGGCATGCACGGAGTCGTGCGGCCCGTGGACCTCGACCTGGCCTACCTCGGCACGGGCCCGGACCCGTGGGCGGCACCCGGGCGGCCTTCCGCGCGACGACCGAACTGCGCCGGGAGGACTTCGCCATGAACTACCACCAGGTCCTGCAGGCGGGCATCGCCGCCATCGGCACCACCCTCAAGGTGGAGCTGGACGTCCAGGCCGTGCGGGGCGAGTCACTCCCGGCGGCCTGAGTCCGGGGCGGACACCTTCGCCACCACCTGGCCGCACAGGTCCCGCAGCTTGACGTTGCGGTGCTGCGAGATGCGGCGCAGCCGCTCCAGGGCGTCGCGGGCGTCGATCCGCTCGCGGGCCATGAGGATGCCGATCGCCTGGTCGATGGTGCTGCGGGAGAGCAACGCGGTGCGCACGTCGGCAGCCGACTCGCCCCGCCGCTCGATGCGCAGGGCCACGTCGACCGCGTCCCCGGCACGCGCCGCGAAGGCACGGGCCGCGTCCCGGCCCGTGCCCAGGGCCTGTGCCCGCACCCCGTAGAAGTTGATCGCGGCGCCCCTCTCGCCCTCGACGGCGACCGGCACCGCCAGCACGCAGCGGACCTCCACGGACAGCGCGTACTCCGTGAAGGACGGCCAGCGCGTCTCCGCGGCCACGTCGGGCACGTACTGCTCGACGGCGGTCTCGGCGGCGTCGACGCAGGGCCCCGAGCCGTTCTCGTACTGCCGCAGGTCCAGGCCGCTGGGCAGGCCTTCGCTGCCCGCCAGGGTGAGCAGCCGGTCGGCGCGGCGCACGGTGATGCTGCACGCGGCCGCGCCGGGGACCTCCTGCACCGCGCGGTCGGTCAGAGCACGCAGCAGCGTGTCGAGCCCGCTGCTGCGCACCATCGCCTGGTCCAGCGTGTCGGACGTCTCGGAAGTCATGACGGTACGGATATCCCGTCGTCCTGCGAACACGCCCCCGAGGTGGCGCGGCTCACCTCAGTCGGCGTTGTGCACCCCCACGATCCGGCGGGCGAGGTCGCGCAGTTTCACGTTCTCCCGCTGGGAGGCCCGCACGAGGCTCTCGAAGGCCGCCGCGGCGTCGATGCCCTGACGTTCCATGAGAATGCCGGTGGCCTGGCCGATCAGGTCCCGGGTGCGCATGGCCTCGGTGAGCTGTTCGCGCACGGTCGCGGAGTCCAGGGCGATACTGACGTGCTCGGTGAAGAGCCGGCCGATGCGGGTCGCGTCCTCGTCGAAGACCCCCGGCTTGCGCGCGTAGGCCGTGAGCACGGTCAGCCGGCGGCGGTCGGCGCGCAGCCGCAGCGACAGCGCCGAGCGCAGTCCCACGTCCGCCAGCACGTCCCAGCCGTCGTCCGCCTCGCTGTCCGCTATCCGCACCACCGGGTCGTTCCACAGCTGGTCCCAGAGCCCGTGCTGCTCGCGGCCGGTGTGCCGGGCCTCGGCCGAGCGGACGACCTCGTCGGTCCAGGCGAGCGTGCGGAGCTTGTTGCCGCGCTCGATCACGGAGATGCCGGCGTGCTCGGCCCCCGGCATGAGGTGCACGGCCAGCCGGACCGCGGTGCGCAGCGTGCTGTGCGGCGTGAGGGTTTCGTGCAGCTGCTGAGAGGCCTCCGTCAGAGCTTCGGCCAGCTCGAAGCCCGCAGGAAATCGGGGCAAATCAGGAAAACAAGACGCAGCCACCACGAACCTCTTCGGCATGCACGGCCATGACCGTGCGCAGGAGAGCTCCGCAGCACATTCCCGACTGCGAGCACAGGACGGACAGCACTCTAACTGTTCGGTTGCCTGGAGGTGACGCCCGGCCGAGGGCCGCGTCCGCGGGTTCCGTGGCAGCCCGCCGCCGTGGTCTACTGGGCCCCTGGGTCAGGAAGCGGCCTTACCGGAATCCGGACGATCGTCTGCCAGGTGAGCGCCGTGACCTTCTTCGCGAATCCCACAGAACTGCACGACCTGCCCGGCCGCGTCCATCTCGCCATGCCGGCCGAGATCGACTTCTGCAACGCGGCGGAACTGCTCCCCCGCATCGTGTCCGCGCTCGAGGACCGGCGTGACAGCATGGAGGTCCTCGTCCTCGACCTCACGCGCACCTCCTTCATGGACTCCCAGGGCGTCCGTCTCATCAACGACATCCGCCTGCGCATCCCCGAGGTCCGGGTGCATCTGGTGGCCCGGCCGGACGGTGTCGCGAGCCGCGTCCTGGGGCTCACCGGACTGCGCCGGGACGTGCCCGTGTACGACAACCTGCCGGAGGCCCTGGCGTCGTAGGCTGCCCGGCATGGCGAACATCGCGACGAACACCCGTGTCTCCCTGGACGAGTTGCTGGACTTCGTACGGCCCAGGCACCACGCGATCCTGATGACCCGGCGGTCCGACGGCGGTCCGCAGGCCTCCCCGCTGACCTGCGGGGTCGACGACTCCGGCCGGATCGTGGTCTCGACCTACCCCGAGCGCGCCAAGACCCGCAACGCCAAGCGCGACCCGCGTGTGAGCATCGTCGTGCTGAGCGACGACTGGAACGGCCCCTGGGTGCAGATCGACGGCTCGGCCGAGGTGATCGACACACCCGACTCCGTCGAACCGCTCGTGGAGTACTACCGGAACATCGCCGGGGAGCACCCCGACTGGGACGAGTACCGCGCGGCCATGGTCAAGCAGGGCAAGTCGATCATCCGGATCACCCCTCAGCGGTGGGGCCCGGTGGCGACGGGCGGCTTCCCGGCGCGCCTGGTCGAAGGGGAGTAGCGCAGGCCGTCCGGACCGGTGGCGCAGGCCCTCCGGACCGGTCAGCCCCGGGCGACCATCGCCTCGATCCCCGCGATCAGCAGTTCCAGCGCGAACTCGAAGTCGCGCTCCAGCATCTCCTCGACCGTGTCCCCGCCGCGCGCCGCCATGATCTCCTGCGACTCCCGGATGACGTCGGCGGCCTGCGGGGCGGCGGTCACGGTGCTCAGCGACTCCTGGAAGTACTCGTCCAGGGTCATGCCGGTGGCCGCGGCCCGCGTGGACAGGTGGCCCTCCAGGGTTCCGTAGCCGTAGACGAACTGGAAGACGGCCGAGATCGTGCTCGTCAGGCGCCGTGGGGGCATCCCGGTGCGGCGCACGACGCGCTGGACGACCCGGGAGAAGGCCAGGTTGTGCGGCCCGATGTTGAGGTAGACGCCGACCAGCGCCGACACCCAGGGGTGCCGGACCAGCAGCGTCCGGTACTCCCGCGCGAGCGACCGCACCTGGTCGCGCCAGTCCTCGTCGGCGTCCGGGTCGGGCAGCCGCATCTCCCCCATGACCTGGTCCAGGGCGAGTTCGAGGAGGTCGTCCTTGGTGTTGACGTACCAGTAGACGGACATCGCGGTGACGTCCAGCGCACCGGCCAGGCGCCGCATCGAGAACCTGGCCAGCCCCTCGGCGTCCAGCAGCCGCACGGAGGCCTCGATGATCCGCCCCCGGTCCAGCCCGGAGGGCTGCCCGCCGCGCCGCCGGTGCGCCTCGCCCTCCAGCCAGACGCTGGAGCGCGGCTGATTCTTGCGGGCCGCTCTCGCCATGGCGCACCTTCCTCGTTCCCTGGGACGCCGATCATGCCAGGCGCCCCGCACGGGGCACCGGGCCGTGTCGAGGTCCCCGCGCGGAGGACCCGGCGGATGCCGCGTGAGGCCGTCCGGCTCACCGCGGTTTCGAGGGCGAGGGCCGGCGGACCGGCACCGGCACGACGTCCGCGCAGCCCGAGCCTCTACGCGGATCCTGCCCGCTCGGCCCTGTGGAGCAACGCCGCAGCGACCAGTCCGCCCGCCAGCACGGCGACCGCCCCGAACAGCTGGCTGGTCTCCAGGCCGGAGGCGAACGCGTCAGCGATCCGCGCCTTCTCCTCGGCACTGCCCGCCGCCGCCAGCGCCGCCGGGAGCGAGGTCGCGGACACGGCGACGAGCGAGGCGAACCGGGAGTTGAGCACGGCCCCGAGGACGGCGACGCCCAGCCCGTTGCCGAACTCCGCGAGCGTTCCGTTGATCCCCGCTCCCACGCCCGCCTTCTCCGGCGGGATCGCGCCCATGATCGCGTTGGCCATCGCCGGCATGGACAGGGCCACGCCCGCGCCCATGACGACCAGGCCGAGCAGCATGCCCCCGTACCCGTGCCCGCCGAGCAGCGCGATCGCGGCGAGCCCGGCGGAGACCAGGGTCATCCCGAGCGCGATCGCCGCCGGCGTGCCCGCCTTCAGCACCAGCTTCGCCCCGACCCCGGTGAAGTTCAGCGCCACGACCGTCAGCGCCAGGGGAGCCGTCCGCAGGCCCGCGTCCAGCGGTTCGTAGCCGAGGACGAACTGCAGGTGCTGGGTGAGCAGGAACAGCGATCCCGTCATGCCGAACGCCACGAGGACGGCGCCCGCGACCGCGCCCACGAATCTCTGGTCGCGGAAGAAGTGCATGTCGAGCATGGGGTGTTCGGTCCGCAGCTCCCACAGCACGAACAGGCCCAGCACGGCCGCGCCGAGCAGCGCGGGGACCAGCACCTGCCCGGAGGTCCAGCCGTGTTCCGGCCCGGTGATGATCGCGTACACCAAGGCCGTCATGCCGAGGGTCGACAGCACCGCGCCGGGCAGGTCGGGCCGGTCACCGGCCCTGTGCTTCGACTCCGGCACCAGCGCGGCGACCGCGACCAGGCCGAGGAGGGCGACCGGGAGGTTGATCAGGAAGATCGCGCCCCACCAGAAGTGGTTCAGCATCACCCCGCCGATCAGCGGCCCGGCCGCGAAGCCCAGCGAACTGACCGTCGACCAGAGGGCGATGGCCTTCACCCGCTCGGTGTCGTCGAAGATCTGCACCACGACGGCGAGGGTCGTGGTCATGAGCAGCGCGCCGCCGACGCCCATGCCGGCACGGGCCGCGATCAGCTGGGCCGGGCTCTGGGACAGCCCGGCCGCGAGCGATCCCACGCCGAAGATCGCCAGGCCCGCCATCAGCATCAGCTTGCGGCCGTAGCGGTCGGCGGAGTTGCCCGCGGTGAGCAGCAGCCCGGACTGCACCAGCGAGTAGGCGTTGATCATCCACTGGACGTCGGCGGTCGACGCGTCCATCTCACGGGTGAGCGAGGGGATCGCCACGTTGAGGATCGTGTTGTCGAGCAGCACGGTGAGCTGCGCGAGGCAGATGACACCGAGGATCAGCCAGCGCTGGGGATGCCCGCCGCGCGCTGTCGCCGGCGGGGCGGTTTCCCGGGGGGACGTCGTCATGTTCTACACCGTATAACGCTTCCCTTACGGTGTACAACGAATGTGCGCAGGGGGGTGGTGGCGCTCGGCCACCACCCCCTCGTGGATCGCTCGCCGGGTGTCAGTCGCCCGCCTTCCGCGTGAGGTCGTAGAAGATGGCCGAGCCGACCGTGACCTTCTGGAAGGTGGCCCCCACCCAGGAGATGATCTCGGAGGACGTACCGCCACCGCGGCCCCTGCCGCCGCCCGCGCCGGAGGCGATGAAGTAGTGGATCTCGCCTTCCGCCACGTACTGCTTGAACTGCGCGAGCGTCGGTGACGGGTCGGTTCCGTTGAACCCGCCGACGGCCATCACCGGCTCTCCGGTGGACAGTTGGTAACTCGCCGCGTTCCGGGCGCCGATGGCCGCCGCGGCCCAGGTGTACCGGTCCGCTTCCGTCTCCAGCAGCTTCCTGGCCTCGGAGCCGACGTCGGCGCCGTTGAGCAGGCCGCCCATACCGCCGCCACCGCCCATCCCTCCCGTCCGGCCGCCGTCAGCGTCCTGCTGGTTCTGGTTCCGGTTCCGGTTCCGGCCCGGCATGCCGCCGCCAGGGAAGCCGTTGCCCTGTGGGTTCTGACCCTGCTGGTCTTGGCCCTGTGGGTTCTGACCCTGCTGGTTCTGACCCCCCTTGGTTCGGCCGGTTCCGGCCCGCGCCCGGGAACCCGCCGTCCGAGCCCGCCCCCGCCGGGGCCTCCACCGCCCGGGCCGCCCCGGCCGCCCGCGACCGCGGGACCCGCCGTGACGATCGAGCCACTGTGCCCCTCGTTCACCGTGGTGAGCGTGTACGCCGCCGGACCGGCCAGCGCGGCGACGAGCCCCAGGCCGGCCGCCCCCAGGGCCGGATACCGCCCGAGCCGCCCCGCGAAGACCAGGCCGAGAGCCGCCGTCAGGCCGCCGACCAGGACGACCCACTTGAGCCAGGGCAGGTAGTCGGAAGACCGGTTGAGCAGGACGTACCCCCAGGCCGCGGTCGCCGTCGTCGCGGCCGCCAGGGCCGGGGACGCCCACGCCTCGTCCCGCTTCTTCCAGAGCAGTACCGCGCCCGCGCCGGCCAGCGGGTCAAGGTAGGGGCCACGGCCACGGTGTAGTACTCGTGGAAGATGCCCTGCATGTAGCTGAAGACCAGCATGGTCGTGAGCAGCGCGCCGCCCCAGACGAGGAACGAAGCCCGCGTCACGGACGTGTGCCCGGCCTTCCGGGTGGCCACCAGGCCCGCGACGAGCAGGACCAGCGCGGCCGGGATCAGCCAGAAGACCTGGCCGCCGACGGAGGAGCCGAACAGCCGGTCCCAGCCGGTCTCCCCCCAGTTGCCGCCCCCGCCCCCGACACTGCCCGTCTCGTCGCCGTTGAGGCGGCCCAGGCCGTTGTAGGCGAAGGTCAGTTCCAGGAAGCGACGGGCAGGGCGAGGGTCGTCACGGTCCCGATCACCGCGCACACGACGGCGATCAGCACCACGGACGCGACGACGAGCCGCGTGCGCAGCGTGCACGGCTGCCGTCCCCGCCCCTGCTGCCGTCCCCGCCCACCCGGCTGCCGCCGTCCCCTCATGACACCGCGGGCTTGATCAGGTACCCGGCACCGCGCCGCGTGTGGATCATCGGCTCCCGCCCGGCGTCGATCTTCCGCCGCAGGTAGGAGATGTACAGCTCGACGACGTTGGCCCGGCCGCCGAAGTCGTACGACCACACGCGGTCCAGGATCTGCGCCTTGCTGAGCACGCGCTTCGGATTGCGCATGAGGAACCTCAGCAGTTCGAACTCGGTCGCGGTGAGGTGGATGTTCTCGCCGGCCCGGGTCACCTCGTGGCTGTCCTCGTCGAGGGTGAGGTCGCCGACGACCAGCAGGGACTCGGCCCGCCGGTCGGCGGCACCGGACCGGCGTATCAGTCCGCGCAGCCGGGCGACGACCTCTTCGAGGCTGAACGGCTTGGTGACGTAGTCGTCCCCGCCCGCCGTCAGCCCGGCGATCCGGTCCTCGACGGCGTCCTTGGCCGTGAGGAACAGCACGGGCACGTCCGGCAGTTCGCGCCGCAGCCGCCGGAGCACCGACAGACCGTCCATGTCCGGCAGCATCATGTCGAGGACGACGGCGTCGGGCCGGAAGCCGCGGGCGGCCTGGAGGGCCCCGTGTCCGTCCCCCGCACTGCGGATCTGCCATCCCTCGTAGCGCAGGGCCGTGGACAGCAGCTCGGTGATCGACAGCTCGTCGTCCACCACCAGCACGCGGACGGGGCTCCCGTCCGGCCTCAGCAGTTCGGCGCGCCCCTGGGGCGAGGTCGTGGTCATGCCGCACACGATGTCGGGGCCCTCTGAGAACACCCTTTCGGCAATCTGTGAAAGCCCTGAGAAACACACAGGCGCTTCTCAGGGAAAGCCTGGGAAGAACGGGCGGAAGGGACGCGAGCCGAGGGGAGCAGACGGCCGCGGGTTCAGAACAACCCGCCCTGCACGCCCGGCGCCGCCCTGAACCGCCGCACGGGAACGGCCGGTTCGCCGCCCGTGGCGGCCACCAGCTCCCACCCGGCCATCAGCCGCGTGTCGATCACGACCGCCCCGCGCCCGGTCGCCAGATGCAGGTCGGGCCCGGCTGCGGCCACCAGCTCCCCGCAGACCGCGGCCCCGGCGACCAGCTCGCGCACCTCCCCGACGGCGTCGGGCACCCCCGCGAGCCCGAACACGCCGACATGGTCGACGACCCGCAGTGGCTTGCGCGCGAGGGACTCCGGCCACGCGGCGAGCGCCACGGCCCGGCCGTACACCTCACTGATCTCAGCGGCCCGCTCCGCCTCGTCACCGGGCAGCGCCGACCGCACGGCCCGCTTCTCCGCGTAGGGCATCCGGTCCGGCACACCCAGGGCCGCCCGCAGCAGCTCCTCAGCACGCCGGGCGGCCATCAGCGGCCCGACGCCGAGCCAGCTGAAACAGACGGCGCCCTGCTCGAGCAGCCGGGCGGAGCCCCGCTCCTCGGCTGTGATCCCGACCTTGACCATGCCGGGCCCGAACCACGCCAGATACACGTGGTACGCCCTCGGATCGTCGGCGAGCGTGTCGGCGGCGACGGAATGCGCCCGGTCCAGCCGCGCGCACTCCTCACACCGCGCCCCCGTACTGCGGCCGGGCACGACCGCCCCCACCGGACAGGCATGCCCCCGAGCCCCCACACACGTCCGCACACCCCCCTCCACGACCCCGAAGGCCACGCTTATCCCCCAGCTCAGCGCACTGCGCCGGCCCCCGTCCCACACCAGCACGGGACCGTCCGCCGACCAGCGCAGCCCCGAGCATCTCCATGTGTGTGCCATCCCTGCCGAGCGTAGTTGAGGCCACTGACATCGAGACGACCCGGCGATCACCGCGTCCCCGGCCCCCACCGACCGCCGCCGCATCCGCGTGGAAGCCCGCCCGGCCGAGATCGCCGTCCTGACCGAGGTTCTCCCGGGCGAGCGCACTGGCGGCGGACTACCTGGAGGCACTGCCGGACCGACTGAACGGCGTTCGGTGCACGCCATGCCGACGCCGTCCACGGACGTCGCCGCACTATCCGGAACGACGCGAGTGCCGGCTCGACCGCCGGCGCACCGTGAACAGGCAGGCGAGCACGCCGAGCCCCCAGGCGATCAGGAGGGCTCCCCACAGCGGCATGCTCACGAGCGGTATGAGAAGGCGGACCTCGACGGTCGAGCGGTTCTCGAAGATGAACACCAGAGCGACCGCGCTGATCACCACGAACGGTAGGAAGCGGCGGACACCGGGGCGGGAGAAGAAGGGCGTGTGCGCCTTGTGGTCCGAGCTGGTCCGAGACATGGAAGTACCTCGCCATCACGTTGCCCCCGGATCCAGCGTCCCTTTCCCTGACACAGCCCGCCACCGGCGACGCCGCACCTGGAGACGACGACCTGGAGGCGACGACCTGCCCCGCACGGTCACCGCTGATCGAGTCGGCCGCTCACTTCCGTGACGAGGCGGAACACGGTCGAGCGGTGACCGAGCACTGGATGCGCAGGAGGGCGCAACGGTGTGCGCAGGGGCGTCCACCCGGGTCCACGGCCGACCCGCTCGTGGGCTGCACCGGTCTCCCCGGTCTCATCCGAACGGCCCTGAACCGGACCGCACATGCCGGGAACTGAGACGGAGGCTGAGACGGGCCGTCACCTTGGATCGCCTGGTCATGGACCTGGCCGTTGCAGCCGTAGTCAACACGACCGCCAAGAGGTCCTGATGATGTGGCGACACCGCTTCATCACCCACTCGTGGGCCTGGGAGCTACCCATGGGCCTGGTCGAGGACGGCGAGACCCCGGAGGAAGCCGCTGCCCGCGAAGTCCTGGAAGAGACCGGTTACCGCCCCGGCCCCGTTAAGCCCCTGATCTACGCCGAGCCGGCCAACGGCATCACCGACTCGCAGCACCACGTCTTCCGCATCGACGGCGCCACCTACGCCGGTCCGCCCACGGAGAAGAACCATCCGACCGCATCGATCCCCGCCGTGCCGAAGGCCCGTCCGTCGTTCCACACGCCAGCGTGGCACTGGGCTGTGTGGAGGTGCTGGCCGAGCTGCACGCCAAAGGTTGGGCCCACGGCGATGTGCAGCCCGCCCACTTCATCATCGGGCCGGAGCGGACGCATCTGATCGATCTGGCTCTGGCCCGGGGCGGACACGTCCCCGACGGATACGACTTCCCGTTCCGCGGTTGCCTCGTCCACTACGAGGCCCCGGAGATCGCACGCAGTGTGCTCGCCACGGGGAAGCCGAGCCCACCCCGGAGGCAGACGTCTACGCCCTCGGAGCACCCCTGCTCGTCTCGGCCACCGGCTGGCGGGCTGTCGAGTATCCGGACGACGCTCCACGCCCGGTACAGAGACAGGCCGTGGCCGACGGCAGACGCCGCCTCGTCAAGGCGCCAGGTGAGCTGGGCAAGCTGATCGAGGCGATGCTCAGCCATGCTCCCGAGGACCGGCCGACCATCTACGAGGTGGGCGAGGCCCTTAGCTGCCTCCAGAACTCAGTTCGCCCGGCGGCGCTCGCTCAAGCAAGACCAACAACGCGCCACACCTGCGCCTCGCTGGTCCATGAACAGGGCGCCGACGCCCGCATGATCATGGAAGTCCCCGGCCATAGCTCCCTCCGCGTGACCATGGACATCCACACCTTCGTACGGCTCGACTCCCAGCGGTCCGCCTTCGACCGCGTCGAGGACGCACTGAGGCGTGACGGCAACGGGCCGGACGATGACGACGGCGCGGCCGGTGTCCCGGTAGCCGTCTGATCGACTCATAGAGACGGTGCCGTCAATCACTGCCGTCAAGCCAAAGCCAGAGGCCCTGTGGATCACTCCACAGGGCCTCTGGTCTGCTGTGCACTCGGCAGGATTCGAACCTGCAACCTTCTGATCCGTAGTCAGATGCTCTATCCGTTAAGCTACGAGTGCTTGTTCTGTTTTTTGCCGCTCCCGGGCCTTCCGGCTCGCTCGCGGCGACAGGAAGAACATTACATGACTGCCGCCGCCATGTGAAATCCATTGGCCGCACCCCTTGTGAGCTGCGGAAACGGTCGGATCGGGGGGTAACGACAGCGAAGCCCCGGTCGGGTGACCGGGGCTTCGTGATGGGTGCGGAGGCGGAGGGATTTGAACCCTCGATGGGCTTTAAGGCCCAAACCGCATTAGCAGTGCGGCGCCATAGACCGGACTAGGCGACGCCTCCCTACACATCCTCCCGCGCGAGCGCGAGGCGGTGCGTGCAGATGATGACACAGTCGAGCGTGCTGTCACCAATCGGCCCCCACGGTACTAGGCGGGAAGGGCGCAGGGCAAAGGCCTTGTCCGGTGCCTGCGTGGTCCGGCAGGGGGGTGTGAGCGGGCGCGCGCAACGTCCGGGAGCCGCAGGCGTTAGTCAGGGCATGTTGCGTGCCACTCCACGGGCCACCGCCCGCCCCGCCCTGCGGCGCCTCCTCGTCGGTGCCGCCGCCTCCTTCGCCGCCGTCGGGTCCCTGGCCGGCGTCACCCCCGCCGCCCACGCCCAGGCCGGCGGCGCCGGACTGCCCTCGCCGGCCCGGATCGGCGACGGCCGGGACCCCGACCGAAACCACCTCACCGTCACCGTCGAGAACGCCGGCCGCGCCGACGGGACCTTCGAGCTGTACTGCGCACCCGAGAGCGGCAGCCACCCCGACCCGCGCGGAGCGTGCGCCGCGCTGGAGCGGGACACGCGATGGGGCAAGGACCTCTTCGCCCCCGCGCCCGAAGGCGGCTTCTGCACCATGCAGTACGGCGGCCCGGCCACCGCGCACGTCACCGGCACCTGGTCCGGCCGTCACGTCGACGCGACCTACGACCGCCGCGACGGCTGCCAGATCGCCCGCTGGGACCGCCTCGTGCCGCTCCTGCCCGACATGAACGCCGGGGGAGGCGCCTGAGAGGAGGGCCCCCGGGGGGTGGTCCGGGCGTCCCTTTGCGCCACGGTCCGTCCTCATTCCGCCGACCCGGCCGAAAGGTACAGAAACGCCTCCTTCGTAAAAGACCCGCGGAGGTCCCGCGACGTCGTCGCAGGAGGGCGGGCGTTTCACGGGTTACCCGGTCGTCAGTTCGGGGTCACTTCCTCGTGCGACCTCGCTCTCATCCGGCGTCGCGGGCGCAACCTCAGCCCTTAGACTCCCTCGCGTGACACGCCGCGGGCCGGTTGGCAAGATGGCCGGAGCGGTCGGCAAGGTGCGGTGACTAGGGAGGAAGCGTCTCGTGAGCAGCAGGCCATCCCGAGGCGCTGCTCGCCTCGCAGCCATACTGGACGCCCTCCCGGACGCCTTGGTGCTGGTCAACGCCAACGGGACGGTCGTCAACGCCAACACCATCGCCCTGGAGGCCTTCGAGACCCCGGGGACCGCTCTGGTGGGCCGCGGGCTGCTCGACCTGCTGCCGCAGTTCGACTCCAAGCTCATCCCCGGCTCCATGCGCCGCCCCGAGCACCTCGACCCGCGTGCCCGGACCAAGCCGACCCGGATGGTCGCGCGCCGGACCGACGGCACGGAGTTCCCCGTCGAGGTCACCAGCGCGAACCTCGAGAACGGGCAGCAGGCGTACGACGGTTACGGCTACACCGGCGACGAGCTGCTCATGCTCGTCGTGCGCGACCTGTCCGGGACCGTCGACACCGAGGCCGAACTCGCGCGGTCGCAGCGGCAGACCGAGATGATCCTGCGGGCCGCGTCCGAGGGCGTCGTCGGGACCGACACGGACGGGCGGATCGTCCTGGTCAACCCGGCCGCCGCCCAGATACTGGGCCACCGCGCCAGCGACCTCGGCGGCCGCGAGCTGCACACGCTCGTGCTGCACTCGCGCGCCGACGGCTCGCCCTTCCCGTACGACGAGTCCCCACTCGCCGACACCCTGCGCTCCGGGCGCAAGCACCGGGTGCGCGGGCAGGTGCTGTACGCCAAGGACGGCGGGAAGGTGCCGGTCGACCTGACGACCGCGCCCGTGCGGGACGGCGACCAGCTCGTCGGTGCCGTCATGACCTTCACCGACCGGCGTCCGTACGACGCCGTCGTCGAGGAGAAGGAGGCGGCCGACAAAGCCCACGCCGAGGAGCTGGAGCGGCTCTCCGAGGAGCAGGCCTCCGAGCTGACCGCCCTGCGCCAGCAGCACGTCACCGAACTGGAGGAGCTGCGCGAGCGGCACGCCGAGGAGCTCGCCGCGAACGAGGAGCGGTACGCCGCGCTCGGGGAGCGGGAGAAGGACCGCTTCGAGGCGCTCGCCGCCCGGCACGACCAGCTGCTGACCCTGCTCGGACGGTCCCTGCGCGGGCCCCTGGAGGAGCTCCGCCGCGAGCTGGCCGCCCTCGCCGCCGACGACGCCGGCCAGCTGTGGCCCGAGGCCAACCAGGTGCTGCACCACCTGTCGGCCGGCTACTCGCGCATCACGACCCTCATCGACAACGTCCTCGGCTACCAGCGGCTCGACGCGGGCGGCGAGAGCGTCTCCCGTACGAAGGTGATGCTGGACGCCGTCGTCGCCGCCGGGGTCGACGGGGCCGTGGAGCTCATCGGACCGGGGCGGGTGCAGTTCGCCGTGCACGCGCCGCCCATCGAGGCCGAGGTCGATCCCCGGCTGCTGGCGACCGCCCTCGCCCATCTCGTCGCGGACGTCGCGGGCGTCGACGCGACCGGCAACACGCCCGTGTCGGCGGGCGGTTACATGGACAACACCGTCGTCGTGGCGGCGGCGCAGCGCGGCGAGGGCGTCCGTATCGAGGTGCGCGGGCCCTACGCGGGTGGCGACACAGTCCACGAGCCGATCGTGCGCGGGATCGTCCGGGCGCACGGCGGTGTGCTGCAGACGCACGAAGTGCCCGGGATGAGCGGGAGTGCTTACGTCCTGGAGGTGCCCATCGGGGGCGGGGCCGGGGCGGTCGCCGCGCAGCCCGTGGACGAGGGCGCTGCCGTCGCCGTGCCCGACGAGCAGACGTCCGGTGGGGGGCGGCGCCGGGCGCGCCGGGCCTCCACCGACGCGTTCCTGGACAGCGAGGTGACGGGCGACGAGGGCGAGGGAGCCGGTCCTTCCGGTGCCGTTGCCGAGGGTGCGGCGCCCACCGGGCGGCGCAGGCGGCGGGCCGCCGGGGAATCGGCCGCTCTGCCGGCGCAGGCCTCCGGTGAGCAGGGCGGGTCCGGCGGTACCGGGCGGCGGCGCGGTCGTCCGGCCGAGGACGCCGCTGCGGGCGCGGCAGGCCCGGCCGGCACAGCAGGCCCGGCCGGCACAGCAGGCCCGGCGGGCGCGGCAGGCACAGCGCCCGTGGGAGCGCTCGGGAGTGCCGTCCAGGGGGTGTCCGAAGGAGCCGTGGTCACGGCCGCCGAGCACGCGGCCGGGGCCGCCGCCTCCAACACGGGGCTGGGCGGGACCGTTCCGCCGCAGGGTGTGCCCGCGCCTTCCGGGCGGCAGGCCCGGCGCGAGCCCGGTGAGCAGCATGCGCTGCCGCCCGCGCTGCCCGCGCCGTCGTCCGGCGAGGGCACCGGCGGCTCGGGTGAGGCGGTGGCCGCCCCGGGCCAGGCCCCTCAGCCGACCGGGCGCCGGCGGCGGGCCCTGGCCGCCGCGAACGAGCGGGCCGCGGCCGCGCAGGAGGCGGCGGGACCGCGTCCGGTCTTCGCGCTGCCGCCTGCGGAGGCCGATCAGACGGCGCAGGCGGGCCAGGTGGGACAGGCAGAGCAGGCGGGGCAAGCGGGGCAAGGAGCTGTGGCGGCTCCCGGCTCCGCAGGTGCCGTCGGCGTTGCTGGTGCCGCGGGTGTGCCTGGTGCCGCTGCCGCGGGTGTGCCTGGTCCCGTCGGCGCTGCTGGTGCCGCGGGTGTGCCTGGTGCCGCGGGTGTGCCTGGTGCCGGTTCCGCGGGTGTGCCTGGTCCCGTCGGCGCTGCTGGTGCCGCGGGTGTGCCTGGTGCCGGTGCTGGTGTGGCTGAGGCGGCCGGGTCTGCGGTGCCCGCGAGTTCCGGTGACGGGGCGGTCGACGAGGGCGGGCACGATGCCGTGCCCCACGACCAGTCCGCCGATCACACTCCTGCGCAGCCGCATCCGACGAGTGCGCCGACCGGACGCCGGAGGCGCGCCGTGGCCGCGCCGCAGCCAGCGGAAGCGGAAGCGGCCGGGGCGCAGGGGGCTGTGTCCGGAGCGCCCGGTGCCTCCGCGGTTCCCGGTTCGCCCGTGCCCGGGGTCGGTCAGCCGGCTCCGGTACCGGGTGGTAGCCCCCAGCAGGCTGGCCAGGCGGTGGCGGGTGCCGTGCCGCCCGGTGCCGTGCCTGTCGGTGCCGAGCGGGGGATGACCGCGCGGCCCCAGGACGCCACCGGGCAGCTCCCGCCGGGCCAGGCCGGTCCGGCGCAGGCAATGCCTGGGCAGGGTCCTGCCGGGCAGGCAGTCCCCGGGCAGAGTGCAGTTGGTCAGGGCTTTGCCGACCAGGTCGCGCCGGCTCCGGGCGCACCGCCGCAGGGCACACCGGCACCGCAGGGTGCAGCCGTACCTCCGCAGGGCGTCGCTGTTCCCCCGCAGGGCACCGCCGCACCTGCGCAAGGTACGGCCGTAGCGCCGCAGGGCACCCCGGTTCCTCCAGGCGCAGCCGTACCGCCGCAGGGCACCCCTGTCCCACCGCAAAGCACCGCCGTACCCCCGCAGGGCACCCCTGTCCCACCGCAAAGCACCGCCGTTCCGCCTCCAGATGGGGTGCTCCCTGCTGCGGGGGTGTCGCTGCCTGCTCAGGGTGGGCTCGGGCAGAGTGTGCAGGGTGCTCTTCCCGGGCAGGTGCTGCAGGCCCCGGTGCAGGCGCAGGCCGCGCAGCCCCTGCCGCCGCAGGGTGTCGTCCCCGGGGCGGGGCAGCACACCTCCGCAGGGCAGCCGCTCCCCGCCGAGGCGGTTACGGGGCAGCAGGCGCAGGTGGCCCCGGCGCAGGAGACCGACGGTCGGGGCACCCCCGTCCCGCAGAACTGGCCCGCCGCCGACACCACCTCCGGCGCGGGGGCCGTCGCGCACCCGGCGGCGCAGCCCGGCGCCACCCCGGCCCCTGGCACGCCGTTGCCCCCGGAGGGGACCTCGCGGGCGGCTCAGCCGTTGCCCGCCGAGGCCGCGGGGCCCGTCGACCCGAACTCCACGCAGGGCCGGGCGATCAGCGTCCGGACGCTGGGGCAGGGCGTGCCGTTCAACCGGCAGGCCGCCCAGGTCCAGCAGCCGTCCGTCCCGCTGTCGGCGACGCCTCCCCCGCATCAGCCGGGCGGCTCGGGCCGCCGCCGCAAGCTCGGTACGCCGCCCGACCCCGCCACGCGCACGGACCCGGGCGCGTGGAGCGAAGCCGCTCCCCGGCCCGAGCAGGCGGCCCGCCCGGCGCAGGCCGCGCCGCCGGCCCCGCAGGTCCCCGCCCAGGCCCCGGCGCCCGCGCCCGTCCCGGCGCAGCCGTCCCTCGCGGGGCAGTCGCGGCTCGCGCCCGCGACCGAGGGCGGCGGGCGGTCGTACGCCATAGGCGCGCCGGACGAGAACGCCGCCGAGGGGCCCGAGCCGCTGGACGGGCCGGGCGGTGCCGTCGAGGTGGCCGACCCGCCGCGGCCGCAGCCGATGGACGACGAACTTCCGCCGGAGCCGCTGGACAACCCGAGGCGGCTGCTGGTGTGGCCGGCGCCGGACGTCAGCACACAGCGGGCGCTGAGCGACCGCGGCTACCGGCCGGTGATCGTGAACTCGCGCGAGGAGGTCGACGCGCAGATCGCCGCCTTCCCGGCCGCGCTGTTCGTCGACCCGCTGACCGGACCGATCACCCGGACGGCACTGCAGTCGCTGCGGCAGGCCGCCGTGGCCGCCGAGGTGCCGGTCCTGGTCACGGCCGGGCTCGGGCAGGCCTCGCGGGACGCGGCGTACGGCGCTGATCCGGCCGTGCTGCTGAAGGCGCTGGCGCCGCGCGACACCGAGCAGCATCCGCCGCGCGTCCTGCTCGTCGAGGAGCACGCGGAGATCGCGCTGGCGCTGACGGCGACGCTGGAGCGGCGCGGGATGCAGGTCGCGCGGGCGGCGAGCGACACGGACGCGGTGACGCTGGCCGGGCAGTTCCGGCCGAACCTGGTCGTGATGGACCTGCTGCAGGTGCATCGGCGGAAGGCCGGGATCGTGGACTGGCTGCGGGCGAACGGGCAGCTCAACCGCACGCCGCTCGTCGTCTACACCGCCGCCGTCGACCAGGCCGACCTGCCGCGGCTGGCGTCCGGGGAGACGGTCCTCTTCCTCGCCGAGCGGTCGACGAGCAACGAGGTGCAGTCCCGGATCGTGGAACTGCTCAGCCGGATCGGGACCAACTGACCTGCGGGTGCCCGCGCCCTACCGCGTCGTGAGCCGCCGGGCGGCCTCCTTGACCGAGGCGCGCAGGCGGTCGCGGTCGGGGTCCGTCTCGCCGGCGAGGATGCGCCGCATCTGCGGGACGACGGCGGTCCAGTTGGCCAGGGCGGTCAGCAGGAAGAGCAGATCGCCCGCCGGGATGGCGTCGGTGACGACGCCCCGGGCCTGGCCGTCCCGCAGGGCGGCGACCTTGCGGGCGTAATGCTCCTGACGGTCGGACTCGTGAGGCAGTTCCGTGCTGCCGTACTCCAGGCCCTCCCAGAAGAGCAGGCGCAGCAGCTCCGGGTGGGCGGCGTGGTAGTCCATGAGGCGGTCGACCCAGCCCTCGATGTCGTCCGGGTCGACGGGTACGGCCTCGGCGAGGTGCAGCATCTTCTTCTCGAGGACGATCGCGAACAGCTCCGCCTTGTTGCCGAAGTAGGCGTAGATCAGCTGCTTGTTGGCCTTCGCCTCGGAGGCGATGCGGTCGATGCGGGCCCCGGCGATGCCGTGCCGGGCGAACTCGGCGACCGCCGCCTCGAAGATGCGGGCCCTGGTGGCCTCGGGGTGCCTTGCTGCCATGGGGAAGAGGGTAGCGCGCCGGGTAACCAACTGTTTGGTTGACAGGGAATGAGCGGGCGGCCCAGACTGTTGGCCCGCTATCCAACCAACCAGTTAGTTACTAGAGCCGACTCCAAGGAGTCCTCCTCCATGTCCTCAGCGACCACGGCCTCGGCCTCCTCCCGGGGCACGGCTCCCGCGCCGCGGCCCCGTACACCCGCCCCCGGTCTCTTCCTCTCCCTGCTCGCGGTGTGCAGCGCGGTCACCGCCGCCAACATCTACCTCGCCGCACCGCTGCTGACGCTCATGGCCCGCGACTTCGGCTCGGCCCCCTCGGCGGTCGCCTGGATCGCCTCGGTCGCCCAGCTCGGTTACGCCGTCGGCCTGCTGTTCTTCGCCCCGCTCGGCGACAGCGTGAGCCGGCGCCGGCTGGTCGCCTCCCTGACCCTCGTCACCGCGGTCGCGCTGGTCGCCGGTGCGGCCGCGCCCGGTGCCGGGGCCCTCGCGGTCGCCGTGTTCGTCGCCTCGGCGGCGACCGTCGTCCCCCAGCTGCTGGTGCCGCTGGTCGCCGAACGCGCTCCCGCCGACCGGCGGGCCCGTCATGTCGCGGCCGTCATCGCCGGGCTGTTCACGGGGATCGTCGGGGCCCGGGTCCTGGGCGGGCTCGCCGGGGAGGCCTTCGGCTGGCGCTGGGTGTTCGCGGGTGCGGCCGTGCTCACCCTCGCCCTGGGCCTCGCGACCGCGGCCGTGCTGCCGTCGCGCCGGCGGGGGAACGGCGCGCTGTTCTCGGGCCTTGCCGCACTGCCCTCGGTGCTGCGGGGCTCGGCGGAGCTGTGGCGGGCGTGTGTGCGGCAGGCCGGGATGTTCGGTGCGTGGAGCGCGCTGTGGACCTCGCTGGCCCTGCTGCTGACCGGGCCGGCGTACGGGCTCTCCACCGCGACCGCCGGGTTGTTCGGGTTGTTCGGGCTGACGGCGAGTGCGGTGGCCCCGCTGGCCGGCGGGCTGGTGGACCGGTTCGGGGCGGCGCGGGTGGTGCACTCCGCGTATCTGCTCGCCGCCGTGTCGGTGCCGCTGTTCGGGCTGGGCGGGCAGGTGCTGTGGGCGCTGTGCGCCGCCGCGATCCTGATCCACGCGGCGCTGGTCGCCTCCCACGTGGCCAACCAGACCCTCGCGCTGACGGCCACCGCCACACCCGCCACCGCCAACACGGCTTATGTGGTCGCCGGTTTCGCGGGCGGCGCGACCGCCTCGGCCCTCGCGGGCGCCGCCTACAGCCACTTCGGGTGGGGCGGGGTGTGTGGTGTGGCCGGGGTGTGGCTGGTGCTGGGGTGGGGGACGACCTGGTCGCGGCGGTGAGCGCGATGGCCCGCCCCGTTCCCCGCCCCCCGGCCCGCACGTCCTGCCCGCAGGACAGGAGCCCCCGGTTGTGGCCGGGGGCTCCGTGCGGTTCGGTCGGCCGGTTAGCCGGTTAGCCGGTTAGCCGGTTAGCCGGTCAGGCGGTCAGGCGGTCACCGTCAGCCGGTCAGGCCGTTCCGCCCGTCAGCCCGTCAGGACCGTTCCGCCACGTCAGCCAGTCAGCCGGTCAGGCCGTTCCGCCCGTCAGCCCGTCAGCCCGTCAGCCCGTCAGCCCGTCAGCCCGTCAGCCCGTCAGCCCGTCAGGACCTTTCCGCCACGTCAGCCAGTCAGCCGTTCCGCCCGTCAGCCCGCCAGCCCGCCAGCCCGTCAGGACCGTTCCGCCCGTCAGCCAGTCAGCCGGTCAGGCCGTCAGCCGAGGGAGGTGACATCCAGCTCTCCTTCGGCGTACCGGCGGCGCAGCACCTTCTTGTCGAACTTGCCGACGCTGGTCTTCGGGACCGCCTCGACGATCGACCAGCGCTCCGGGAGCTGCCACTTGGCGATGTGGCCCTCGTCGGCGAGGAAGGCGCGCAGCGTCTCGAAGGTGGCGGTGGAGCCCTCCTTGAGGACGACCGTGGCGAGGGGGCGTTCGCCCCACTTCTCGTCGGGGACGGCGACGACCGCCGCCTCGGCGACCTCCGGGTGGGACATCAGGGCGTTCTCCAGCTCCACCGAGGAGATCCACTCGCCGCCGGACTTGATGACGTCCTTGGCGCGGTCGGTGAGGGTGAGGAAGCCGTCGGGGGAGATCGTCCCGACGTCACCCGTCTTGAGCCAGCCGTCCTCGCTGAACTTGTCGGCGGGGCGCAGGGGTTCGCCGTCGGGGCCGTTGTAGTAGGCGCCCGCGATCCAGGGGCCGCGCACCTCCAGCTCGCCCGCGGACCGGCCGTCCCAGGGGAGGCGTTCGCCGTCGGGGCCGGTCAGGCGGCCCTCGACACCGGCCGGGAAGCGGCCCTGGGTGATGCGGTAGGAGAACTCCTCCTCCGTGCCGATCACGGCGGCCGGGGGACGGGCGATGGTGCCGAGCGGGGACGTCTCCGTCATGCCCCAGGCGTGGCAGACGCGCATGCCCAGCTCGTCGAAGGCCTGCATCAGCGAGGGCGGGCAGGCCGCGCCGCCGATCGTGACCTGACCGAGGGAGGAGACGTCTCGGGGGTGCGCGGTCAGCTCGGCGAGCAGGCCCTGCCAGATGGTGGGGACGGCGGCGGCGTGGGTCGGCTTCTCGCTCTCGATCATCGCGGCGAGCGGCGCCGGCTGGAGGAAACGATCCGGCATCAGCATGTTCACGCCGGTCATGAACGTGGCGTGCGGCAGGCCCCAGGCGTTGACGTGGAACTGCGGCACCACCACGAGGGAGGTGTCCTCGTCGGTCAGCCCCATCGACTGGGCCATGTTGACCTGCATGGAGTGCAGGTAGATCGAACGGTGGCTGTAGACCACGCCCTTGGGGTCTCCGGTGGTGCCGGAGGTGTAGCACATGGCGGCGGCCTGGCGCTCGTCCAGCTCGGGCCAGTCGTACGAGGTCGGCTTGGAGGCGATCAGGTCCTCGTACTCGTGCACCCGGGCGGTCGCGTCAGCGAGCAGGGAGCGGTCGCCGGGCCCGGTGACGACGACGTGCTCGACCGTCTTCAGGTGCGGCAGCAGAGGGGCGAGCAGGGGGAGCAGGGAGCCGTTGGCGATGATCACGCGGTCGGCGGCGTGGTTGACGATCCAGGCCAGCTGCTCCGGCGGCAGGCGCAGGTTCAGGGTATGCAGGACCGCGCCCATGGACGGGATCGCGAAGTAGGCCTCGACGTGCTCCGCGTTGTTCCACGCCAGGGTCGCGACGCGCTCGTCGGCGGCGACGTCCAGGTCGTCGTGGAGCGCGTGGGCGAGCTGGGCCGCGCGGGCGCCGATCTCGGCGAACGAGCGGCGGTGCGGTTCGTCCTCACCGGTCCAGGTGGTCACCTGGGATGTCCCGTGGATCGTGGACCCGTGGGTCAGGATCCTCGAGATCAGCAGCGGTACGTCCTGCATGGTGCTCAGCACGGCGTCCTCCCGGGGCGGCATTGCCTACGCGGTAGTAAGGGTTGCGCTGATTCTGCTCACATACCGCTCGGTATGTCACTAGGACCGGACGATCGATCAATTCACGTCGGAAGAGGCGACCGTTCACCGGGGCACGACACAACCGCTCACTGCCGGACAATTCCCAGCTCAGCGTCTTCGCGGAGCTTGCCGAGCGCGCGGGAGACGGCCGATTTCACCGTGCCCACCGAGACCCCGAGCACCTCGGCCGTCTGCGCCTCGCTGAGGTCCTCGTAGTACCGCAGGACCACCATCGCCCGCTGCCGGGCCGGCAGCCGCATGATCGCCCGCCACATCGCGTCGTGCAGGGCCTGCCGCTCGGCCGGGTCGTCGGCGCCCGGCAGCGGGTCCGGCTCGGGCAGCTCGTCGCAGGCGAACTCGTCGACCCTGCGCTTGCGCCACTGCGAGGTCCGGGTGTTGAGCAGCGCCCGGCGGACGTAGCCGTCGAGGGCGCGGTGGTCCTCGATGCGCTCCCAGGCGATGTACGTCTTGGTGAGGGCGGTCTGCAGCAGGTCCTCGGCATCGCACGGGTTGCCGGTGAGCGAGCGGGCGGTCCGCAGCAGCACCGGCCGGCGGGCCCTGACGTACGAGGAGAACGACGGGTACGGAAGGGTCTGCGCCGCTGGTGCGGCCGCCTTCGAAGCGGTGGTGCAGACGGGTGAGGTCATGGCTCAACGCTATGAGCGGGCCCACGCCCGCGGATCGGCCGCAGGTCCCGAAGCGGCGTCCCCCTCAGGTTGTACGGGTGGGGCTGCCTGCACCTCCTGGAGGTGGAGCGCGGCGGCCGGACGACTGCGGGTTCACCCCTGAGGGACGCCTCCAGCGCACCCGCCGCGGCCGCACGCGGACGCGGAGAGACGTCTGCGCGGCGGTACCGGAGCACCGCCGCCCAGACGCTTGCCACCCCACGGAGCACACCCCACGCACGGCGGGCCGGTGCCGGTGCACCGGCCGGCTCAGCTCACCACAGCGGGGAGAAGCCGATGGCGGTGTCGGAGTTGCCCTGGTTGACGGCCGTGAACGCCGAGCCGTTGATCTGGGCGGTGTTGCTCTGGCTCGTGGCACCCTCGCCGATGGCCTGCTGCTGGGTGGTCGCCGTGTTGCCGAAGTTGTCACCGCCGACGCCGCTGGCGAGGCTGTCCTGTTCGGCCCCCGCGGCGGCCGCGATGGATCCGTTGTCCGCGAAGGCGCCGGTGTCCGCCGTCGCGACACCGGTGAAGAGGGCGGCTGCGAGCGGAAGGGCGGAGACGGCGGCGATGACGCGGGCGGTACGGATGCTTGCCATGGTGCTGTCCCTCCAGGACTTCGAAAACCCTTGCCGCACCGGCTCATGGCCTTGAGTGCGCGAAGTGCCGCTGCGACCAGGGAAGTCGGCCGGCCGCCCTGGTGTGGTGCTCGACGTCGCGCCTCCAGAGTTGCCCAGCGGATCCCGGTGAACCACATCGGAAGCCGCTCTTCGCACGCAGGCGTGAGGAGACGCCGATAAACCCCTTCACGTCACTTCCGTCCCGGACGCTACGGAAGGTGCTGTTCGGCCCCGGACGCCGCACGGGGTGAAGCGTTCCGGCACTTTTCGGGCACACCGCTCCGCCCGGCGCGTCGCGGTCGCTCCCTCTTCCCTTTTTCGCCGACCGCTGCTGGGAAAAGGCCCGACCGCTGGCGACGGGGGATGCACCAGCGGTCGGGCTATGGCCAAGGGTAACAAGCGCTTGCCGTGTCCGAGCCGACTGACTGTCACGAAACAGGTGTTGTGACTCGTATCACCAGACGTCGGCGAAGGGCGGGCCTCCGCGCGCGGGCGGGTCCGTTCAGGGGCCGCACGGCGGGTCGTAGGAGAGGCGCGGAAGGTACGCGCGCCAGGTGTCCGGCGTCAGCACGCCCCGGGTCGACGCGCAGATCCGCCGCACGGCCTGTTCGACGTCCAGGTCCCAGATCCGGATGGTGTCGGCGCCGCTGGAAACGCCGAGCATGTGGCTGCCGGGGCCGAAGGCGAGGAAGTCGCCGGTCCTGGCGCTGTGGCTCATGGACGCGCCGATCGCGGTGGCGTGCGAGGGGTCGGAGACGTTCCACAGCCGGACCGTGCTGTCGTTGCCGCCGCTCGCCAGGGTGCGGCCGTCCCGGCTGAAGGTCAGGGACACGACCGCTTCGGTGTGGCCGGTCAGCCGGGCCCGCTGGGAAGCCTTCGCGGGGTCGGCGACGTCCCAGAGGCGGACGGAGTTGTCGTCGCCGGCGCTGGCCAGGGTGCGGCCGTCGGGGCGGAAGGCGAGGCAGTTGACCGCCCCCAGATGGCCCCGCAGCGGCTTGCCGATCAGGGTGGGCCGGCCGGGATCGGCCGCGTCCCACAGCCGGATCGTGCCGTCCGCGCTGCCGCTGGCGAGGGTGCGCCCGTCGGGGCTGAAGACGAGGGAGTTGACGTAGCCCTTGTGCCCGGTGAGGGGCGTGCCCAGCCGGCGGGGCCGGGAGCGGTCGGCGATGTCCCACAGCTGGACGGTGCGGTCGTCGTCGGCGGTGGCCAGGACCCGCCCGTCCGGGCTGAACGCCAGCGGGTCGGCGTACCGGATGCGCAGGGGGACGGACGAGCCGTGCGGGACGGGCCGCCGCGGGTCGGTGAGGTCCCACAGCTGCACGGCGCGGTCGCCGGTCACCACCGCGAGGGTGCGTCCGTCCGGCGCGAACTCCAGCGACCGCACGCCGCCCTCGCCCGGCCGGAACGGCTCGCCGATCCGCACGGGACGGGCGGGTTCCCGGACGTCCCACAGCCGGATCCGGCCGTCCCGCCCGGCCGTCGCCAGCACCCGCCCGTCGGGGCGGAACGCACCGGTCCGGCCGGTCATGTCCGAGGTCGGCGTCGCCCACAGGCGCACCCTGTTGTCGCCCGTGCCGGTGGCCAGGGTGCGCCCGTCGGGGCTGAAGCCGAGCGCGTACATCTCACCGCTGCTGCCCGCGAGGGGCGCGCCGACCTGCGACGGGTAGGCCGGATCGCTGACCTTCCACAGACTCGCGGTGCTGTCGGCGCTGGCGGCGGCGAGCATGGTCCCGCCGGGGCTGAACGCCACGGACCAGATCGGGCCGGTGTGGCCGGTCAGCGGCGCCCCGATCTGGGCCGGGCGCCGGGGATCGGTCGTGTTCCACAGCCGGACGGTGTTGTCCTCGCCGCCGCTGGCGAGGGTCCTGCCGTCGGGGCTGAAGGCCACGGAGTGCACGACGGCGCCGTGCCCGGTCAGCGCCGGGCCGACCCGTTCGGGACGCCCGGGCCGGCCGACGTCCCACAGCAGGATCGTGCCGTCGTCGCCGCCGGACGCGAGGGTCCGGCCGTCCGGGCTGAACGCCACGGAGCGCACGGCCTCCGTGTGCCCGGTCAGGGGTTCGCCGAGGGCACGCGGCCGGCGCGGGTCGGCCACGTTCCACAACCGGACGGTGCGGTCGTCGCCCACGGAGGCCAGCGTGCGGCCGTCCGGGCTGAAGGCGATCAGGTAGATCGTGCCCTCGTGGCCGGTCAGGGGCTTGCCGAGCGACCGGGGGCGGTCCGGCCGGGTCGCGTCCCACAGCCGGATCGTTCCGTCGTCGGAGGCACTGGCCAGGGTCCGCCCGTCGGGGCTGAAGACCGCGCTGCTCACCCAGCTCGTGTGGCCGGTGAGCGGCTTGCCCAGGGGCTCGGGACGCTGCGGGTCGGTGACGTTCCACAGGCGTACGGTCCGGTCGTAGCTGGCGGTGGCCAGGGTCCTGCCGTCCGGGCTGAACGTCGTGAGGTAGACGGCGCCCGTGTGGCCGGTGAGCGGGGTGGCCAGCGGGGCGTTCACCACGGAGATCAGGCGGCTGGTGGCGCCCTCGTCGTCCGGCCGGAGCCGGTGGGCGACCAGGTCGAGCTGCGCGGACAGCGACGGGTCGGTGTCCTGGACGCGGTCGGCCTGCGCCAGCACCTGCTCGAACACGGCCTCGTCGCGCTGCTTCCATGCGATGACCGCCGCCCCGACGGCCAGCACCGCCAGTACGACCAGCGTCGCCACCGCGCCCCGGCTGATCCACAGGAACCGCCGGCGCAGCCGGACCGAGGCGGCCAGGAACTCCACCGCGCTGCGCGTCAGGAACGTGTTCCCGGCCGACCTCGCCCAGCCGTGGGCCTGTTCCAGACGGGAGCCCCGGTAGAGCAGCGACGTGTCGCGGCCCGACTCCTCCCAGGCCCGGCCGTCCTCCTCCAGGCGCTGGCGCAGCAGATTGCCCTGTCGGTCCCCGTCGATCCACTCGCGCAGCCGAGGCCAGGCGTGCAGCAGCGCCTCGTGGGTGATCTCCACGGTCTCCGCGTCGAGCGTGACCAGCCGGGCGCGCACCAGGGCCTCCAGGGACTCCTCGGTCTTGCCCGGGTCGGCCGACTCCTGGGCCAGCTGACGCCGGGTGCCGCGGCGGCGCGTGGCCTGGGTGTCCTCGCCGAGCCGGACGAGGCGGAGCAGGAGCAGCCGGGCCGCCGTGCGGGCCGCCGGGTCGAGGCCGGACCAGGCCCGTTCGGCGGTCGCCGCCACCGCGCCCTGGATGCCGCCGGCCGCGCGGTAGCCGGCCAGCGTCAGCCGGCCCGCCTTCCTGCGCTGCCAGGTGGCGAGCAGGGCGTGCGACAGCAGCGGCAGCACGCCCGCGTTGTGCGCCCCGCGCGGCCGGTCCGCGCTGACCTCCCGGACGATCAGCTCCGCCAGGCCCGGTTCCAGCTCCAGCCCGACGGCCTTGGCGGGCCCGGTCACCGCCTCGCGCAGCTCGGCGGTGGTGAGCGGTCCGAGCACCATGTGCCGGTGCTGGAGGGCGTCGGCCAGTTCGGGGTAGCGCAGGCACTGGTCGTAGAAGTCGGCCCTTATGCCCAGCACCACGACGGCCGGGGGCGGGGCGCCGGGGGCGGGCGGTGTGCAGGCGGCGTGCAGGGCCCGGACGAAGGTGCGGCGGTCCTCCTCGTCCGGGCAGAGGGTGAAGGTCTCCTCGAACTGGTCGACGATGACGACGGGCCGGGCGCCGGAAGGAGCGGTTCGCCGTGCCCAGGCGGTGACGGCGGCCCGGACCGCTTCCCGGAAGGCGGCGGGGCGGTCGGTTCCGGCGGGGGTGGGGCCCGGGAGGGACGCGCCGGAGGCCCTGGACGGCTCGAAGGCCTCGGAAGGACCGTCGGGGAATGCGGAGACCTCGGACCCCGTCGACGCGGCGGCGAGGAGGGGCGCCAGCTCGGGGACGCTCCGGGCCAGTTCCGCCAGCGGGTCGCCGCCCGGGACGAGCTGCACGACCTCGCGCGCCGGGCCGCCCCCGTCACCTCGGTCCGCGGCGGCACGGCCGTCCCCCGCCGGGGTCCGGTCGGAGCCGGGGCCGTCCCGGCCGTCCGGAGCACGGCTCTGCTCCTCATGGCCGGGGCCGCCGCTGCGCTCACCGTCCAGCGCCCCGGCCCGCAGCGCGGGCACCAGCCCGGCGTTCAGCAGGGAGGACTTCCCGGCGCCCGACGCGCCCACCAGCATGACCAGGCCGCCCGTGTCCGCCACGGCTCCCAGCTGGGCCACGAGCGAGTCCGTGCTCCGCTCCCGCCCGAAGAACCACCGGGCGTCCTCCCGGCGGTAGGAGGCCAGCCCCCGGTACGGGCACACCCCACCGGGCGCGGGCGGCGCCTCGGCGTCGGGCCGGTCCTCCCACGCGGGCGCGTCGGACGCGGCGGAACGCTCGCCGACCGGGTCGGCCACCGCGGCCTCCCACAGCCGCTGCCACTGCCCGAGGTCGTACAGCCCCGGGGACACCGGCGAGGGCCGCGCGCGGCGCGCCTCGGGGATGAGCACGAGCAGCACGGCCGAGAGCGCGGCGAACTGGGCGGGTACGTTGCGGGCCCGGCGCCAGTCGCTGATCCGCTGTGCGGACACCCGCACGGGCCGGCCGCGTTCGTCGGCGCGCTGGAGCCGGACGACCGATTCGGACACACGTTTGAGGGGAGGGTTGCCGGCTTCCTTGTACAGCAGTGCGAGGCGTTCCGCGAAGGCGGTGCGTGCCCCCGAGTCGGAGCCCAAGGTCTCCCCCTCCCTGCTCGCGCCATCCGGGCGTCCGGACCGGAAAACTCACTCTATATCGCTGACCTGCGGCAATACCGTCCGCGCACCCCCGGAACCTCCTCGTCCACGGCCGGAAATGGCAGGATCCGGCCCCAGCAACACACCCACCCGGTCAGCTCCATCCGCGTCGGACGACCACGGCTCCACCGTCCGGCACCGGTCCCCACGAGGGGAGGGACCGGTGCCGGACGATGTGGTGACCCTCCCGGCGGGCCGTGCGCTCCGCCCCCGCGCCCCGATACCACCCGGTACTTGTCGGCCGTTTCTTCCCGCCCCGCCGACTTGCCGTTCCGACCGCACGCCGCCGGCCGGCGGGTCCGGTTCAGCCGATGACGCGCTGGGCAGTCAACGGGTGCACCACCTGACGTCCACGGCCCACCACGCCGACCGGAGGGGAAAAGGGACATGAGGGTCTCTCTCGACCGCGATCTCTGCTACGGCTCCGCCGAGTGCGCGTACCGGGCCCCGGCGGTCTTCGGGTTCGTCGACGGATTCGGTGTCGTCCGTCCGGGCCGCGAGCGCTCGGGGGACGACCCGGAGGTCCTGGCGGCGGCGGAGAAGTGCCCGAGCCAGGCGATCCGCCTGACCGGGACGCCGGCGCCGGAACGGCCGTAGCGGGGCCGGCCGTAGCGGGGCCGGATGACGCTCCCGAGCCTGCTCGCGGTCTTCGCCCACCCCGACGACGAGTCCCTGATGGCGGGCGGCCTGCCCGCCCGGCACGCGTCGGCGGGCGCCCGGACGGCGGTCGTCAGGGCTACCTGGGCCCCGGACACCCCCGCGCGCGGCGGAGTCGGCCGAGGCGCTCCGCGTCCTCGGCGCCGGCCCGCGCCTGCTCGGGTACGCCGACTCCCGCGTCCCGCACCCGGCGCCCGGCCGACCGCGCCCGTGCGACGCCCCGCTCGACGAGACAGTCGGGGAACTGGTGGGCCACCTCCGGCAGTTCCGTCCGGACATCGTGGTCACCCACGACGCGTACGGCGGCCTCACCGGGCACGAGGACCACGTCCGCACCCACCGCGCGACCCTGCTCGCGGTCCACGCGGCCGGGCTCGAAGGCCTCTGCCCGGGCACCGGCACCCCCTGGCAGCCCAGCGCCCTGTACCTGGCCACGCACCCGCGCTCGGCGGTCCGCACCTGGGACGGGCACCTGGCCCCCGAGGGCAAGGCGCCGCGCACGGTCCCTGACGAACGCGTCACCGACACGGTCGACGTCACGCCCTGGCTCGACAGCAAGACCGCCGCGATCCTGGCCCACCGCACGGAGGTCGCACGCGGAGCGGCCCCGGCCCTGATCGCCGCGCTCCCGGCGGCGGAACGGCACCGCCTGCCGGGCACGGAGTGGTACACCCGCCACGACCCGGCACCCGCGCCCGCACCACAGCCGGAACCGCCGCGCTGACTCCCCGGCACCTAGTCCCCGGCGGAGACGCTCCACCGCAGCCCGGCCAGCGCACGCGCCCTGGCCTCCACCACCGCCATCCGGGCCTGCCGCTCCCGCCGCTCCACATGAGCGGGCTGCCCGGTGACCTGCCCGTCCCACTTCCGGTAGAGCAGCCCCACCTCGGAGGAGAACCAGCCCCGGCTCACGGCGTTCAGGGCGAGCAGCAGCCCGGTGTCCTCGGACGCGGGCAGCGCCATCCACCCCCCGAGGGCGAGCAGCAGGTCACGCCGCACGAAGAGGGAGGCGGGATGCACCGGGGCGAGGAACCCGTTCGCCCTCCACTGATCGAGCACGGCCCCCCGCTCGATCACCCCTTCCTCGGGGTCCCCCGGGAATCCGGCGGTCGAGCCGTCGGGCATCAGGTCCAGCACCCGGGACGTCACCCACCCGAGGCCGGGGTCCCCCTCCAGCACGGCCAGATCCCGGGCCAGCACCCCCGGCGCGAGCCGGTCGTCGGCGTCCAGGCACTTCACGTACGTCCCTTCGGCCTGGGCGAGTGCCAGGGTCCGGACCACCCCGGGCCCCCCGCCCCGGCCCTGCCGGAACGTCACCCGCGGGTCGTCGGGCACGTACGGCCGGACGTCCTCGCTCTCCCCGTCCTCCCTGATCACCCAGTGCCACTCCCACCCCCGGGGTAATCGCTGCTCACCCAGGGACGCGTAGGCCTCCTCGAGGAACGGGGCATGGGGGCCGTGCACGGCCGTGACGACGACGATGCGCCGGTTCACGACGGGGCTCACCACCTTCCGGGCACGAGGTGCCCGACACTGCGGGACCGGTCACGAGAACGGCCCCCGACCAGTCATCCAGGTCAGGGGCCGTTCTCACTGCTCACCACGCGGAGGCGGTGGGATTTGAACCCACGGTGACATCGCTGCCACGACGGTTTTCAAGACCGTTCCCTTCGGCCGCTCGGGCACGCCTCCCCGCGCCGGCCGTGTGATCGGCGGCGCGGGGACAAGGGTAACGGGTCGGTGCGGGCGGGTGGGGGTCAGTTGTCCCCGACGCGGGAGCCCAGCGTGACGTCGACCGTCCGCTGCTTGCCGTCGCGCTCGTAGGTGATCGTGACCTTGTCACCGGGCTTGTGGGTCCAGATCTCGCCGATCAGCGTGGGGCCGGAGTCGATCACGCGGTCGTCGAGCTTGGTGATCAGGTCGCCGGGCTTGAGGCCCGCCTTGGCGGCCGGGCCGCCCGGCTCGACCGGTGCCGCGCCGCCCGCGCCCTGGTCGGTGATCTGCGCGCCGCCGGAGCTGTCGTCCAGCGAGACGGACGCGCCGATCTTGGCGTACACCGGCTTGCCGGTCTTGATCAGTTCCTGGGCGACGTACTCGGCCTGGTTGATCGGAATGGCGAAGCCCAGGCCGATCGAACCGGACTGCCCCGTGCCGAAGCCGCCGTTGCCGGTGGACTGGATCGCGGAGTTGATACCGATGACGTTGCCCCGCCCGTCCAGCAGCGGACCGCCGGAGTTGCCCGGGTTGATCGAGGCGTCGGTCTGCAGCGCCGACATGTACGACGCCTGGCTGCCGCTGCCGTCGCTGGAGGCCACCGGGCGGTTCTTGGCGCTGATGATGCCCGTCGTCACCGTGTCGGACAGGCCGAAGGGCGCGCCGATCGCGATGGTCGGGTCACCGACGGCGACCTTGTCCGAGTCGCCGAGAGTGAGGGGCTTCAGGTCCGCCGGGGCGTCCTTGAGCTTGACGACCGCCACGTCGTAGCCCTGGGCGTTGCCGATCACCTCGGCGTCGTACTTCTTGCCGTTCGGGAACGTGGCGGTCAGCTTGCCGCCGTCGACCGCGTCCGCCACCACGTGGTTGTTGGTGACGATGTGGCCCTGCTTGTCGAACACGAAGCCCGTGCCCGTACCGCCCTCGCCGCTGTTGCTCTCGGCCTCGATGGTGACCGTGCTCGGCAGCGCCTTGGCGGCCACGCCCGCGACGGTTCCCGGGTCGCGCTTGACATCGCCGCCGTTGCTGGAGGCGGAGACCGTCGTCGAGCCGGTGTTCTCGTCGTTGTTCTTGGCCAGGGTGTAGCCGAGGCCGCCGCCCAGGCCGCCCGCGACCAGCGCGGCCACCAGGACCGCGGCGACCAGGACACCGCGTCCGCGGCCGGGCTTCGGCGCCGGCTGCTGGTACGAGGAGCCCCAGCCGCCCGCGCCGGGCCCGGAGCCGCCGTCGCCGTACGGGGCGGTGGGCGGCGGGGGCGGGGGCCAGGACGGGTCGGGGGCCGAGGAGGAGGTGCCGTGCCCCGCGGCGTCAGCGGCACCGGGGGTGCCCTGACCGTCGGGGGCCTGCCCCTGCGCGGGGGACTCCCCCCGCGCGTCCTGTCCGTACGGCCCCTGGGGCGCCGGAGCAGCGGGAGCGTCCACCGGCACGGGGGGTGCGGACGGGGCGGGGGGTACCGCGGTGCCCTCGTTCTCGGTGCTCACAGCTTCACTCCTCGATCCACGGCTGTCGTCCTGGGTCGCACTCGGTCACGCTTCGTCACGCTGGTCGGCTGTCACGCCGGCCGACGGCTCCGGCGCGGTACGGCTGTGCTCGTCCCTCTGTATGCCGTCAAGCTTTTCCCACGGGCTGTCAGAGCACCATAAGCGGTGCCTGTGGGTCCGGGGCCATTCCTTATATAGGTCATCAAGGGATAAAAGTATGCAATTCAAACGCCGGTGTCCGGACCCGCGCGACCGTCCGGTCCGTCACAGGGACGCGTACCCGCGCTCGGTGGCACCATGACGCGGTGACCCACGCACGACAGCATGTGATTCAAGTCGTCGCCCATCGCGGGGCCTCCGAGGACGCCCCGGAGCACACCCTGGCCGCGTACACCAAGGCGATCGGGGACGGTGCGGACGCCCTCGAGTGCGATGTGCGCCTCACCGCCGACGGCCACCTGGTGTGCGTGCACGACCGCCGCGTCAACCGTACGTCCAACGGCCGCGGCGCCGTCTCCGCCCTGGAGCTCGCCGATCTCGCCGCCCTGGACTTCGGCTCCTGGAAGACGGGCGCGGCCTACCGTGCGCGTGACGAGGACCCCGACTGGGAGCACCGCCCGGAGGACCGCGAGGCGACCTCCGTGCTCACCCTGGAGAAGCTGCTGGAACTCGTCGCCGACGCCGGGCGCCGCGTGGAGCTGGCCGTCGAGACCAAGCACCCCACCCGCTGGGCGGGGCAGGTCGAGGACCGGCTGCTGTCCCTGCTGAAGCGGTTCGGCCTCGACGCCCCGGCCGGCCCCGAGGAGTCGCAGATCCGGGTCATGAGCTTCTCGGCCCGTTCGCTGCACCGCGTGCGGGCCGCCTCGCCGACCCTGCCGACGGTGCATCTGACGCAGTTCGTCTCGCCCCGGCTGCGCGACGGGCGCCTGCCGCCGGGGGTGCGGATCGCGGGCCCGTCGGTCCGGATCCTGCGCAACCACCCCGGCTGCATCGAGCGGCTGAAGGACGCCGGCCACCAGGTGCACGTGTGGACCGTGAACGAGCCGGAGGACGTGGAGCGCTGCGTCGGCCTGGACGTCGACGCCATCATCACCAACCGCCCGCGCGCGGTGCTGGACCAGCTGGGCCGATGACCGGCACTCCCGGACGCCCACCCTGATCAACCACACAAGTCACACCAGACCCACGCGCACCTCTTGACCCCACACCGCTCCGGGCGGGATCCTCGCGTCTCGGCCACACCGTAGAAATTCAGCCACACGTCACCGTGAGCGCTTCCACGCGTACGGTCCGTATCCGGCTGCGGATGCCCCCTCACCGCGAGGGGTTTGGCCGGTTTCCGGTACAGGCCAATGGGGCATCCACACCGTGGCGTGGGGCGAAGGAGGTCTCGGGGGTGGCGTTGGTGGTGGCACAGGAGGCGCCCACGTCGTCGAGCATGGCCGTTCCCCACGGCCCTGCGGGCGTGGTGGAGGCGCGGCACCGTATGCGCACGCAGCTGCGTGGGGGCGGGGTGGCGGAATCGGTCATCGACGACGCCGTACTGATTCTTTCCGAGCTGCTGAGCAACGCGTGCAAGCACGGCAGACCGCTGGGCGACGCCCTCGCCGGCGACGGTGACGTCCGTGCCGCCTGGCGCGTGGACCCGGCCGGCCGGCTCGTCGTCGAGGTCACGGACGGCGGCGGCCCGACCCGCCCCGCCCCCGCGACCCCGTCGGTCACGGCGCACGGCGGCCGCGGGCTGAACATCATCACCGCGCTCGCCGACGACTGGGGCGTACGGGACGACGTCCGCGGCGAGGTCACGGTGTGGGTCGTCGTCCACGGCGACGTGCACGACCCGGACGCGGGGCACCGCCGCGACGACTTCGCCACGCGCGTCGCCGCCCCGGCCGTCTCGCGCATACCCGGGCTGGACTACGCGGACGCCTTCGACGACGGGGACTGAGCGCCCCGCGCGGCGCCGGGGCGGGTGTTGTCCACAGGACCCCGTCGCCCGGGGCCCGAACGGCTAGGCTCGCGACCGTACGAGCCGAGCCGTAACCGGGAGACCCACCGATGGCCAAGAAGCGACCCCAGACGAAGGCCAAGCGCGCGCAGACCACCGGCGGGACCGGCGGCGCCGCAGGCGCCCATGGAGAGGTTCCGGTCGTCGGCGCCCGCGAGCCCTGCCCCTGCGGCAGCGGCCGCCGCTACAAGGCGTGTCACGGCCGGGCCGCCGCCCACGCCGCCACCGAGCTGGTGCACCGTCCCTTCGAGGGACTGCCCGGCGAGTGCGACTGGGTGGCCCTGCGCGAGCTGGTCCCCGCGGCCACCGTCGCGCTGCCCCTGAAGGACGGCCTCCCCGAGGGCGTCCCCGCGGTCACGCTGGCGACGGTGCTCCCGATGGCCTGGCCCGCGCTGCGCCGCGACGACGGCTCGGTCCTGCTCGGCCTGCAGAACGACACCTCCTCCGGCGACATCAGCCGCGACCTCGCCGACACGCTGCAGCGGGCCCTCGAAGCCGCTCCGGGCTCACCCGTGCAGGGCCGCCGCGCCCCGGCCCACGGTCCGCGACTGCAGGATCTGCTCGACCCCGAGGGCGCCTTCGAGCCAGACGTGCGCAGCGGCTTCGAGTTCTGGGTCCCGGACGCGGAGAACGCCACGCCGGAGGTGGCCGCCTCCCTGGAGCGGGCCAACGCCGCGGCCATCCCGACCGTCAAGCTACGGGGCGTGGACGCCGCGTACTGGTGCGAGACGCCGGAGAAGAACCACCTGCGGTGGGTCATGCCCCACCCCGAGGAGCAGCTTCTGGACGCTCTCGCGCGGCTGCACGCGGCGGGCGGTTCGAGCCTCGGCGAGGGCACGCGCCTGGTGGGCTCCTTCCGCGCTCACGGCCTCACGGTGCCGGTCTGGGACCTGCCGAGCGGTGTCTCGGCGCAGGACGTGGAGAAGCCGGCGGTGGAATTCGCCGAGCGCCTCGCCGCCGCCCTGGCCACGGACGCGCCGCTGACGGTGGAGGAGCGCCGGGCGCGCGGCGGCCTCACGAACCGGCAGGTCACGCTGAGCTGAGGGTGTGCCGCCGCCGGCCGGACGGCCCGCCGTCCGGCCGGTCCCGCGTGGCCCGAAGACGTCACAACTCCCGGTGAAGACAGGCCAGTCGGTGACTGAAAGGGCGAGATCGAATTTGCTAACGGCGGATCTCTTGTTACCGTTCCTGTAGCCCGGTTGCTGGTGCATCCCCCGTCGCCAGCAACCGGGTCTTCTCATGCGCCGGCGACCAGGACACTTCACGGTCGCGACCGTTGCGGCAAACACGGCCGTGCTTCAACTGACTTCTGGCATCGTGGAGTTGCTTCCCGAGCGCAACAGCAGCGGCCCCTGCCCGGCACGCCGCGCGAACTCCGCCACCGCCGCGTACGCCGCCGGCCCGTCCCACGCGGACTCACGCGGTGTCCCGCCCGTCCCCGGCTCGTCCTGCGCGCCCACCGCACAGGCCGTGCGGACCGTCCGGGCGCCGGGCGCCATCAGGGTGAGGACCGCGTCCAGCGCCTGGCCGGTCGTGTTGCGCTGGTAGGTCCGCGCCCAGGTGTCCGCGCCCTGCGTCACGACACAGGTCTGCGCCTCGATACCGTCGGGGGAGGAGAGTTCGGGACCGCAGCTGCAGGGCCGTCGACGGATGCCCGCCGAGCGCCGGGAGCCCGGACAGGACGGAGGGCGGCTTCCCGTCGTCCCGCGAGGAGGGTCGCGGGCCGGTGCTCCCCGGCGAGCCGTCCCGCTCCGGTGCGTCGTCCCGCTCCGCAGTGCCTCCGCGATCCGGCGGGCCCCCTCGCTCCGCACCGGACAGGGACGTTCCGCTCACCGCGTCCACGACATCGCCGGGCCCCACGGACCCGGCGGCCGCCACCGTCCACGGCAGTGCGACCGCGCAGGCCGTCACCACGCCCTTGAGGAGGAGGAGTCCGGCCTTCCGAGGGTCCCGGGACCGGTCCCGGGCATGACGCGACACGGCCCCGGAACATAACGCGCCGCGGTGGGCGGAGCATCCGGCGCGTACGGCCGCCCTAGAACTCGGGCGCGCTCACACCCGTACGAGTGAGGACGTCGACCACCACGTCCACGACGGCCTCGACATCCGGCAGCCACGGAGAGGCGGAGCCGGGCAGCGGCGCGCGCTCCCAGCTGATCCCGCCCCGGCCCGTCTCCGACGGCGGGAGGGCGAGGTAACCGCCCTCGCCGTGGAAACGGAGGGAGCCGGGCACGAAGTCCTTGGCGTAGAGCAGTTCGCCGAGCTGCTCCATCGAGTACGGCTTCACGAGGATCGCCCACCGCGTGGGCGAGGCGACGACGGGGCCGAGCCGCATGCCCTGGCGGTCGAGCGCCTCCAGGGCGCGGGCGGCCGGCAGCGCGGGCAGCGAGACCGCGCAGGGCGCCTGGCCGCCGGTGGCCAGGACGATCGGCGCCGTGGGCCGGTTGCCCCACCACCAGCGGATCATGCGCTCGTCGGTGGTGGCCGCGAGCAGGCCGGGGTCGAAGGGGTGCGCGCCGGGCACCGTGCACTCCGGATCGGGGCAGGAGCAGCGGCTCAGCGCCTGCGGGTCCGCCGCCACACCCGGGAGTACGGGCCACTGCCATCGAGTCGCGTAGGTCAGGGCCGCGCCGATCAGCTCAGGCCTCCCGTCACTGCGCCGGGACAGGAGCCTGCGTCGCCTTCCGAGGATCTCGCGCATGAGCGCTCGTTCCTTTCCGTTGCACGCCGGCAACACCGTGGTCCACATCACAACATGTGTCGATCACTTCACTGTGCGTACCTGCTGGCGCATCACACCCCTGCCTCAGGCAGGGCGAACCCCTGTGGGTCGAGCACGGGCGGCCTCCACGGCCGTCCCGTCCAGACTGCGCATCAGAAGCACGGGGTGGCGTAGGGGTGGCGAAGTATGGCGTTTGCCGTCGCGCTTATTTCTCTCCGCCTCCGCCGCGGGAGGATGGGGCACGGTCGTCGGTGGATAGGACGCCCGGTTCCGTCACCAGGTTCCGGGTGGCTCCCGACCACCCCTGGCCTTCACCGAGTACGTACCCATCACGACCGTTGTGACGCTCCGTCGAGCAAGCCCAGTCGACCGCAACAGGCCCTGCCCTGCGGCAGTTTTCAGCCAACTTCGTTATTTGGCAAGGGGAAGGAAAGGAGTTCCTTCAACGCTCACGGACACCAGGAATCCCGGCAGGACAATGCTGGACATCTCCTTACGAGTGCGTGTACATGTGGAGACACGGCTGGCGGCGCAGAATGACATGGGGGTTTGCGATGCTTTTGGGCAGTATGCGCCGGCCGGAAGGCCGGACGCCATGAACGCTCCGCACCCTCCGAAAGTGGCCGGAATCGATTCAACGGTTCCCGCACCCGCACAGACTGTCGCGCCGGTCGCGGGTACCTCACCGGCCCCACCGGCAAACCCCCCGGCCCCGCCCGGCGCGCTGCTGCAGGACCGCCTCGCCGGCTGGGTCTCCGACCTCACCACCCTCCACGAACTGACCGAACGCCTGGCCCGCACAGCCGCGCTCGACGAGGCGCTCCGGGAGACGCTGCGGGCCGGCGCCGCCCTCGTGGGTGCCCAGCGCGGCCTCGTCGTCCTCGAACCGGGCGACGGACTCGGCCCGGACACCACCATCGGCCTGGGCCTGGCCCGCGCCGACCTCGGCCACATCGAGACGGTGCCGCGCAGCGCCCTGTCCTACGGCCGGATCCTCGACGGACTGCCCGGTGGCGAGGACGGCATCGCCGAGCCGGACCTGTTCGCCGAGGAGAAGCTCGACCCCCGCCACCGCGAGGTCGCGGCCCGCCTCGGTTACGCCGCCAGCTACGCCCTCCCCCTGTCCACCGAGTCCGCCGGCCGCCTCGGCGCCGCCGTCTGGCTCTACGACGAGCCCGCCGAGCCGAGCGAGCGCCGACGTCACCTCGCCGGGCTGTACACGCGCTACGCCGCCGAGCACCTGGAGCGGCTCCTGGAACTGGAGCGCACCCGGGCGTGCATGGCGACCATCTCGGACGAGCTGCTGCCCGCGCGGCTGCCCCGGGTGCCGGGCGTCCAGCTCGCCGCCCGGCACCGCACGTCCCCCCGCGGCGGCGGCGACTGGTACGACGCGCTGCCGCTGCCCGACGCCGCCCTCGGTCTCGCCGTCGGCTCCGTCACCGGGTCGGGGCCGAGCGCCGTCGCCGCGATGGGGCGGCTGCGGGCCTCGCTGCGGGCGTACGCCGTGATGGAGGGGGAGGACCCGGTCGCCGTCCTGTCCGACCTGGAGCTGTTGCTGCGGCTGACCGAGCCGGCCCGCTCGGCCACCGCCCTGTTCGGCTACTGCGAACCGGCCGCCCGCAAGATCACGCTGGCCGGGGCCGGGCACAGCCCGCCACTGCTCGTCGGCGAGCGCCGCACCGCGTTCCTGGAGACGTCCGTCTCCGCCCCGCTGGGCATGCTCGCCTGCTGGGAGGCGCCGAGCCTGGAGGTTCTCGCCGAACCTGGAGAGACGGTTCTGCTCTACACGGACGGGCTGCTGCACCGCACCGGCGAGCCCATCGACCGGGCCTTCGCGCGGCTGCGCGCGGCGGCGGCCGGAGTGCCCCGGGCACTGCGCGGCGACCCGGGCGCGATCGCCGACCACGTCCTGCGCAACGTGCTGCCGGGCGGACTGGACGCGGCCGACGGCGCCGAGGACGTGGTCCTGCTGGCGGCGCGCTTCGAGTAACCCTCCTCGTCATCGGCCCGGGCCCCCTTTCCGTTCCGCCGTACAGTGGACGGTGGTCCAGTGCCGTAACAAGGAGGATGACCGTGGCGGAGGAGCTCTCGGAGACCCCGGAGACTGCCGAAGAGGAGCCGATCAAGCAGCGGAAGAACGGACTGTACCCCGGCGTGTCCGACGAGCTGGCCGAGAACATGAAGAGCGGCTGGGCCGACACCGAGCTGCGCGACCTCGCTCCCGTCCCCCAGGCCGCCGAGACGGCCGCGCGGCGCTCCGCACTGTCGGCGCGCTTCCCGGGCGAGCGCCTGGTGATCCCCGCGGGCAACCTGAAGACCCGCTCCAACGACACCGAGTACGCCTTCCGCGCCTCCGTCGAGTACGCCTACCTCACCGGCAACCAGACCGAGGACGGCGTCCTGGTCCTGGAGCCGAAGGACGGAGGCCACGAGGCGACGATCTACCTCCTGCCGCGGTCCGACCGGGAGAACGGCGAGTTCTGGCTGGACGGCCAGGGCGAGCTGTGGGTCGGCCGGCGGCACTCCCTCACCGAGGCGGAGCAGCTGTACGGCATCCCCGCCTCCGACGTGCGCGAGCTGCCCGCCGCGCTGCGCGAGGCGACCGGCCCGGTCCGGGTCGTGCGCGGATACGACGCCGGCATCGAGGCCGCGCTGACCGACAAGGTCACCGCCGAGCGCGACGGGGAGCTGCGGGTCTTCCTCTCCGAGGCACGGCTGGTCAAGGACGCGTTCGAGATCGGCGAGCTGCAGAGGGCCGTCGACTCGACCGTGCGGGGCTTCGAGGACGTGGTGAAGGTACTCGACAAGGCCCGGGCGACCTCCGAGCGGTACATCGAGGGCACGTTCTTCCTGCGCGCCCGCGTGGAGGGCAACGACGTCGGCTACGGCACGATCGCCGCCGCCGGACCGCACGCCTGCACGCTGCACTGGGTGCGCAACGACGGGCCGGTGCGCTCCGGGGACCTGCTGCTGCTCGACGCGGGCGTGGAGACGCACACGTACTACACGGCCGACGTGACGCGCACGCTGCCGGTCAACGGGCGCTTCAGCGAGATCCAGAAGAAGATCTACGACGCCGTGTACGAGGCCCAGGAGGCCGGGATCGCGGCGGTGAAGCCGGGCGCGAAGTACCGCGACTTCCACGACGCGGCGCAGCGGGTGCTGGCCGAGCGGCTCGTGGAGTGGGGGCTCGTCGAGGGCCCGGTGGAGCGGGTGCTGGAGCTGGGGTTGCAGCGGCGCTGGACGCTGCACGGCACCGGGCACATGCTCGGCATGGACGTCCACGACTGCGCGGCGGCGCGGGTCGAGACGTACGTCGACGGCGTGCTCGAGCCGGGGATGTGCCTGACGGTGGAGCCCGGGCTGTACTTCCAGGCCGACGACCTGACGGTGCCGGAGGAGTACCGGGGCATCGGCGTGCGGATCGAGGACGACATCCTGGTGACCGAGGACGGGAACCGGAATCTGAGTGCGGCACTGCCGCGGCGGTCCGACGAGGTCGAGGCGTGGATGGCCTCCCTCACGGGCTGAGCGGTGTCCGGGGGCGCGGGGGAGCCGGCCGTACGGCTCCCCCGCATCCCCGCCCGGCGGGGACCAGGGCGTCCACGGCGTTCCCTGCCGGGGCCTCGTCCCCGTGTGCGTTGCAGCGGTGGTGTGCCGTCATGAGAGCGCGGCGGTAGGGGCGTTGGCCGTCAGCCGTGTGCGGCCGGGCCGAAGGGACCCTGCAGGTGGTCCGGGAGCTTCCGGCCGATGCTCGGAAAACGCCAGGTCAGCGCCAGTTGACGTGTGAGATCATGGCCGACCTTGCCGGGCCGAACCGAGGAACGGGCGCGATCACCATGAAGAACGTTCAGACGGCGCTGACCATGCAGGACGCCATCCTCACCCTCCAGAAGTACTGGAGTGACAACGGCTGCATGATCACGCAGCCGCTGAACACCGAGGTCGGAGCCGGTACGGCCAACCCGGCCACGGCGCTGCGGGTGCTCGGGCCCGAACCGTGGAGCGTCGCCTACGTGGAGCCGAGCGTGCGGCCGGACGACTCGCGCTACGGCGAGAACCCCAACCGGCTCCAGACCCACACCCAGTTCCAGGTGATCCTCAAGCCCGACCCGGGCAACCCCCAGGAGCTCTACCTCGGCAGCCTCCGCGCCCTCGGCGTCGACCTGAACGCGCACGACGTGCGGTTCGTCGAGGACAACTGGGCCTCGCCCGCGCTCGGCGCCTGGGGGCTGGGCTGGGAGGTCTGGCTGGACGGCATGGAGATCACCCAGTTCACCTACTTCCAGCAGGTCGGCGGCGTCGCCCTGGACCCGGTGTCGGTGGAGATCACCTACGGACTCGAACGCATCCTGATGAACCTTCAGGGCGTGGCCCATTTCAAGGACATCGTCTACGCCCCGGGCATCACCTACGGCGAGGTGTTCGGGCAGAACGAGTACGAGATGAGCCGCTACTATCTCGACGACGCCGACCTGGACACCAACCACCGGCTGTTCGACGCCTACGCGGCCGAGGCCCGGCGCCTGCTCGACCTGGAACTGCCCGTCCCGGCCTACCTGTACGTGCTCAAGTGCAGCCACACCTTCAACGTGCTGGACGCGCGCGGGGCGATCAGCACCACCGAGCGGGCCAAGGCCTTCGCCCTGATGCGCGGCCTGACCCACGAGTCGGCCAAGCTGTGGGAGCGGCGGCGGGCCGCGCTGGAGCATCCTCTCGGGGTCGCGGCCGCGCCGGCCCCGGCCGTGCGGGCACCGCTGCCCAAGGTGCCCGGCGTCGAGACGCTGCTGTTCGAGATCGGCGTGGAGGAGCTCCCGTACGCGGACGTCCCCGCCACCACCGAGGCGGTACGCGCGTCGGTCACCGCGAAGCTCGCCGAGACGCGGCTCGGGCACGGCGCGATCAACGTGCTGGCCACGCCGCGGCGGATCGTGATCACGGTCGACGGTGTGCAGCCGCGCGAGCGGGACACCGTGCGGACCGTGCGCGGTCCCAAGGTCGCCGCCGCCTACAAGGACGGCGCTCCCACGCCCGCCCTGCTCGGCTTCGCGCGCAGCCAGGGCGCCGAACCGGCCTCTGTGCGGGTGGTCGAGGTCAACGGGACCGAGTACGTGGCGGTGACCCGTCACGAGGCGGGTCGTCCGGCCGTCGAGGTCCTCAGCCACCTGCTGGCCGAGGTCGTCTCCGGGCTGCGCGCCGGACGCAACATGCGCTGGAGCGACCCGGGGCTGTCGTTCTCTCGTCCCGTGCGCTGGCTGCTCGCGCTGCTGGGCCGCACCCCCCTGCCCGTGGTGGTCTCCTCGCTCTCGGCGGGCGACACCACGCGCGTGCAGCGGCAGGCCCCGTATCCGGAGGTCCGGGTGACCTCCGCCGAGGGCTACCCGCACTTCCTGCACATGCACGGCATCCTGCTCGACCGGGACGCCCGGCGCGGGGCAGTGGTGCGCGGGGCCCTGGAGGCGGCGGCCGAGGTCGGCGGGCGGATCGACGTGGAGGGGCAGGCCGGGCTGATCGACGAGATCACCGACATCCTGGAGTTCCCCTACGCCGTGCGCGGTTCGTTCGACGAGCGCTACCTGGAGCTGCCCGCGAGCGTCCTGACGACCGTGATGCGCAAGCACCAGCGCTATCTGCCCGTGCTGGACGGCGAGCGCCTCATGCCGCACTTCGTCACCTTCGCCAACGCCCTGTGCGACGACGACGTGGTGCGGGCGGGCAACGAGGCGGTGCTGCGGGCGCGCTACGAGGACGCCGCGTTCTTCTGGCGGGCGGACCTGAAGGTGGCGCCGGAGGAGTTCCGGCGGCGGCTGGACAAGCTGACCTTCGAGGACCGGCTCGGGACGGTCGCCGACCGCGCCGGGCGCATCGCCTTCCTCGCCCTGGACCTGGCCGGCCGGGCCGGGCTCCCGGAGGAGTCGGTGGAGGTCGTCCGGCGTGCGGGTGCGCTGGCGAAGTTCGACCTGGCGTCGCAGATGGTGATCGAGTTCTCCGGGCTGGCCGGGGTGATGGCCGAGGAGTACGCCCGCCGGTCCGGGGAGTCCGAGGAGGTCGCCCGGGCGCTGGCCGAGATGGAGCTGCCGCGCTCCGCCGGCGGCGCCCTGCCGGCCGGGGAGGCGGGCGCCGTGCTGTCCCTCGCCGACCGGTTCGACCTGGTGACCGGCATGTTCCTGATCGGCGCCGCGCCGACCGGGAGTTCCGATCCCTACGGGGTGCGCCGGGCGGCGATCGGGCTGCTCAACGTGTTGCGCAGTGTGCCCACGGTCGCTGACGTCCGGGTGAGTGACGGGCTGCGCGCGGCGGCCGTGCGGTACGCCGCGCAGGGCGTCCAGGTGCCCGCCCAGCGGGTCGCCGAGGCCCTGGAGCTGATCACCCGGCGCTACGAGCAGCAACTGACGGACGCCGGGCACGAGCACCGGCTCGTGCAGGCCGTGCTGGGCTGGGCCGACCGGCCCGCCCAGGGCGATCGCACCCTGGTGGCGCTGGAGCGGCATGTCGGCAGCGAGGCGTTCGAGGCGCTCACCGCGGCACTGCAGCGTGTGGTGCGCATCCTGCCCCAGGACGGGTCGGCGGACGGTGCGGATCCGTCCCTGCTCACCGCGCCCGCCGAGGTGCGTCTCGCCGAGAGCGTGGAGGCCGTACGGCAGGCCCTGCAGGGCCGGGAGCACGACCTCGACGCACTGGTGGAGGTCTCCGCCCCCCTGGTCGAGGCGATCAGCGCCTTCTTCGACGAGGTGCTGGTGATGGACCCGGACCCCGCGGTCCGCACGGCACGGCTCGCGCTGCTGGCGGACGTGGCGGTGCTGGCGCACGGGACACTGGACTGGAGCGCGCTCTAGAAACGGCCGGGGCGCGCCGAGCGGTCGTCGAGGGGCGGTGTTTCACGTGAAACACCGCCCCTCGCGGTGAGGGCGTGGGTCAGACCGCCATGAGCGGCGCGTCCTCGCGCCACTTGAGGACCTTGTCGAAGCTCACCACGGCCCCGCCCCGCCTCGGCTTGTTGCCGATGTGGACGTGGTCCGCCAGCTCCTCGATGAGGCACAGCCCCCTGCCGTTCTCGGCGTCGCCATGCGCGGGCCGGATCGGGGGGCGGGTCCGGCCGGGGGCGGCCGCGGGGAACCCCGGGCCCGCGTCGGCCACCTCGATCCGGCACTTCTCGCCGTCGAGGTAGGCGGTGACCCGGTACGCCTCCGAGCCCGGGCCGCGTCCCAGCTCCCCGCCGTGCTCGACGGCGTTCGCGCAGGCCTCGCTGAGGGCCACGGAGAGGTCGTAGGAGATGTCGGGGTCCACGCCCGCGGTCTCCATCGCGCCGATGAGCAGGCGGCGGGCGAGCGGCACGCTCGCAGCTTCGCGCCGCAGATGGAGTGACCACCAGATGCTCATGCTCCAGCCTCCTGGCCGCGGCTCGACATACCGTTACGTATTGCCCTCGCTCCCCGTGTGTAAGCGTGAAGTTGACGTGACGCCGCCCATACGGCGGATGCGTGCTGGTCCTGATCGGTGTAGGTGCGGGTGCGAACCGGTGCTGCGGGAACGGCACCGGCTCCTGGGGGGTGACGGGTCGCCGGCGCTCCGTGGGCGGGCGGGGCCAGAGGGGGACGTTCCGGTCGTACGGCATCTTGCGGACCTGCCGTACGGGGCCCGCGGGGCCAGTGCGATGATGGGCCCGCCATGACTGCCCCCCACACGTGCACGACGCGCTCCGGACTCAGGCTCCGGATCCTGCGGACCGCGGTGTTCGCCGCGGTCTGTGTCGTGCTGGCCGGAGCAGGTCACGCACTCGCCTCCTGCGACAGCATCCCGTTGTGGACGCTGGGCGCCGGGTTCCTCGGTGTCGCGGCGGTGGCCGCCCCGCTCGCCGGGCGCGCCCGCTCGCTGCCGGGCATCACGGCCGTGCTGGCGCTCGGGCAGACGGTGCTGCACACCCTGTTCGGCCTCGGCCAGCACGGCGCGGCAGCCGTCACGTCCTCGACACCGGCGGGCCTGAGCGACGCCGCCCTCGTCCAGCAGGCCGCTCGGCTGCTGTGCGGCACGACGGCGGCGGCGATCAGCCCGGCGCAGGCCCACAAGATCCTCACCGACGCCCGGCTCCAGCCGGTCCCGGACCCGCACCCGGCGCACCTGGAGGCCGCGTCGGGTTCCGCGGCCTCCCTGTGGCCGTCCCTGCCGATGGTGCTCGGTCACGTCCTCGCGGCCCTCGCCACCGGCTGGCTGCTGCGCCGCGGCGACCTCGCGGTGCTGCGGCTCACCGAACTCTCGGCGCAGGGTGTCGCCGAAGGAGCGCTCGTGCGCTCCCTGCGGGCCGCCCTCGCGCTGCTGCGCGCCCTGCGCGTCGGCCTCCCGGGAGCACCGGACGTGAGTCCGCGCCCCCCGCGGGCCGTGCGGCCCGAGCCCCCGATGCCGCGGACCGTCGCACTCCGGCACACGGTGATCCGGCGCGGCCCGCCGGCGGTCACGGCTTCCGCAGCCGCACTCGCCCTGGCCGCCTGACGCCACCCGACCACTGTTCCGCCCCTTCCCGTTGTCCGGAGGGCCGGGAGGAGGGGACCGCCGTCGTGCGGCAGGCGCGCGTGCGCGCCCCTCTTCCTCATCCCGACTCACAGCGGAGTGCCCCTTCCCATGAAGGCTTCCCGTATCGCCGCGGCCGGTGCCGCCGCCGGTCTCACCGTTCTCGCCCTGTCCGCCCCCGCGTTCGCGCACGTCAGCGTGCAGCCCGAGGGCACGGCCGCCAAGGGCGGCTACGCGGTCGTCGACTTCAAGGTGCCCAACGAGCGCGACGACGCCTCGACCACCAAGCTCGAGATCAACTTCCCGACCGACCACCCGCTGGCCTCCGTCATGCCGGAGCCGGTTCCGGGCTGGAAGGTGAAGGTCACCCGGTCCACGCTGGACAAGCCGCTGGAGATGCACGGCGAGAAGATCTCCGAGGCCGTCACGAAGGTCACCTGGACCGCCGACGGCGACGGCATCGAGCCCGGCTACTTCCAGAAGTTCCCGGTCTCCGTCGGCCAGTTGCCCGAGGACGCCGACCGGCTCGTCTTCAAGGCGCTCCAGACGTACGACAACAAGGAGGTCGTCCGCTGGATCGAGGTGCCGCAGGAGGGGCAGGAGGAGCCCGACAACCCGGCCCCCGTGCTGCAGCTCTCCGCCGCCTCCGAGGACGGGCACCACGGCGCCCCGGACGACGACGCCGGGTCGGCCGAGAAGGCCTCCACCGAAACCGACACCGCCGCGGCGGACACCGGCTCCTCCGACAGCACCGACACCACCGCCCGCGTCCTGGGCGTGGTCGGCATCGTCGTCGGCGTGACCGGTGTCGCCTACGGCGTGCTCGCCGGCCGTCGGCGCGGCAACGCCTGAGGCTCATTCCCCGCTCGGCGCGCGCCGGGTTCCGCCCCCGGCCGGGGGCACCCCGGTGCGCGCCGGGTCACCGACATCTGGGACATTTTTCTATGCGCACCAAGACCTTCGCCGCGGCCGCCCTGCTCGCCGCCGCCTCCCTGACCCTCACCGCCTGCGGCAGCGGCGACGACGGCGGCAAGCCCGTCTCCGTGGTGTCGGAGGAGGCCGGCACCGACAAGGCCGCGACGGTCCTCGACAAGCCGTTCGAGAAGCCCGATCTGGTCCTCACCGACACCAAGGGCGAGAGGTACGACCTCCGCAAGGAGACCGACGGCAAGCCCACGCTCATCTACTTCGGCTACACGCACTGCCCCGACGTCTGCCCCCTGACGATGAACAACATCGCCGTCGCCAAGAAGCAGTTGTCCAAGGCCGAACAGGAGCAGCTGCGCGTGGTGTTCGTCACCACCGACCCGCAGCGCGACACCTCGGCCGAGCTGGGCAAGTGGCTCAAGGGCATCGACGCCGAGTTCGTCGGCCTCACCGGCGACTTCGCCACCATCCAGGCCGGCGCCCGCACCCTCGGCATCTCCATCGAGCCGACGACGAAGGACAAGAACGGCAAGCTCGTCTCCGAGCACGGCACCCAGGTCATCGCGTTCTCGCCGAAGACCGACGGCGGCTACGTGCTCTACGGCGAGGACGCCGGCGTCGAGGACTACACCAAGGACCTCCCCAGGATCGTCAAGGGGGAGAAGCCGTGAGGCGGCGACCCGGTCCGGGAGCCCTCGCCCTGGCCGGCGCGCTGGCCCTGGCCGGCTGCGGCGGCTCGGGCTCCGGCAGTGACAGCGGCTCCGGGAAGGCGGAACTCTCCGTCGCCTCCGCGTACATGCCGCAGCCCGTCTCCGAGGACATGGCGGCCGGGTTCTTCACCCTCAGCAACCACGGCGACGCCGACGACGAGCTGACCTCGGTCACCAGCGACATCGGGCAGGTCACCGTGCACGAGACCGTCGACGGGGCCATGCGGGAGGTCGAGAGCCTCACGGTCCCCGCGGGCGGGCGGCTGGAGCTGAGGAGCGGCGGGAACCACCTCATGTTCGAGCAGCTCAAGCGCAAGCCCGAGGAAGGCGAGACCGTCTCGGTCGAGCTGCGCTTCGCCCACTCCGGCCCCGTCGAGGTCGAGATGCCGGTGAAGTCCGCGACCCACACCCCGAAGACCGGACACTGAGGGAGGACCTCTGTGACGCCGACCCGCGCTCCACGCGTCCGGACCCTGGTACTGCTGTTGCTGGCCGCGGTCTGCGCGCTCCTCGCCGGAGCCGGTCCGGCCTCCGCGCACGCCGCGGTGACCGGCAGCGACCCCGGGCAGGGGGCGGTGGTCGACGAGGCCCCGGCCCGGATCACGCTGACCTTCTCCGAGCAGGTCGCCCTGTCCGGCGACTCGCTGCGCGTCCTCGACCCGGACGGTGAGCGCGCCGACACCGGCGAGCCGTCCGGCACCGGCGGCACCACCTACGCCGTGCGACTCAAGCCCGGCCTGGCCGACGGCACCTACACCGTGGCCTACCAGGTGGTCTCCGCGGACAGCCACCCCGTCTCCGGCGCGTACACCTTCTCCGTCGGCGCCCCCTCCAAGACGTCCGTGACGGTCTCCGGACAGGGCGCGGACGACGGGCTGGTGGGCTGGCTGTACGGCTTCGGGCGGTACATGTCCTACGGCGGGTTCATCGTGCTGGTGGGCGGCGCCGCCTTCGTACTCGCCTGCTGGCGACGCGGTTCCGGGGTGCGGCCGGTGCAGCGGTTCGTCGTCTCCGGGTGGCTCGCGCTCACCGCGGCGACCCTCGCCCTGCTGCTCCTGCGCGGCTCCTTCACCGGCTCCGGGAAGGTCGCCGACGTCTTCGACCCGGGCCTGCTGGGGCAGGTGCTGCAGACCAAGACCGGGGCGGCACTCGTCTCCCGGCTGCTGCTGCTCGCCGCGGCGGCGCTGTTCGTCGCCGTGCTGTTCGGGGCGTACGACAAGCGCGAGGACCCCGAGGAGAAGCGTGACCTTACCTTCGGGCTGGCGATCGGGGGCGTCGTCGTGGCGGCCGGGCTCGCCGCGAGCTGGGCGATGTCCGAGCACGCCTCCGTCGGGCTGCAGGCGGGCATCGCCATGCCGGTCGACGTGCTCCACCTGCTGGCCGTCGCCTTCTGGCTCGGCGGGCTCGGTGCCCTGCTGGTCGCCCTGTACCGGGCGCCCGCCGACACACCCGTCGACAGCTCCGCCGTGCGCCGCTTCTCCCGGCTGGCCTTCGGCAGCGTCCTGGTGCTGATCGCGACGGGGACGTACCAGTCCTGGCGACAGCTCGGCTCCTGGTCGGCCTTCACCGGCACCCGCTACGGGCAGCTCCTCCTGGCCAAGATCGCCCTGGTGGCCGTCCTGGTCGGCGTCGCGTGGATCTCGCGGCGGTGGACGGGGCGGCTGGCGCAGACGACGGCTGCTCCGGCGCGGCAGGGGAGGGAACGGGTCGGCGCGGCCGCTGCCGCCCCGGGCGTCACGGGCATCACGGCGGAGACCGGGTCCGGCGAGGACCGGGCCGAGACCGACGCGGAAGCGTCCTCGGACACGGACACCGGGGCCGGCACCGCGCCCCCCGACGGCGAAGCCGAGGCGCGGCCGGATCCCGGCCGGCCCGCCGACGCCGCGCGCGCCGCCCAGCTCGCCCGGCAGCAGGCCGCCCGGGACGCGGCCCGGCAGAAGCGCCTGCGCGACGCCGACCCCCACCGCTTCGGCCTGCGCCGCTCCGTGCTGGCCGAGGCCGGTGTCGCAGTCGTCCTGCTCGCCGTCACCACCGTGCTGACCCAGACCGAGCCGGGACGCACGGAGGAGGAGGCCAAGGCGGCCGCCTCGTCCTCGGCGTCCTCCGCCGCCGGCACGGGCCCGGGCGCCTCCGGGGCACTGACCCTGACCATGCCGTTCGACACCGGCGGCGAGGACGGCAAGGGCGTCGTCACCGTCGACCTGGACCCGGCCCGGGTGGGCGACAACGACCTGCACCTCTACGTGGAGCGCCCCAACGGCCGCGCTTTCGACATCCCCGAGGTGAAGGTCGAGTTCACTCTCGCATCCAAGGACCTCGGGCCCTTGCCCCTCGCCCCCGACCACATCGCTACCGGACACTGGTCGGCGAGCGGAGTGCAGATCCCCATGGCCGGCGACTGGAAGGTCGACGTGACCGTGCGGACCTCCGACATCGACGAGGTGACCGTCACCAAGAACGCGCAGATCGGCTGAACCCCCATGGCTGACCAGTCCATCCCCGAAGCCCGGACCCCCGGGACGTCCCCGGCTCACACCGCGGCGGCCTCCGCCCCCGAGGGCATCTCACGGCGGCGTCTCCTGGGCACCGCCGGGGCCACCGGCCTCGTCCTCGGCACGGCGGGCGCCGCCGTCGGATACGCCGCCGCCCCCTCCGAGGCGGCCGCTCCGCTCACCTCGCTCGGCACCGACCGGGCGATGTTTCACGGGAAACATCAGCCCGGCATCACCGACGGCCTCCAGGCCCGCGGCCACCTCGTCGCCTTCGACCTGGCCGCGGGCGCGGGCCGCAAGGAAGCCGCGGCCCTGCTCCGCCGCTGGTCGGAGACGGCACGGCGGCTGATGGCGGGTGAGCCGAGCACTCAGGACGACACCGGCATCGCCCGCGACGCCGGGCCCTCGTCACTCACCCTGACCTTCGGCTTCGGCCACGGCTTCTTCGCCAGGACCGGTCTGGAGAAGCAGCGCCCGGGCGCGCTGGACCCCCTCCCCGATTTCTCCTCCGACCGCATCGACAAGAAGCGCAGCGACGGCGACCTGTGGGTGCAGATCGGCGCCGACGACGCCCTCGTCGCCTTCCACGCCCTGCGCGCGATCCAGAAGGACGCGGGCCGGGCGGCCACGGTGCGCTGGCAGATGAACGGCTTCAACCGCTCCCCCGGCGCCACCGCCCACCCCATGACGGCCCGCAACCTGATGGGCCAGATCGACGGCACCCGCAACCCCAAGCCGGGCGAGTCCGACTTCGACCAGCGGATCTTCGTCCCCGAGACGGGCGAACCGGCCTGGATGGCGAACGGTTCCTACGCCGTCGTCCGCCGCATCCGCATGCTCCTCGACGACTGGGAGAAGCTCTCCGTCAAGGCGCAGGAGGACGTCATCGGGCGCCGCAAGTCCGACGGGGCGGCCCTGTCCGGCGGCACCGAGACGACCGCGATGGACCTGGAGAAGACGGACGCCCAAGGCAACCTGGTCATCCCGATCAACGCCCACGCCCGCATCACCCGACCGGACCAGAACGGCGGCGCCGCGATGCTCCGCAGGCCGTTCTCCTTCCACGACGGCATCGACCCCGACGGGGCGCCCGACGCGGGCCTGCTGTTCATCTGCTGGCAGGCCGATCCACTGCGCGGCTTCGTCCCGGTGCAGCGCAAGCTGGACCGCGGCGACGCCCTGTCGCAGTTCGTCCGGCACGAGTCCAGCGGCCTGTTCGCGGTGCCGGGCGGGGCCGCGGAAGGCGGGTACGTGGGGCAGGAGTTGCTGGAGGGGTGAGAGTGGGGCCCGGTGCGGGCTTGCAGGGGATGGCGCTTCGCCCAGGCCATTAGGGTGAGGTCATGCCAGCGAGCTATGCATATCTCGGCCCCGAGGGCACCTTCACCGAAGTCGCCCTGCGCACGCTTCCCGAGGCCGCCACCCGGGAGCTCATCCCGTACGTGTCCGTCCAGTCCGCGCTCGACGCGGTACGCGCCGGCGAGGCCGAGGCCGCGTTCGTGCCGATCGAGAACTCCGTCGAGGGCGGCATCACCACCACCCTCGACGAGCTGGTCGCCGGCACCCCGCTGATGATCTACCGCGAGGTGCTGCTGTCGATCACCTTCGCACTGCTGGTCAGGCCCGGCACCGAGCTGTCGGGGATCAAGACCGTCTCCGCCCACCCGGCCGCCCAGCCCCAGGTGCGCAACTGGCTGAAGCAGCACCTGCCGGACGCGCACTGGGAGTCGGCCGCCTCGAACGCGGACGCCGCCCGGCTGGTCCAGGAAGGCCGGTACGACGCCGCCTTCGCCGGTGAGTTCGCGGCCGCCCGGTACGGCCTGGAGGCCCTGGAGACCGGGATCCACGACGCCGAGAACGCACAGACGCGGTTCGTGCTGGTGGGCCGCCCCGCCCGGCCCGCGGCTCCCACCGGCGCGGACAAGACCTCCGTCGTGCTCTGGCAGCGCGACGACCACCCCGGCGGCCTGCGCGACCTGCTCGGCGAGTTCGCCACGCGCGGCATCAACCTGATGTTGCTCCAGTCGCGGCCCACCGGCGCCGGCATCGGCAACTACTGCTTCTGCATCGACGCAGAGGGCCACATCAGCGACCGCCGGGTGGCCGAGGCCCTGATGGGCCTGAAACGGATCTGCCTCCAGGTGCGTTACCTCGGCTCCTACCCTCGGGCCGACCTGCAGCCGCTGGACGTCCAGCCGCCGCCGCTCGGGACCTCGGACGCGGAGTTCGTGGCGGCGGCGGACTGGGTCGCCCGGTGCCAGGACGGCCGGTTCTGACAGTCGTTGTCCACAGGAGTTATCCACAGGTCAGCTTCTCGACCTGGGGACAAGTCGACAACGAAGTGTGATTCAGTCGGCATATCGCACCGCAGCCCCTTGATTCACCCATCAGGGGACAGATCGCCCTTCGTCCACCCACTTCCCTTGCATCACTCTTCAGAATGACCGCATTCCACTCGAAAGTGAGGGCGAAGCGGGCCTGTATCGGGAATTCCGAGGGGCCATGGAACCTTGCGAAGTGATCCATTCCGAAGTCCACAGATCTTCCACACAGCCTGTGGATAACTTTTCTTCTCCGTGGATCCCTGTGGACAACCAAACCCCAAGTCGCCGCCCAGCGAAGGGATTCGAGTCAAGGCCGAGCCTTTCGGATGACCCTTTCCGGGGAGCCGGCCCCCTCCTCTTGACGCGATGCGCAAGACACCCATAACGCCACGTATGGCTCCACAGGAAGAGTGAGTCGTGGCCGGTCATCCCTCACCGGTAGCCTTGGGCGCGTGATTGACCTTCGCCTGCTCCGTGAGGACCCCGACCGTGTGCGCGCGTCCCAGCGCGCCCGTGGAGAGGACGTCGCGCTCGTCGACTCCCTCCTGTCTGCCGACGAGCGGCGCAGGTCGTCCGGCGTCCGCTTCGACGAGCTGCGCGCCGGGCAGAAGGCGCTCGGCAAGCTCATCCCCAAGGCCGCCGGGGACGAGAAGGCCGAGCTGCTGAAGAAGGCGAGCCAGCTCGCGGCCGACGTCAAGGCGGCCGACGCGGAGCGGGACGCCGCCGCGGCCGAGACCCAGGAGCTGCTGCTCCGGCTCGGCAACCTGGTCCACCCTGACGTCCCCGTGGGCGGCGAGGAGGACTTCGTCACCCTGGAGACGCACGGCACGATCCGCGACTTCGCCGCCGAGGGCTTCGAGCCCAGGGACCACCTGGCACTCGGCCAGATCCTCGGCGCGATCGACGTCGAGCGCGGCGCCAAGGTCTCCGGCTCCCGCTTCTACTTCCTCACCGGCGTCGGCGCGCTCCTGGAGCTCGCCCTGGTGAACGCGGCGATCGCCCAGGCCACCGCGGCCGGATTCACGCCGATGCTGACCCCGGCTCTGGTGCGCCCCCAGTCCATGGCGGGCACGGGCTTCCTCGGCCAGGCCGCCCAGGACGTCTACCACCTCGCCGACGACGACCTCTACCTGGTCGGCACGTCCGAGGTGCCGCTCGCGGCGTACCACATGGACGAGATCATCGACGCCGACCGCCTCCCCCTGCGCTACGCCGGCTTCTCGCCCTGCTTCCGCCGCGAGGCCGGCTCGCACGGCAAGGACACCCGGGGCATCTTCCGCGTGCACCAGTTCGACAAGGTCGAGATGTTCTCCTACGTGGCCCCGGAGGACTCCCAGGCCGAGCACCAGCGGCTCCTGGACTGGGAGAAGCAGTGGCTGACCTCGCTGGAGCTGCCGTACCGGGTGATCGACGTGGCGAGCGCCGACCTGGGCGCCTCGGCCTCCCGCAAGTACGACTGCGAGGCGTGGATCCCCACGCAGGGCAAGTACCGCGAGCTGACCTCGACGTCGGACTGCACGGAGTTCCAGTCCCGCCGGCTGTCGATCCGCGTGCGTGACGGCAAGCAGGTCAAGCCCCTCGCGACGCTCAACGGCACGCTGTGCGCCGTGCCGCGCACGATCGTGGCGATCCTGGAGAACCACCAGCAGGCCGACGGCTCGGTGCGCGTGCCCGAGGTGCTGCGCCCGTACCTGGGCGGCCGGGAGGTCCTGGAGCCGGTGGCCACGTGAGCGACACGGCCCCCTCGGGCGCATTCCCCTACAAGCTGGTCGCGACCGACCTCGACGGGACGCTGCTGCGGTCCGACGAGTCGGTGTCGCCGCGCACCCGTGACGCGCTCGCCGCCGCGACGGCGGCGGGCGGCGCGCACATCGTCGTCACCGGCCGCGCGGTCCCCTGGACCCGGCACATCCTCGACGAGCTCGGCTACCAGGGCCTGGCCGTCTGCGGTCAGGGCGCGCAGGTCTACGACGCCGGCGCGCACCGTCTGCTGACGTCGGTCACGCTGGACCGGCAGCTCGCCGGGGTGGCCCTGGCCAAGATCGAGGCGGAGGTCGGCCCGCTGTACCTGGCGGCCAGCCGCGACGGCCTGGACGGCGAAGTGCTCGTCGGCCCGGGCTACGCGGTCCAGGGCGCCCTGCCCGCGACGCCCTTCACGGACGCGTCCGAGCTGTGGACCGCGCCGCTGAACAAGCTGTACATCCAGCACCCGACCCTGTCGGACGACGAGCTGTGCGAGGTGGCCGCGCGCACCGCGGGCGGTTTCGTCTCCGTCGTCATGGCCGGCGAGGGCATCGTCGAGCTGCTCCCGCTCGGGCTGTCCAAGGCGACGGGCCTGTCCCTGGCGGCGCGGCGGCTCGGGGCGAAGGCGGCCGACACGATCGCCTTCGGCGACATGCCCAACGACATACCGATGTTCGCCTGGGCCTCCTACGGCGTCGCCATGGCCGATGCCCATGTGGAGCTGAAGGCGGTGGCCGACGAGGTGACGACCTCCCACGAGGAGGACGGCATCGCGGTGGTGCTGGAGCGGTTGCTGGGCTGAACACCCGCTCTGACGCCCGGTGTTCGGTGGTGCTCGGCGGAGGATGCACGGATCGAACGTGCGCGGGCTGTCCGGCCCGACCATGGCTTAGCAAGCCAGTGCCTTACCACTCGGCCAATCCTCCGGGTGGGCGGCCCACGCGAGGTGCGAGTCGCGTGCTCGAAGCGGCCGCCCCGGGCAGCTCCCCGTGTGGGAAGGCTCCACGGAGCGGTAGCGACTACTCCGGAGCCCGCCTCGGGCTGCCCTGAAGGAAGGAGCTGGACGTACTGCCGTGCATGGACATCGTCCGGCTCCTCTCCCCGAACGTGGCACCGGGTTGTCGCCCGGCAGGGACGACCACCACTCTGCCCGCCGGACGAACGGGGCGCCAGCGATTAAATTCGGCGGCGGCCGGTGGACGTTCGTCGGACCGGCCGGCAGGCGCCCACCGATGGCGTCCGGCCGGCTAACGCCTGCGCCACCGGCGTCTGCGGGCCTTGCTGAAGAACCAGCCCGCGGGAGGCTTCTCGGAGCGCCAGGGCTGGGGCTCCGGTTCCTCCCGGCGCCAGCGCGCGGCCAGCATCCGGGCGCGGGCGGACGGCTCGGAGGTCTCGGCGGAGCGTATGAAGTCCTCGTCCAGGACGAGGCCTTCGAGGTCGTCCGCGGCCGCTCCGTCTGAGGAGCCGGGCTGTCCGCGGTCGTCGTACTGAGCCCTCTCGCCCGCCATCTGCGTCCTCCCGCCGTCCAACTCCCGTGCGTCGCACCGCGTCACGTGTGCCCAGTGTGCGCCGGGCGAGGTGAAGCCTCCGTCAAGGCCGGGGCACGTCACTCCTCTCCGGCGAGGGTGAGCGAGCGCAGCTTCTGGCCGGCGTACCAGGTGGCCAGCACCGTGACGGCCACGAGCAGGACCGTCGCCGTGGTGAGGCCGACGTCGGAGGAGACCAGGTCCCCGCCGGACACCTTCTGGGCCACGGCCAGCGACCACTGCTGGACGCTGAGCGTGCGGGCGCCCGGCACCAGTGAGCCGAACAGCGCCTCCCAGACCAGGGCGTAGACCAGGCCGAACACCACCGCGTGCCGGGAGACCGTGCCGAGCAGCAGGAACAGGGCCGCGTAGGCGATGGACGCGACCAGGGCCGCCACCGTGTAGGCCACGGCCACCTGCTGGCCGTTGCCGTTCAGGACGAGGCCCGCGACGAGCGTGGGCACCGCCGAGAACACCATGGTCACCGCGATGGCGACGATCAGCTTCGTGAAGATGATGGTCGGCCGCGTGATCGGCTTGGACAGCAGGTACACCACCGAGCCGTCGTCGATCTCCGGGCCGATCGCGCCGGTGCCGGCGATGACGCCGATGATCGGCACCATCGTGGCGAGGGCGAGTCCGCCCAGCAGGTCGGCCGCCGTCTGGTCGTCCGCTCCGGCCAGGGCGCGGACCGCCACTGCGATCACGACGAGCAGCAGCGGCAGCGCGCCGAGGATGAGGGCCCGGCGCCGGCCGAGCAGGGCCCGGTAGGTGAGCCGGGCGACTGTGGGGTCGTACATCAGGGCCTCCTACGCCGCGACCAGGTACGAGAAGACGGACTCGAGGGACTCGTCGGACGGCGAGACCGTGAGCAGGCGGATGCCGTGCTCCCGGGCCACCCGCGGCAGCAGCGCCGTGAAGCGGCCGAAGTCGACGGCCTGGATGCGCAGCGCGCCCTCGGTGACGTCGACCTCGATGCCGGACGTCGACGGGTCGGCGATGAGCGCGGCCGCGAGGGCGCGGTCGTCGCTGGAGCGCACCAGATAGCGGTGCGGCCGGTCGGTCATCAGACGGCGGATCCTGCGGAAGTCGCCGCTCGCGGCGTGCCGGCCGGCGACCACGACCTCGATGTGCCAGGCGAGCTGCTCGACCTCTTCGAGGATGTGCGAGGAGAACAGCACCGTGCGGCCCTCGTCGCCCATGCGGCGCAGCAGGTCCATGAGCTGCATGCGCTGGCGCGGGTCCATGCCGTTGAACGGCTCGTCGAGCAGCAGCAGCGAGGGGTCGTGGACGAGGGCGCTCGCCATCTTCACGCGCTGGCGCATGCCCTTGGAGTACGTCTGGATCCTGCGATCCTGCGCGTACTCCATCTCGACCGTCGCCAACGCCTTCTGGGCCGCCCTGGCGCCCAGGCCGTGCAGCTCTGCGTTGGCGAGGACGAACTCCCTGCCGGTGAGGAAGTCGTACATCGCCTCCCGCTCGGGGACGACGCCGATGTGCCGGTAGATGTCCTCGTTGCGCCACACCGGCCGCCCGTCGAGGGTGACCGTGCCGGTGGAGGGGGCCAGGAAGCCGCCCATCATGTTGATGAGGGTGGACTTCCCGGCGCCGTTGGGGCCGAGCAGGCCCGTGACGCCGGGGCCGACGGTCATGGTGATGTCGTTGACGGCGACCACGTTGCCGAACCAGCGGGAGACGTGGTCGATGGAGAGCGTGGTCACAGTCCCACCTTCTTGTAGCGGCGCATCAGCAGGCCGTAGCTCGCCGCGATCAGTCCGAGGGCGGCGAGGACGAAGACGACGCCCTCGGCGGTGCCCGGGCCGGCCCCGCCCGGGAAGGCGGAGGTCGCGCCGAGGAACGCGGACTGCACACCGTCGATGATCGTGATGGGCGAGAAGAGCCCGATCCACGGCACGGCGTCGCTGCTGCCCTGGGCGTCGGCGATGGCCTGGAGGGTGGAGACCGCGCCGTAGGTGATGGTCAGCACGGCGATCACGGCGGCGATGCCGAAACCGCGGCGCGGGGTGAAGGACGCGACGACCAGGCCGATGCCGGCGAAGAGCAGGGAGAGCAGTGCCACGGAGACCAGTCCCTGTGCGAATCCCCTGGTCTGGTCGGCGAAGTCGAGCTTGGCCAGCAGCGCGCCCGCGTAGAGCACGAGCAGGGGAGCGGCGGTGAGGATGAACAGCGCCGAGGCGAGGGCCGCGAACTTGGCGCGGACGTAGTCGGCCGTCTCGATGGGCCGGGAGAAGTACAGCGGCACGGTCTTGAAGCGCAGGTCGCGCGAGACGGACTGCGGCGCCTGGGAGGCGACGTAGAGGCTGAGGACGGCCTGCATGACGATCGCGTAGCGCGTGTAGTCCAGGGGCAGTTCCTTGGCCTTGGTGGCGACCGCCACGGCGACCATGATGGCCGCGGGCACGCACATCACCACGAAGAGCAGCATCGGCAGCACCTTGGACCTGACCGAGCGGCCGAGGCCGTAGGCGCCGCGCAGGGACTGCGAGTACAGGGAGCGGCGGGCGTAGGCGCGGCCGAGACGGGGGCCGTCGTAGCTGCGGTAGCCGATGTTGTGGATGCGGGTCTGGTCGCCCGGGGCCCGGGCGGGGGTGCCCGTGGAGTGCTCAACCGCCATGGCCGACCGCCTCCTTCCGCTGCTCGTGCTCGTCGCCGGCCGTGAAGACCTCGGAGATGTGGTGCCGGCGCTGCTCCATGCGCACCAGGCCGAGTCCGAGGTCCGCGATCACGTCCCGGACCAGGTCGTAGGTCTCCTCGCCCTGCGCGGTCAGGAGCAGGACGTGGCCCGCTCCGGGCAGGCCGCTGCCGTCCTCGACGCCCACCCCGCGCGCGTGCAGCGCCTCGCGGACCGCGCGGGTGCCGTCCGGGTGCTCGTCGGTGTCGGTGACCTCGATGGCGAGGGTGGTGGTGATCTGGGTGAAGTCCGTGGTGGAGCTGGAGCGCAGGAGCCTGCCGCCGTCGATGACGACGACGTGGTCGCAGGTGCGCTCCAGTTCGCCCAGCAGGTGGGAGGTGACCAGGACCGAGATTCCGAAGTCGGTGTGGATGCGGCGGATCAGGCCGAGCATCTCGTCGCGGCCGGCCGGGTCGAGGCCGTTGGTCGGCTCGTCCAGGAAGACCAGCTGCGGGTCGTGCACGAGGGCCTGGGCGAGCTTGACGCGCTGCTTCATGCCGGTGGAGTAGCCGCCGATGGGGCGGTAGCGCTCCTCGTACAGGCCGACGTGGCGCAGGGTGTCGGCCGTGCGCTCGCGCGCCGCGGTGGGCGGCAGTCCGGACATGCGCGCCATGTGGACGACGAACTCGGTGGCCGAGACGTCCGGCGGCAGGCAGTCGTGCTCGGGCATGTACCCGACGCGCTCACGGATGGCGGCACCCTCGGTGGCGACGTCGAGGCCGAGCACGTCGGCGCGGCCCTCCGTGGCGGGGGACAGTCCCAGCAGGATCTTGATCAGTGTGGACTTGCCGGCGCCGTTGGCTCCGACGAGTCCGGTCACACCGGGCCCGACGTCCACGGAGAGCCGGTCAAGCGCGGTCACCCGGGGGAACCGCTTGCTCAGGCTTTCGGTCGCGATCACAGTCACCCTTCGAAGGTAGGGGCCGTGCGCGTGGCGGTCGTCACTCCGCAGAGCTGTCTTGGGATCAGCCTCGAGTATTACGGGCCCTTAGGGGGCTTGGTCCCTGAGGGTCGCCACGATCGGAAGGCTCCTATTGACGGACTCTCTAACAACTGCCAGATTCGCCGGATGACGTTGCTGACGGGCGCGCGGGAGCGCTGGGTGCGGACCGGCGAGGTCGAGCTGTGCGTGGCCGAGATGGGCGATCCGGGCCGGCCCACGGTCGTCCTGGTGCACGGCTACCCCGACAGCAAGGAGGTGTGGTCCGAGGTCGCCGCGCGGCTCGCCGGGCACTTCCACGTGGTGGCGTACGACGTCCGAGGCCACGGCCGGTCCACGGCGCCGAGCCCGCTGCGCGGCGGGTTCACGCTGGAGAAGCTCACGGACGACTTCCTGGCCGTCGCGGACGCGGTCAGCCCCGGCCGCCCGGTGCACCTGGTCGGGCACGACTGGGGCTCGGTGCAGGCCTGGGAGTTCACCACCGTCAAGCGCACCGAGGGCCGCATCGCGTCCTTCACCTCGATGTCCGGCCCGTCGCTCGACCACTTCGGCCACTGGATCAGCCGGCGTGTGAAGCGCCCCACCCCGCGCCGGATCGGCCAGCTGCTCGGCCAGGGCGCACGGTCCTGGTACGTGTACCTGCTGCACACGCCCGTGCTGCCGGAGCTGGCCTGGCGCGGCCCGCTCGGCAAGCGCTGGCCCGGAGTCCTGGAGCGCGTCGAGAAGGTGCCCCGGGGCGGCTACCCCACCTCGTCCCTGCCGTCGGACGCGGCCCGCGGGGCCTGGCTGTACCGCGACAACGTCCGGCCCCGGCTGCGCGAGCCGCGCCCGGACGCGCACGCCCACGCGCCCGTGCAGCTCATCACACCCGTGGAGGACCGGTTCCTGTCGGAGCGGCTCCACGACGACCTGGAGCAGTGGGTCCCGCGGCTGACCCGCAGGACGGTGGCGGCCGGGCACTGGATCCCGCGGACGCGGCCCGACCTGGTGGCCGGATGGATCGAGGAGTTCGTCCTGTCCGTCGAGAGCGGGCGTTCCCCGGTGGCGGCGGGGGGCCGGCACGCCGAGCGCTTCGGCGGGCGTCTGGTGCTCGTCACCGGGGCGGGCAGCGGCATCGGGCGGGCGACCGCGCTCGCCTTCGCCGGGGCCGGCGCGCGCGTCGTGGCCGTCGACCGGGACGCGGAGGCGGCGGCCCGCACCGCCGAGTCGGCACTCCGCGACGGCGCGCCCGAGGCCTGGGCGGAGACGACCGACGTCTCGGACGAGCGGGCCATGGAGAGGCTGGCCGACAAGGTCACCGCGGAGTACGGCGTGGTGGACGTCCTGGTGAACAACGCCGGGATCGGGCTGTCCGGCTCCTTCTTCGACACCACGCCTGAGGACTGGAGGAAGGTCCTCGACGTCAACCTGTGGGGTGTGATCCACGGCTGCCGGCTCTTCGGCCGCCGGATGGCCGAGCGGGGCCAGGGCGGCCACATCGTCAACATCGCCTCGGCCGCGGCCTACCAGCCGTCCCGGGCCCTGCCCGCGTACAGCACGTCCAAGGCGGCCGTGCTGATGCTCAGCGAGTGCCTGCGGGCGGAACTGGCCGGGCGGGGGATCGGCGTGAGCGCGGTCTGCCCCGGCTTCGTGAACACCGCCATCACCTCGACGGCGCACTTCGCCGGGGTGGACGCCGAGGAGGAGAAGCGACTCCAGCGGCGGGCCGCCCGGCTGTACGGGATGCGCAACTACCCACCGGAGAAGGTCGCCCGGGCGATCCTCGGCGCGGTCGTCCGCAACGAGGCCGTCGTGCCGGTGACGCCGGAGGCGCGGGGTGCGCGGATGCTGGCGCGGTTCGCCCCGGGTCTCCTGCGGAGGGTCGCGCGCGTGCGGCCACCGGTGTGACGGGACGCCAAACACCCTGCTGCTGAGGTCAGTTGTCCACAGGAACGCGGGTTTCTCCTGTGGATAACGCGATGTGGTTGTGGATCAAACCTCCGCGGTGAAACTCGATCGCGTGATGCGTGTCTCTCCCGCACGCTGAGGGGATGGACGAAAGACGAACCGTGAAGGTGTCGAAGTACCTCTCCAAGCATCTGCGCCACCAGCCGGAACGGATCGGGCTCACGCTCGACGAGGCCGGCTGGGTGGAGATCGACGCGCTCATCGCCGCGGCGGCCGCGCACGGCTTCCGGTTCACGCGCGACGAACTGGACCATGTCGTCGCCTCCAACGACAAGCGGCGCTTCGCCGTCGAGGGCACCCGGATCCGCGCCAGCCAGGGCCACAGCGTCGAGGTGGACCTCGGCCTGGCGCCGGCGACTCCGCCCGCGCACCTCTACCACGGCACCGTGGCCCGCCACCTGGACGCGATCCGGGCCGAGGGACTCCGGCCCATGAACCGGCACGCCGTGCATCTGTCACCCGACCGTGAGACGGCGACCCGGGTCGGGGCCCGCCGCGGGCGGCCGGTCGTACTCGGAGTCGACGCCGCCGCCATGCACCGCGACGGTCATGTCTTCCACGTGAGCGCGAACGGTGTGTGGCTGACCGGGTCCGTACCGCCGCGCTACCTGCGTTTCCCCGAATCGCACTGACCTGCTCCCTCGGGGCGGCGACGCGTGGGCGCTCGCGGGGTGTTTCACGTGAAACACAGGACACCCGCCGGGGCTCCTTTAGGCTCGATGCCATGAGTCTGCGCCTGAGCACCGTGATCCTCCCCCACCGCCGCTGGCACGAAGGCGGCCGTGCGGCCTGGATCCGTGCCGACCAGCTCGGCTTCCACACCGCGTACACCTACGACCACCTCTCGTGGCGCACCTTCCGGGACGGCCCGTGGTTCGGAGCTCTGCCGACCCTCACCGCCGCCGCGGCCGTCACCGACCGGATGCGGCTGGGCACGCTCGTGACCTCACCGAACTTCCGGCACCCCGTGACCCTCGCCAAGGAACTGATCTCCCTCGACGACATCTCCGGCGGGCGGGTCACCCTGGGCATAGGAGCGGGCGGCTCCGGCTTCGACGCCACCGCGCTCGGCCAGGATCCGTGGAGCCCGCGGGAGCGCGCCGACCGCTTCGCCGAGTTCGTCCCGCTGCTCGACCGGCTGCTCTGCGAGGACGCGGTGTCGTACGAGGGTGACTTCTACTCGGCCCATGAGGCCCGCAACATCCCCGGCTGTGTGCAGCGCCCCCGGCTGCCCTTCGCGGTGGCCGCGACCGGGCCGCGCGGGATGCGTCTCGTCGCGGGGCACGGGCAGGCATGGGTGACCACCGGGGACCCCAAGCTGTACGAGAACGGCACCCCCGAGCAGTCGATTCAGGCCATTCGCGGACAGGCCGAGAGGCTGGCCGACCTCTGCGCGGAGACCGGTCGGGACATGACCGGCCTCGACAAGGTCCTGCTCACCGGTTTCACCCCCGACCGCACCCGGCCGCTGCAGTCCCTGGACGCCTTCGTGGACTTCGCCGGCCGGCACGCGGAGCTGGGCTTCACCGAGCTGGTGCTCCACTGGCCGATCCCCGAGTCGCAGTTCGCGGTGGACGAGAAGGTCTTCGAGCAGATCGCGATGGAGGCCCCGGAGCAGTTGCGCTGAGCACCGGTACGAGACCGGCCGGGTGCCTGCGAAGGACCCCGACGTAGACGCCACAGACGGTGGTACCCACTCACCTGTTCGGACTCCCGCACGGCCGAGCGGGCATATGCAGGACAATGGCCGGGTGACCTCAGCGACCCGACAGCCCGAGACCGCGGCCAGAACCCTCCCGCCGCGACTGATCGCCACCGACCTCGACGGCACCCTGCTCCGCGACGACAAGTCGGTCTCCCCGCGCACGGTCGCCGCGCTGGCCGCCGCGGAGGAGGCGGGCATCGAGGTCTTCTTCGTCACGGGCCGCCCGGCGCGCTGGATGGACGTCGTCAGCGACCACGTGCACGGCCACGGGCTGGCGATCTGCGGCAACGGCGCGGCCGTGGTCGACCTGCACGGCGGCCCCGGCGCCCACCGGTTCGTGAAGGTGCGCGAGCTGGCCCGCGAGAACGCGCTGGACGCCGTCCGACTGCTGCGCGAGGCCGCACCGGGCACGGTGTACGCGGTGGAGCAGACGTACGGCTTCTACCAGGAGCCGGCCTACCCGAAGCTGCACGTGGAGATACCCGACAGCCTCGCTCCGGCCGAGGAAGTGCTGTCCCTCGCCCACCGGGCGGCCTCCGAGCCGGTGCTGAAGATCCTCTCCTACCATCCCGAGCTCGACCCGGACGCCTTCCTGACCCTGGCCCGGCTCGCCATCGGCGATCGGGCCAACGTCACCCGGTCCAGCCCCAGCGCCCTGCTGGAGATCAGCGGCCCCGAGGTGTCCAAGGCCAGCACACTCGCCCTGTGCTGTGCCGAGCGCGGCATCTCGCACGAGGAGGTCGTCGCCTTCGGGGACATGCCGAACGACGTCGAGATGCTGACCTGGGCGGGCCGCTCGTACGCGATGGGCAACGCGCACCCCGACGTGGTCGCCGCGGCCTCGGGGCGAACGGTCGCGAACAACGAGGACGGGGTGGCGGTCGTGATCGAGCAGTTGCTGGCCGAGTGGTTGTAGCGCCGGGCCGCTCCGGCCGACCGAGTGTAGGGAGCGGCCCGGCCGTCGTCCTCACCGGGCCGCTCCCTACCGGACGGCTTCTCTCAGAGCGTCACCCCGCGTGCCGCCAGCCAGGACACCGGGTTCACCGCCGAGCCCATCTCCGGCGTCACCCGCGTCTCGAAGTGCAGGTGAGGGCCGGTGGAGTTGCCACTGGTGCCCGACTGCCCGATCCACTGGCCCGGGGTGACGAGCTCCCCCTGATCGACCGCCACGGACGCCAGATGGGCGTACTGCGTGTAGTAGCCGCCCGGGTGCTCGAGCACGATCTCGATGCCGAAGGCTCCTCCGCAGGACACCTTCACCACCCGGCCCGCCCCGACGGCACGCACCGGCGTGCCGATGGGCACCGCGAAGTCCTGCCCCGTGTGCCGGTTCGCCCACCGTGAGCCGCCGCTGCCGTAGGACGCGGACAGCTCGTACGTCTCCACGGGCGTGACCCACGCGCTGGTGAACCCCGTCTCGCGCTGGTCGAGCCGGACGGCACCACGGCAGGAGCCCGCGGCGACCGCGGCGTCCGCCCGCCCCTGCAACTCCGAGCGGGCGGCCTCCAGCTTCTCCTCGATAGCGGCCTTCAGGGCCGCGAGCTGGGCGTTCCGCTTGTCCAGCGCCTGCCACTCGGCCGCGGCCTTCGCCTCGTCGGCTGCCAGGTGCGCCTCGGCCCGGCGGCTCTTGGAGATCGCGTTGTTCAGCGCCAGGTCCGCCTGCGAGAAGGCGTGCTGACCACGCATCAGGTCGTCGGGGCTGTCGGCGAGGATGATCTGCGCGGCCACGGGCAGGCCCCCGCCGCTGCGGTACTGGGCCCGGGCGATGCGGCCCAGGTCCTCGTGGAGCGCGGCGATGTGCCGCCGCTGCGCGTCGAGCAGTTCCTCGGCGCGCCGGGCCCTGGTCCGCTGCTCATCGGCCTCCTTGCGGCCGGCCTCGTACTGCTGGGTAGCGACCGCGGCGTCCTCGTAGAGCCGCACCACGTCGGCGCTGAGGCCACCGGCGGGCGTGTCCGCCCCGCCGGCGGTGCTGCCGCTGCCGGATTCGTCGCCGGCCGTGTGGGGGCGGGCCGCGAGGACGGCCAGCGCGCAGAGCAGGACCGGAACCAGCAGGCGGTGGCGGCGAAATGAACGCATGTCAGCGATCGTGACCCGCCCCGCCGCTCCGGTCCTGTTCTCGTCGTACGGCCGGGGGACCGGATGCTCCGAACGGATCAGGGCGGAGCCCCACGCGGGTGCTACGGAACTCCCGCGAGGGACTCCGACGCCGCCTCCCGCTCCGCCATCCCCCGCAACGGCCCGTCCGCCGTCACCAGCTCCGCGAACGGTCCGCGCTGCACCACCCGTCCCCGGTCCAGCACGATCACCTCGTCCACCGCCTCCAGACCGGCCAGCCGGTGCGTGATGAGCAGGGTCGTGCGGCCTTCGGTGGCGGCCAGCAGGTCGGTGGTGAGGGCGTCGGCGGTGGGCAGGTCGAGATGCTCGGCCGGTTCGTCGAGCACCAGGACGGGGAAGTCCGCGAGCAGCGCCCGGGCCAGGGCCAGCCGTTGCCGCTGCCCACCCGACAGCCGGGCCCCGTGCTCGCCGACGAGCGTGTCGAGCCCGTCGGGCAGGCCGTCGGCCCAGTCGAGCAGCCGAGCCCGGCCCAGCGCGGCACGCAGGTCGTCCTCGGTGGCGTCCTTGCGGGCGAGCAGCAGGTTCTCCCGCAGCGAGCTGTCGAAGAGGTGCGCGTCCTGCGCGCACAGCCCGACGAGCCCGCGTACGTCGTCACCGTGCAACGCGTAGGCGTCGACACCGGCCAGCGTGTAGGTGCCCGCCTCCGCGTCGAGGAACCGCAGGAGGGTCTGCGCCAGCGTCGTCTTGCCGGAGCCGGAGGGTCCGACCACGGCGACGCGGCGGCCCTCGTCGAGGGTCAGGTCGAGCCCGGCGAGGGCCTCCCGGTCCTGTCCGGCGTGCCGGGCGGCCAGGCCCCTGACGACGACCGGGAACGGGGACGGGGGTGCCGGCCGGGGCCGCTCCGGCTCCCGCACGGGCTCCGGGGCGTCCAGCACCTCGTACACCCGCTCCGCGCTCCGGCGCACGCGCTGCCGGTACTGCACGGCGAGCGGCAGCCCCAGCACGGCCTCGAACGCGGCCAGCGGGGTGAGGACGACGACGGCCACGGCCACACCCTCCAGCCGTCCCGCGGCGACCGCCTGCGCGCCGGCCAGGGCGGCGGCCGTGACGGTCAGGCCGGAGATCAGGGCGGTGAGTCCGTCGCCGAGGGCCGTGGCCGTGGCGGCGCGCGAGGCGATCCGGGTGAGTGTCCCGTCGGCCTCCCGTGCCTGGGCGGTCCGCGCGGGCAGGGCACCGGCCACGGTGAGCTCCGCGGTGCCGGTGAGCAGGTCGGTCACCCGGGTCGCGAGCACACCGCGGGCGGGCGCCAGCCGGTGGTCGGCCCGCCGGGCCACGGCACCCGTCACGAGCGGCACGCCGACGCCCGCGGCCAGCAGCCCGGCCGCCAGCAGGGCCCCGGCCTCGGGCAGCAGCCAGGCCGTGAAGCCGACGGACACGGCCGACACGAGGGCGGCCGCCCCGGCCGGCAGCAGCCAGCGCAGCCAGTAGTCCTGCAGCGCGTCGACGTCCGCGACCAGACGGGAGAGGAGGTCGCCCCGGCGGGTGCGGCGCAGCCCGGCGGGCGCCAGCCGCTCCAGCCTGCGGAACACCTCCACCCTGGTGTCCGCGAGCATCCGCAGCACGGCGTCGTGCGACACCAGCCGCTCGGCGTAGCGGAACACCGCCCGCCCGATGCCGAAGGCCCGCGTGGCCGTCACGGCCATCATCAGGTACAGCACGGGCGGCTGCTGCGAGGCCCGGGAGATCAGCCACCCCGAGGTGGCCATGAGCCCCACGGCGCTCCCGAGCGCGAGGCTGCCGAGCAGCAGCGCCAGTCCGAGCCGGCCGCGCCGGGCCCCGGACAGGGCACGCACCCGGGCGAGTACACCGCCCGAGGAGGGCCGCTGGGCCACTGCGGCCGGGGCGGCCGGCCCGGCGTCGACAGGGCGCGGCGCCCCCTTCGGCGTGACGGGACGGTCCATGGCAACGGCCACGGTCTCCGGCTCCCCCAGCCGGACCACCCGGTCGGCGACTTCCAGCAGCGCCGGCCGGTGCACGACCATCAGCACCGTCCGCCCGGCAGCCAGGCGCCGGACGGCGGCCACGACCTCCGCCTCGGTGGCGCCGTCCAGCGCCGCCGTCGGTTCGTCGAGCAGCAGCACGGGCCGGTCCGCGAGGAACGCCCGCGCCAGCGCGAGCCGTTGCCGCTGCCCGGCGGACAGCCCGGCGCCGTCCTCACCGAGCAGGGTGTCGGCCCCCTCGGGCAGCGCGTCCACGAACTCCAGCGCCCCGGCGTCCCGCAGCGCACCTCGCACCGCCTCGTCGTCCGCGTCGGGCCGCGCGAGCCGTACGTTCTCGGCGATCGTCCCGGCGAAGAGATGCGGTCGTTGCGGCACCCACGCGATCCGGGACCGCCACTGCCGCAGGTCGGCCTCGGTGAGGTCGACTCCCCCCACCGTGATCCGTCCCCCGGCCGGCCGTGCGAGGCCGAGCAGGGCGTGCAGCAGGGTCGACTTGCCGGCGCCGCTCGGGCCGACCAGCGCGACCGTCTCCCCGGGTTCGACGGTGAAGGACACCTCGGAGAGGACGTCCGCCGACCGCCCCGGATACCGGACGGTCAGGCCCTCGAAGACCAGCACGCCCTGCGGTACGGCCACGGAACCGGAGGGAGGGACGGGGGTCTCCAGCACCGCGAAGACCTCCTCCGCCGCTGCCAGCCCCTCCGCCGCCGCGTGGTACCGCGCACCGACCTGCCGCAACGGCAGGTATGCCTCCGGCGCGAGGATCAGGATGACCAGGCCGATGTACAGGTCCATCTCGCCGTGCACCAGCCGCATGCCGATGGTCACGGCGACCAGGGCCACCGAGATCGTCGCGAGCAGCTCCAGCGCGAAGGAGGAGAGGAAGGCGATCCGCAGCGTCCGCATGGTCGCGCGCCGGTACGCGCCGGTGATCCGCCGGATCGACTCGGCCTGGGCTTTGGCACGGCCGAACACCTTCAGCGTCGGCAGCCCCGCCACGACGTCCAGGAAGTGCCCCGACAGCCGTGACAGCAGACGCCACTGACGGTCCATACGTGACTGGGTGGCCCAGCCGATCAGGGTCATGAAGACCGGGATGAGCGGCAGGGTGCCCACGATGATGGCCGCGGAGACCCAGTCCTCGGTGACGATCCGCGCGAGCACCGCCACGGGTACGACGACCGCGAGACCCAGCTGCGGCAGGTACCGCGAGAAGTAGTCGTCGAGGGCGTCGACGCCCCGGGTGGCCAGGGCGACCAGCGAACCGGTCCGCTGCCCGCTCAGCCATCCCGGCCCGAGCCGTGCGGCGTGCTCCAGCAGCCGTCCCCTCAGCTCGGACTTGACCGCCGCGCCGGCCCGGTGCGCGGCGAGCTCGGTGAGCCAGCCGACGACCGCCCGGCCGGCCGCGACGGCGACCAACAGCAGCAGGGGAGTGGTGAGTTCGGACGCGGACATGCGGTGCTCGAAGGCACCCACCACGACCTCGGCGATGAGCATCGCCTGCGCGATGACCAGCCCCGCCCCCACGGCTCCCAGGGTGACGACCGCCACCAGGAAGCCGCGGGTGGCACGGGTGTACCGGAGCAGGCGCGGATCGATCGGTTTCACGTGAAACACACCTCAGTGCACGGACTCGGCGATGTGCTGCGTACCGATCCGCTTGCGGAAGACCCAGTACGTCCAGCCCTGGTAGAGCATCACGACGGGAGTCGCGATTCCCGCACACCAGGTCATGATCTTCAGCGTGTAGGGGCTGGACGAGGCGTTGGTGACCGTCAGGCTCCAGTCCGGGTTCAGCGTCGAGGGCATGACGTTCGGGAACAGCGTCAGGAAGAGCATCGCCACCGTGGCCACGATGGTGAGCCCGGACAGGGCGAACGCCCAGCCCTCACGCCTCGCACGCGCCGCGACCAGCGCGACGAGGAGCGATGCCACGGCCGCCACCGCCGCGACGAACGAGATCCCGTCGCCCCGTTCGACCTGCGTCCACAGCAGGAAGAGGAGGGCGAGCGCCGCGGTCAGCAGCCCGACGCGAAGCGCCAGCGTCCGCGCCCGCTCCCGGATCTCCCCCACGGTTTTGAGCCCGACGAACACCGTGCCGTGGAAGGTGAACAGCGCCAGGGTGACAAGCCCGCCCAGGAGCGCGTACGGGTTGAGCAGGTCCAGGACGCCTCCCGTGTAGTTGAAGTCCTGGTCGATCTTCACGCCGCGCACGATGTTGGCGAAGGCCACGCCCCACAGGAACGCGGGGATCAGTGAGGTCCAGAAGATCGCCGTCTCCCAGTTGCGCTGCCAGTTCTCCTCGGGCCGCTTCACGCGGTACTCGAAGGCCACGCCCCGGACGATGAGGCAGACCAGGATGAGCAGCAGCGGCAGGTAGAAGCCGGAGAAGAGCGTCGCGTACCACTCGGGGAACGCGGCGAAGGTCGCACCGCCCGCCGTGAGCAGCCACACCTCGTTGCCGTCCCAGACGGGGCCGATCGTGTTGATCAGTACCCGCTTCTCGGGCCGGTCGCGGGCGAGCAGCCTCGTGAGCACCCCGACCCCGAAGTCGAAGCCCTCCAGGAAGAAGTAGCCGGTCCACAGGACGGCGATCAGGACGAACCAGACGTCGTGCAGTTCCATGACTGTGCAGCTCCCTCGGCCTAGTACGAGAAGGCCATCGGCTTGTCGGCGTCACGGAGGTCGCCGCCGATCTTCGTGGGCGGGTTGAGATCGGCCTCGGTGAGCTCGGGTGGACCGGCCTTGACGTACTTGACCAGCAGCTTGACCTCGATGACGGCGAGGATCGCGTACAGCACCGTGAAGACGATCATCGAGGTGAGGACCTCGGCCTGGGAGACACCGGGGGAGACCGCGTCCCGCGTCTGGAACAGGCCGTAGACGACCCACGGCTGGCGGCCCATCTCGGTGAAGATCCAGCCCCAGGAGTTGGCGATCAGCGGGAAGGCCGTCGTCCACACGGCCGCCAGCCAGTACAGGCGGGTCAGGCGCGGCCGGAGCGGCTCCCGGAGCAGGACCAGATGCGGCACCTCGTCCTCCCCGGTCCGCCAGGCGGCCGGCAGCAGGAACTTCTTCCGTGTGAGCCACAGCCCCAGCAGGCCGATCGCGAACGACGCCATGCCGAAGCCGATCATCCAGCGGAAGCCCCAGTAGGCGACGGGGACGATGGGCTTGTAGTCACCGGGACCGAACTTCTCCTGGAGCGCCTTGTTGGTGTCGTTGATGCCCGGCACGTACGACTCGAAGTCGCTGTGGGCCAGGAAGGAGAGCAGGCCGGGGATCTCCAGGGCGACCTTGTTGTGCCCCTCGTCGACGTCGCCGTAGGCGAACACCGAGAAGGGCGCCGGCTTCTCGCCGTCCCACAGCGCCTCGGCAGCGGCCATCTTCATCGGCTGCTGCTCGTACATGACCTTGCCCAGGGTGTCCCCGCTGACCGCGGTGAGCAGGCCGCCGACGGCGACGGTGACCAGGCCGAGCCGGAGCGAGGTGCGCATCACCGGGATGTGCTTCTTGCGCAGCAGGTGGAAGGCGGCGATCCCCACCATGAAGGCGCCGCCCGTCAGGAAGGCCGCGGAGAAGCTGTGGAAGACCTGGTTGAGCGTGGTGTTCTGGGTCAGCACGAGCCAGAAGTCGGTGAGTTCGGCCCGGCCCTTCTGCTCGTTGATCCGGTAGCCGACCGGGTGCTGCATCCACGAGTTCGCGGCGAGGATGAAGTACGCCGAGAGCAGCGTGCCGATCGAGACCATCCAGATGCAGGCCAGGTGGATCCTCTTGGGCAGCTTGTCCCAGCCGAAGATCCACAGGCCGATGAAGGTGGACTCGAAGAAGAAGGCGAGCAGGGCCTCGAAGGCGAGCGGCGCACCGAAGACGTCACCGACGAAGCGCGAGTAGTCGGACCAGTTCATGCCGAACTGGAACTCCTGCACGATGCCGGTGACCACTCCCATCGCGATGTTGATCAGGAAGAGTTTGCCCCAGAACTTGGTCGCCCGGAGGTACTTCTCCTTCTCCGTCCGCACCCAGGCGGTCTGCAGCCCGGCCGTGAGTGCGGCCAGCGAGATCGTCAGGGGGACGAACAGGAAGTGGTAGACGGTGGTGATGCCGAACTGCCATCGCGCCAGGGTCTCCGGCGCCAAAGCGAGGTCCACGTCGCCGCTCCTTACCTACGCTTGTGAAAGCGTTCACATTCACAAGCTATTATGCAGCACGTGTTTTCGAGCCATGGAGGGGGTCCTCTGTGATGTGCACCATGCGGGCCCGGACGGCCCCATGCGGCCCCGGCCCATGGGCGTCTGCAGCCCGAGAACGCGCGGAGCCGGTCGACGACGGAACGCCGACCGGCTCGCACCACGGGACCTGCCCGGACCTCAGAACTCCCTGCGGAACCCTTCCGCCACCTTGAGGAAGATGTCGTTCGCCTCGGCCTCCCCGACCGTCACCCGGACGCCCTCGCCCGGGAACGGCCGGATCACGACGCCCGCCTGCTCGCACGCCTGAGCGAACGGAACCGTGTGCTCCCCCAGCCGCAGCCATACGAAGTTGGCCTGGGTCTCCGGCACCGTCCAGCCCTGGACACGCAGTCCGTCGACCACGCGGGTGCGCTCACAGACCAGTGAGCCGACCCGCCCGAGCAACTCGTCCTCGGCCCGCAGCGAGGCGATCGCCGCCTCCTGCGCGAGCTGGCTCACCCCGAACGGCACCGCCGTCTTGCGCAGCGCCGCGGCCACCGGGTCGTGGGCGATGGCGAAACCGACCCGCAGCCCGGCCAGGCCGTACGCCTTGGAGAAGGTCCGCAGGACGCAGACGTTGGGCCGGTTCCGGTAGATCTCGACCCCGTCCGGCACCTCGGGGTCACGGACGAACTCGCGGTAGGCCTCGTCGAGCACCACCAGCACGTCGGCGGGGACCCGGTCGAGGAAGCGCTCCAGCTCCGCCCGCCGCACCACCGTGCCCGTCGGGTTGTTGGGGTTGCAGACGAAGATCAGCCGGGTCCGGTCGGTGATCGCCTCGGCCATCGCGTCGAGGTCGTGCACATCGCCGGACGTCAGCGGCACCTGCACCGAGGTCGCGCCACTGATCTGGGTGATGATCGGGTAGGCCTCGAAGGAGCGCCAGGCGTAGATCACCTCGTCACCCGGGCCGGAGGTGGCCTGGATCAGCTGCTGGGCGACACCGACCGACCCGGTGCCGGTGGACAGGTGGGAGAGGGGCACGCCGAACCGCTCGGACAGCTCGTTCATCAGGCCCGTGCAGGCCATGTCCGGGTAGCGGTTGAAGGTGCAGGCCGCCGCCGTCACCGATTCCATCACGCCGGGCAGCGGCGGGTAGGGGTTCTCGTTGGAGGACAGCTTGTAGGCCACCGGTCCGCCCGCCGCGGCCGGCTTGCCCGGCTTGTAGGTGGGGATCCCCTCCAGCTCGGCGCGCAGCCTCGGGCTCGTCTCGCTCACCGCAGTCCTCCTCGTGAAGACCGGCGGCCCATGACCGCCGCCGACGTCCAATACTCCTCACCTTATGAGGATTCGGCGCCGCTGCGTATAGCCACGACCGACCCGCGGGCGCCTGAGCCCCTCGCCCCACCGGCATCAGGGGCATCGCCGTACGAAGGAGTACGAATACGGGGGCGCGACTCACATATATCTACGCGCGGGTGGTGTGCGCCCTGGCGCGCATCACCCGTGCAGGTGAGTTGAGACCTCTTCGCAACATCGGCGACGCGGCAGGCACGCACGCGTCGACACGCCACGTACTGCCATGGGAGCCCTCAAACCCCTTTGTTTCGGATGCAATTGAGTACTGATGATCATGCAGAAACGTGCCTGTCAACGCGTGCATATGCGTCCGCACCACCCCACCGCATGAGCCCTACTATCGGCTCGCCATGACAGCAGCAGGGAAGCACCAGGTGAGCCGCGCGGAAACCTCACGGCGAGGCAGCCGGCCGGGTCGGGCGGGGATCAGAGACGTGGCCGCCGCCGCCGGAGTCTCCATCACGACCGTCTCCGACGCCCTCAACGGCAAGGGCCGGCTCCCGGACGCCACCCGGCGTCACGTCCGCGAGGTCGCCGACCGGCTCGGCTACCGGCCCTCGGCCGCCGCCCGGACCCTCCGTACCGGCAGGTCGGGCCTCATCGGCCTGACCGTGACCACGTACGGGGATGAACCTTTCACCTTCACCGAGTTCGCCTATTTCGCCGAGATGGCCCGCGCCGCCACCTCCGCCGCGCTCGCCCGCGGCTACGCCCTGGTCATCCTGCCCGCGACCTCCCGCCACGACGTCTGGTCGAACGTCGCCCTGGACGGCACGGTCGTCATCGACCCCTCCGACCAGGACCCCGTGGTCAGCGAACTCGTCCGGCAGGGCCTGCCGGTCGTCTCCGACGGGCGTCCCGCCGGCTCGCTGCCGGTCACGGCCTGGGTCGACAACGACCACGAGGCCGCCGTCCTCGGCATCCTCGACCACCTGGCCGACGCCGGCGCCCGCCGCATCGGCCTGCTCACCGGGACCACCACGGACACCTACACCCACCTGTCGACCACCGCGTACCTGCGCTGGTGCGAGCGGGTCGGCCAGGATCCGGTGTACGAGGCCTATCCCGCGCACGACCCGTGCGCCGGCGCCGTGGCCGCCGACCGGCTGCTCGCCCGCCCCGACCGCCCCGACGCCGTCTACGGGCTTTTCGACCCGAACGGCACCGACCTGCTCGCCGCAGCCCGCCGCTACGGACTGCGCGTCCCCGACGACCTGCTGCTGGTCTGCTGCAGCGAGTCCACCGTGTACGCCGGCACCGAGCCGCCGATCACCACGCTCTCCCTGAAACCGCGGCGCATCGGCACGGCGGTGGTGCAGCTGCTCATCGACGCCATCGAGGGCGTGGAATCCGAGCGTACGGTCCAGCAGGTGATACCGACGGAGCTGATCGTGCGCACGTCGTCCCAGCGACGCCCGCCGCGCACGACGGTCAGCGCGCCGCGGTCACCCGGGACGACGTAGGCCACGGTTCAGACACGGGGGAAGGCCGCGCTCGCGGGGAGAAGACGGGGCCGGTCCCCAGTGGGAGGAGACCGTTCTCGCGCGGCGCGTGCGGGCGAGGACGGTCACACGACGGCCGAAGCCCGGCTCAATCGGGGCGAAAGCCGCGGTGAACCGGAGTCTTGCTCTGATTCACCACCCCTGGGTCATCACAGGGCGCGATCCGCATTCCTATGATGGGCCCACGACACCGGCGGACCGCTACGACCAGGCAGTCCGATGCGGTGCAGATGCGGCGCGAGGTGGAGGGGTCGATGACTCAGGGGGCCGGTCAGGGACCCGAGGTGGAGCGGACGGCGACGCTGCGCGACTTCCGGGTGCCGGCGTACGTCCACGAGACCGGTCCGTACGTCCACAGCGTCCATCCCGGCGAGGTCGTCCCACCGTCCGAGGAGACCTGTCCCGAGGGATACACGCCGACCCAGCGCGACCTCCCCGTCATCAACCGGGGTGACACTGTCCAGGTGACCGTCGAACCCGAGAACACCGCGGCCCCGCAGTCCACCATCGGGCAGGGCCAGCTGTACGTCGTGGGCGACGTGCACGGCTACCTCGACCAGCTGGTGACCGCCCTCCAGGAGAAGGGCCTGCTCGACGCCGCGGGCCACTGGTGCGCCGGCACCGCCCGCCTGTGGTTCCTCGGCGACTTCACCGACCGCGGCCCGGACGGCATCGGCGTCATCGACCTGGTGATGCGGCTGTCCGCCGAGGCGGCGGCGGCCGGCGGCTACTGCAAGGCGCTCATGGGCAACCACGAGCTGCTGCTGCTCGGCGCCAAGCGGTTCGGCGACACCCCCGTCAACTCGGGCGCCGGTACCGCCACCTTCCAGGCCGCCTGGCTGCTCAACGGCGGCCAGAAGACCGACATGGACCGCCTCCAGGACCACCACCTGCAGTGGATGTCCCGCCTGGACGCCGTCGAGGAGGTCGACGGCCACCTGCTCGTGCACTCCGACACCACCGCCTACCTGGACTACGGACGCTCCATCGAAGAGGTCAACGACACCGTCCGCGAGACCCTCACGCGCAACGACGCGGACGAGGTCTGGGACCTGTTCCGCAAGTTCACCAAGCGGTTCTCCTTCCGCGACGAGGGCGGCGCGGACGCCGTCCGTTCCCTCCTCGATACGTACGGCGGCACCCGTGTCGTTCACGGCCACAGCCCGATCCCGTATCTGCTGGGCGAGGTCGGCTCCGAGGAGGACGAGGACAGGGGCGCCCCGGTGGTCGAGGGGCCGCACGTCTACGCCGACGGACTCGCCATCGCGATGGACGGCGGTGTCACCATGGCCGGCAAGCTGCTGGTCCAGCAACTGCCTCTGCCCTCGTGAGCGTTCACCGGCCGGGCGCCCGCCGCCACAGGGCAGGACCGGTGACGGGCCAATTTCGGTAAATCCCCTGTCACCGCCCACCGTCACCGCTCTACCATCGGCGTGTCCGTAGCAGGCTCCCCTCCGTTTCTGCCCGACGGCTCGTCAGCATGCCGAGCCCCAAGCCCTACGGAGCATCGGGGGATGCACATGAACAGCGTTCCGCAGCACCTGCTGAGCGAGGACCGCCAGGACTACGAGCGGGTCCTCGATGAGGCGCTGCGCTCCGCACCACACCGTCCGGAACTTGCCGCTGTCGGACAGCGGCTCAACCCCGAGCAACTGCGCACCATGGCGCTCAACGCCACGGCGCTGATCACGGCAGCCGCGTCGACCGAGTACCAGCACTACGTCAAGGTCCGTGAGGATCTGCGCCGGCCGGCGCCGTCCGACCCGGCGTCCGGGCGCGCGCCCGGCTCCTCCGAGCCGGGCGGGGGCGCGGCGGGCATCGCCGCCACCATGGGAGAGGTCGCCGAGACCGCCGGCGCGGGCGCCGTCGCCGTCGTCGCCGTCCTGGCACCCGTCCTGGCCGGCACGGCGGCGGCGATCTTCCTGCTCGTCGGCTACGTCCTGCGGGTGCTCGACCCCGATCCGGCGTTCGCCCGGACCATGCTCACGACGGGCTGGGTCTTCGGCGCCGTCACCGCGGTCGCGATCCTCGTCGCCGCCGTGGGTCTGCTGGTCACCGCCCTGCGCAACAAGCCGTCGGCCGAGGACGGTCCGTACGACGAGATGCGCAGGGAAGTGGCCGAGGCCAGGGAGGCCTGGCGCGGGGCCCTGCTGGAACGGGGTGTCCTGCCCTTCCTGCGGGAAGCCCTCGCGGACCCGGGCGCGGCCGCGGCCCTGCACCCCGCGTCCTCGACCACCCCGGTCAGCCGCATACCACACCTCGGCTACGACCGCCCGGGCTTCACCAGCCCGGACGACGGCAGCCGGGGCGGCTCGCGGCCGAGCTTCAGCAGCCCCGACTACACCAGCCCGGACTTCGGAGGCCCGGAACACCAGCCGGAATAGCCGCCGGCCGGCCTCACGGCCGGCGGAGCACCTGCGCCTCGACTCGTTCCGCCTGCGGCGGCCGAAGGCACGCACCAGCGCGAGGTGGTACAGCGCTGGTGCCGTCGGCGCCCATCGGTGGATGCGGTCGTCGCACCGCGGATGCCTGATCACCGCCGTCGGCCGGAACGACACGACGCCGATGGTCCGGTGCTCCCGGCGATCGGCGACGGCCCTGCTCGTCCGCGCCTGGAGATACGTACTCCCGGTCTCCCGCGGCCTGGCGTGGAGGTGCGTCCCGCGAGTCGTCGACTCCAGCGCTTCAGACTCAGTCGGCGATCGGCAGGTACACCCGGTTGCCCGCCTCGGCGAACTCCTTCGACTTCTGGAGCATCCCCTCGGCGATCTCCTCAGCCGATGCCCCATCAGCCGCCGCACCACCGAAGCGCTCCGTGATGCTTTGACTGATCTTCATGCTGCAGAACTTGGGACCGCACATCGAGCAGAAGTGAGCCGTCTTGGCCGGTTCCGCCGGCAGGGTCTCGTCGTGGAACTCCCGTGCCGTGTCAGGGTCGAGGGCCAGGTTGAACTGGTCCTCCCACCGGAACTCGAACCGGGCGTCGGACAGCGCGTCGTCCCACTCCTGGGCACCCGGGTGTCCCTTGGCGAGGTCGGCCGCGTGGGCGGCGATCTTGTAGGTGATGACGCCGGTCTTGACGTCGTCACGGTTGGGCAGGCCCAGGTGCTCCTTGGGCGTGACGTAGCACAGCATGGCGGTGCCCCACCAGGCGATCATCGCGGCACCGATGCCGGACGTGATGTGGTCGTACGCCGGCGCGATGTCCGTGGTCAGCGGGCCGAGCGTGTAGAACGGGGCTTCATCGCAGATCTCCCGCTGAAGGTCGATGTTCTCCTTGATCTTGTGCATCGGGACGTGGCCCGGGCCCTCGATCATGGTCTGCACGTGGAAACGCCTCGCGATCCGGTTGAGTTCCCCGAGGGTCCTCAACTCGGCGAACTGGGCCTCGTCGTTGGCGTCCGCGATCGACCCGGGCCGCAGGCCGTCGCCGAGGGAGTACGTCACGTCGTACGCGGCGAGGATCTCGCAGAGTTCCTCGAAGTTCTCGTACAGGAACGACTCCTTGTGGTGCGCGAGGCACCACGCGGCCATGATGGAGCCGCCGCGGGAGACGATGCCGGTCTTGCGGTGGGCGGTGAGCGGGACGTACGCCAGGCGTACTCCGGCATGGACCGTCATGTAGTCCACGCCCTGTTCGGCCTGTTCGATGACGGTGTCCTTGTAGATCTCCCAGGTCAGCTCCTCGGCCCGGCCATCGACCTTCTCCAGGGCCTGGTAGAGCGGCACCGTGCCGATGGGGACGGGGGAGTTGCGCAGCACCCACTCGCGCGTGGTGTGGATGTTGCGGCCGGTGGAGAGGTCCATGACCGTGTCGGCGCCCCAGCGGGTCGCCCAGGTCATCTTCTCGACCTCCTCCTCGATGGAGGAGGTCACGGCCGAGTTGCCGATGTTGGCGTTGACCTTCACCAGGAACCGCTTACCGATGATCATCGGCTCGATCTCCGGGTGGTTGACGTTGGCCGGGAGCACCGCCCGGCCCGCCGCGATCTCCTCGCGGACCACCTCCGGGTCGACGTTCTCCCGCAGCGCCACGTACTCCATCTCGGGCGTGATCTCGCCGTTGCAGGCGTACGCGAGCTGCGTGACCGCCTTCCCGTCCCTGCCGCGGCGAGGCTGTCGGGGCCGGCCGGGGAAGACCGCGTCGAGGTTGCGCAGGCCGCCCCGGGGCGAGGTGTGCTTGATGCCGTCGTCCTCGGGACGGACGGGGCGGCCCGCGTACTCCTCGGTGTCGCCGCGGGCGACGATCCAGTTCTCACGCAGCGGCGGCAGGCCCCTGCGCACGTCGGTCTCGACGAGCGGATCGGTGTACGGGCCGGAGGTGTCGTACAGCGTGACCGACCGCCCGTTGGTGAGGTGCACCTGGCGGACCGGCACCCGCAGGTCGGGGCGGGTGCCCTCGACGTATGCCTTGTGCCAGCCGATGGACTTCCCGGCCTCCTCGGACTGAGCGTCCTGAACGGAGGCAGGCGTGCGTACGTCCTTGTTGGTCATGAGACCTACTCCCTACGCCGGCATTACCCGGTAACAGGTTCGGCGGTCGACGCAGCCATTTCCGTCTGCCGACATTCCGTGTGAAACATCACTCGACTTCGGTGATGTTTCATGTGAAACATCGCTGGGACGGAGGTCAGCGCCCTCTCAGCCCGGTGCTCCGAGCTCCCGCGTGTACAAAAGGTGACTCCACGCTAGCGGCAATCTTGGCGCGGTGAACAGAGGGCCCCCCTCGTTCTTGCGATGATCGGGCGGTGACCACGACGAACCGACCTCCGTACCCACCGCCCGAACCGCCCCGCGGCTCCGGCGCCGGACACGGCAACGGCCCGGGAGGCGGCCCTGATGACGCCGCCGGGGGCGGGCACACGCCTGCCCACGGGCAGCGGTACGTGCCGGGTGCGCGTTTCGGCGCCGGCCCCGAGCGTGGCGCCGGCGCTCCCGGCGGACACGCGTCCGGCCCCACCGGTGACTACGGCCCCGGCAGCCGCCGGGGTGCCGGGCCCGGAGGCGGTCACGAGACCGACCGGGACGGTGGGCGGGGCTTCGGCCCCGGAGACGGGTACGGTGCAGGCCCTGCGGGCAGACAGGGGCCTGGAAACGGGTACGGCACCGGTCCCGCGACCGGACAGGGTCCCGGAGGCGGGCATGACGCTGGTTCCGGGGCCGGGCAGGGCGGAGACCACGGGCACGGGCACGGGCACGGCGGTGAAGGGCACGGTCGCGGCGGTGACGGGCACGGCGGCGGTGAAGGGCACGGCGGCGGGGACGGAAACGATCCCGGCCGCGGCACAGGCGGAGGCCACGGCCACTCGCACAGTCACAGCCACGGTCCGGCCGCGCCGGTCTCCACGCACCTGCGCAAGGTCATCGCGGCGATCCTGATCCCCTTCGCCGCGGCGGTCCTGGTCGGTCTCGCCGTGCTGTGGCCGGGTGGCGCCCCGCCGCACGAGCGCACGGGCGTCGGATTCGACCGGCAGACCCAGCAGGCCACGGTCACCAAGGTCGTCGAGGTGAGCTGTCAGGAGGCCGGCGCCCAGGGCGTGCCGCCGACCGGCGACACCTCCACCGCCGAGGGCTCCTCCGCGGTGCAGCGGGAGAAGGGCGACTGCAAGCGGGCCACGATCCGGGTCGACAGCGGCAAGGACAAGGGCCGGACGTTCACGGAGATCGTCCAGCCCGACCAGTCCCGCCAGCTGCACGAGGGCCAGGAGGTCGTGGTCGCCTACGAGCCCTCCGCGCCGAGGGAGCTGCAGTACTCGGTCACCGACGTCAACCGCCGTGTGCCCCTGGCGGTGCTGGCCGGCATCTTCGCGCTCGCCGTCGTTGCCGTCGGACGGCTGCGCGGTGTCATGGCGCTGATCTCCCTGGCGGTCAGCTTCCTGGTGCTGAGCCTCTTCATCCTGCCCGCGATCCTGCAGGGCTCGAACCCGCTGGTCGTGGCGGTGGTGGGCGCGAGTGCCATCATGCTCATCGCCCTGTACATGTGTCACGGCCTGTCGGCCCGGACCTCCGTGGCGGTGCTCGGCACCCTGATCTCCCTGTTGCTGATCGGCCTGCTGGGCTCGGTGTTCATCGACTGGGCCGCACTCACCGGCAACACCGACGACAACACCGGTCTGATCCACGGCCTCTACCCGACGATCGACATGAGCGGTCTGCTGCTCGCCGGCGTCATCATCGGCTCGCTCGGTGTCCTCGACGACGTCACGGTCACGCAGACGTCGGCGGTCTGGGAGCTGCACGAGGCCAACCCGTCGATGGGCTGGCGCGGGCTCTACCGCGCGGGCATCCGCATCGGCCGCGACCACATCGCCTCGGTCGTCAACACGCTCGTCCTCGCCTACGCCGGTGCCGCGCTGCCGCTGCTCCTGCTGTTCTCCATCGCGCAGAGCGGGGTGGGAACGGTCGCCAACAGCGAGCTGGTCGCGGAGGAGATCGTGCGCACACTGGTCGGGTCGATCGGCCTGGTCGCGTCGGTGCCGGTCACCACGGCGCTGGCGGCGCTGGTGGTCTCGGCCGACCGTCCGGGAAGGGAGCCCGCCGTCGCGGAGGCCGCCGCACCGGCGCGGGGCGGGAGAGGCCGGCGCCGCAAGCGCTGACGCCGGTGGGCGGGGGATGCGTCAGAGAAGCGTTCCTGCACGAGGCGGCGGCATCCGGTGAAGCGTTCCTCCACTGTGCCGCCGGCCGCTTCGTCATCCGGCGCCCTGCTCCGCCAGGATGCGGTCGAGCGCCTCGTCGAGGTGGGCGTCGAAGTCGGCTAGCGCGCCTTCCTGGCCGAGCGGCACCAACTTGTCCGTGCGGTCCAGGAAGGCGACGAGCGGCGCCGTGGAGGACCGGAACAGTGCCTGGTCGCCGCCCACCTGAAGGCGGATCAGCACCTCGCCGAGCGTGTCCGGTTCGACGGGCGTGACCCGCACATCGCCCTCGCCGCACGGCCGCCCTACCCCGTCGATGAGCAGTTCCCTGCCGAAGGCCCATGTCACCGGGGCGTCACCGGGCAGATGGAACGTCAGCCGGACGGCATAGGGATCACCGGTCTCATAGCGCAGCTCCACCGGAATACGGAAAGAGAGCTCCTCGGACACGAGGAAGCTCATCATGACCTCTGCTTGTACGGACTCGTGCATCGCTAACCCCGTCATTCGCCGTCGACTGGCCGGGAACGAACCTCTGACATCTGGAGGAATCTTGCTGAACGTGCACAGCAGATCACAAGGAGTGAGTTTTCACATAGTGATAGAGAGCGCGAGCGAGCCGAGGACGCGCCCGATCTCGGTCTGCAACTGCCGGGCCGTGGGCAGCAACCGGTCGGCCTGGTGGACGGGCAGGGAGATGGCCACCGTCGCCGCCGTGGCGCCCACGGTGAGGGGGATCGCCGCGCAGACCGCGCCCAGGGCGTACTCCTGGCGCTCGGTCACCGGTTCCATCCGGCGCACCCGCTCCAGACGTCTCAGCAGGCTGTGGTCGTCGCGCACCGTGTAGGGCGTGAGGGGCCGCACCGGATGGCGGTCGAGGTGGTCCCGGCGGGCCTCCTCGTCCAGCTGGGACAGCAGGCACTGCCCGACGGCGTGCGCGTGCCCGGTCTCGCGGAAGTCCGCCCACTCCTCGACCGCCGGGATGGCCGGGGTCTCCGAGACGCACAGGACCTCGATCTCGCCCTCGCGGTACACCGCGTAGTACACGGGCACGCCGAGCGCGTCCCGCCAGCGGGCGAGCACGTCGACGACCGTGCTGCGACGTTTCTGCCGTGCCCCGCTGCTGCTCAGCCGCTCGGCCGCCTCGCCGAGGAAGAACAGGCCCTTGTCCCGGTGCAGATAGCCCTCGTGCACGAGCGTGCGCAGCAGGTGGTAGGTCGTGGGCAGGGCCAGACCGGTCTCGCGGGCGAGTTGTTTGGCGGGGGCGCCGTACTCGTGGCCGGCGACGGTCTCCAGCAGGCGCATCGCGCGCTGCACGGATCCGATGAGGGTCGCCGGGGAGGCCGGCGGCGTGGGGCGGGGCGCACTTCCGGGGCCGGCCGAGCGGGGTTGCGCGGGGACGGTGTGGAGGTGGACAGGGGCGGTGTCAGCCGGGACCAAGGGTCACTCCGAGGCGCGAGGGGGGCAGCCCGTGCGAGGAACACGGGTGGGGAGGTACGCCGCTCGCGGGGTTGTCCCCGCGTCGAGTTCCGGACTCTATTCGTCTGCCACCGCGTACAGACCGCCCGGCGGGCAAACTTCCCTCGCCCGAGGGAACCGGGGATTCCAGGCGTTCCCCGCTACCCCCACCGGTTCCCCATCCGTCTCACCAGTCGCTGCGCGACGAGGAACTCGCCGTGAACTTCCGTACGACGTAGATCAGTCCGCCGACGAGCGCCACGAAGACCAGCACCTTGAAGAGCAGCCAGATGACGAGACCCACCACGCTGGCGATCAGCCCGCCGAAGACGACGATGGCGATGACCGGCACCGCGATCCACTTCACCCACCACGGAAGCCCCGCGAAGATCTCTCGCATCGTCCTCGTCCTTACCTCTCCGCCCGTCCGAGTGCCGGGTCCTGTCGATCCTTGATGTCCTGCACTCGATGCTAGGTCGGGGAGGGGCCTCACGGGGGTCTCGCACCCCTTGTCCTCCCCTGACCGATCCCCTAGGGAACCCGGAGGCGTCGCCTCAGCTCTCCGGCGGAGAGAAGATCACGAGCACCCGCAGGTCCTCGGTGATGTGGTGGAACTTGTGGGCGACTCCCGCCGGAACGTAGACCACGCTGCCGCGCGTCACCTGCGTCGTCTCCATGCCGACGGTGATCGCGGCACGACCGCTCACCACGAAGTAGACCTCGTCCTGACGGTGCGGATTCTGTGGATCCTGCTCGCCCGCGTCCAGGGCGTACAGACCGACCGACATGTTCTTCTCCCGAAGGAACTGCAGGTAGGCGCCCTCGTTGGCGGCGCGCTCCGCCTCCAGTTCGTCCAGCCGGAATGCCTTCATCGCCTTGTCCGCTCCTGCCTCTCGTACCCACGTCCGATCAGGTCTGCAACGATCAGACACATGATGCATTTCCTAGTCAAGACGATCGCCAACGCGGGGGCGCTGGCGGTCGCCGTGTGGCTGCTCGACAAGATCACCCTGACCGGTGACAGCACGGGCAAGCAGATCGGCACCCTGATCCTGGTCGCGCTGCTCTTCGGCCTGGTGAACTTCCTGGTCAAGCCGTTCGTCAAGCTGCTGAGCCTTCCGCTGCTGATCCTGACGCTGGGGCTGTTCACCCTGATCGTCAACGCGCTGATGCTGCTGCTCACCTCGTGGCTGGCCGGCCTGTTCGACCTGGCCTTCCACGTGCAGGGCTTCTGGACGGCCGTTCTGGGGGGCCTGATCATCTCGATCGTGTCCTGGGCGCTGAACGTCATCCTGCCCGACGGGGACTGACCGCACGTGGCCTACCGCGTCTGTTTCGTCTGCACGGGCAACATCTGCCGCTCCCCGATGGCCGAGGTCGTCTTCCGCGCGCGGGTCGCGGAGGCCGGGCTCGACGGCCTGGTCGAGGTCGACAGCGCCGGCACCGGCGGCTGGCACGAGGGCGACGGAGCCGATCCGCGCACGGTGGCGGTCCTGGAGGAGAGCGGCTACGCGTCAGCCCACACGGCCCGGCAGTTCCATCCGTCGTGGTTCTCGCGGCTCGATCTGGTCATCGCCCTGGACTCCGGCCACCTCGGGGCGCTGCGCCACCTCGCCCCTACGGAGCGGGACGCGCGCAAGGTGGGGCTGCTTCGGTCGTACGACCCCGCCGCCGGCGACGACCTCGACGTTCCGGACCCCTACTACGGGGACGCGGAGGGTTTCCAGGAGTGCCTTGAGATGGTGGAGGCGGCGAGCACCGGTCTGCTCGCCGCTGTACGCAAGGACATGGAGGGACGAGCGGCATGAGTGGATCCGCGACGGGTGACGCGAGTGGAGCGACGGGCGGCACGGCCCGGGGGACGCCCCGCGCGGACCGGACGAGGACCGGTCCTGACCAGGGGAACGCCGGTCCGGGGCAGGTGGGGAGCGCCGCGGGCCAGGAGGCTGCCGGCGACGGCACGCGCGCGGTGCGGGCCGGGCTGCCCGAGGCGGTCAAGCACGAGCCGACCCTTCCCGGGCCGGTGTTCGCCGCCCACTTCCACCTGCCGGGCGACCCCACCGGCCCGTACACCTACGGTCGTGACGAGAACCCGACCTGGACGCTGCTGGAGCGTGCCGTCGGCGAGCTGGAGGCTCCCGGCCGGGACGACGTGGAGACGCTCGTCTTCGCCTCGGGCATGGCCGCGATCTCGGCGGTGCTCTTCTCCCAGCTGCGCACCGGTGATGTGTGCGTCCTCCCCGACGACGGCTACCAGGCGCTGCCCCTGGTCCGCGCCCAGCTGGAGGCGTACGGCATCGAGGTGCGCACGACACCGACCGGCGGCGACGCCCAGCTCGGCGTCCTCGACGGCGCGAAACTGCTGTGGATCGAGACCCCGTCGAACCCCGGGCTGGACGTGTGCGACATCAGGCGACTCGCCGACGCGGCACACGCGCAGGGCGCCCTGGTGGCTGTCGACAACACCCTCGCCACACCGCTCGGCCAGCGGCCCCTGGAGCTCGGCGCCGACTTCGCGGTGGCCAGCGGCACCAAGCAGCTCACCGGTCACGGTGACGTGCTGCTGGGCTACGTCGCCGGCCGGGACGAGGGCGCCATGGCCGCGGTGCGGCGCTGGCGCAAGATCGTCGGGGCGATCCCGGGGCCCATGGAGGCCTGGCTCGCGCACCGTTCGATCGCGACGCTCGAGATGCGGGTCGACCGGCAGAACGCCACGGCCCTGGCCGTCGCCGACGCGCTGCGCGGACGGCCCGAAGTGACCGGACTGCGCTATCCCGGGCTCCCCGACGACCCCTCGCACAAGATCGCCGCGCAGCAGATGCGGCGCTTCGGGTGCGTCGTGTCGTTCACGCTGCCCTCGCGCGAGCGGGCCGACCGCTTCCTCGGAGCGCTGCGGATCGTGGACGACGCGACGAGCTTCGGCGGAGTGCGGTCCACGGCCGAACGCCGCGGACGCTGGGGCGGGGACGCCGTGCCGGAGGGCTTCATCCGCCTGTCGGTCGGTGCCGAGGACCCTCAGGACCTGGTGGCCGATCTGCTGCGAGCGCTGGACGCGTCGGCGGCCTGACATCTCCCCCAGGCGGTCCGAGCCTCCCCCCTCGTGGCTCGGACCGCCCTGCCGGTTCCGCACGCAAGAACCGCACCACCAAGGCTAGTTGACTCTCTGTCAGTGTCCAATCACGGTAGCGACAGGGACCTATCGACTTACTTATAGTTGGGCTCGGCCGGGGGGCCGGGAGCGGGGCCGACGAGGGGGGTGGGCAAGTGGATCTGGCCTTGCTGCGGACCTTCGTGACCGTGCACCGGGCCGGCTCCTTCACGCGCGCCGCCGCCCTGCTCGGTCTCTCCCAGCCGGCCGTCACCTCGCAGATCAGGACGCTGGAACGACAGCTGGGGCGCCCCCTGTTCCTGCGGCAGGCCCGCGGGGTGACGCCGACCGGCATCGGTGACGAACTCGCTCACAAGGCCGCGCCGCATCTCGACGCCCTGGTCGAGATCACGGAGACCGGCCTCGACGACGACTCCTCCCTGCGGACGCTGCATCTCGCCGGGCCCCCGGAGTTCACCGCCGAGCGGGCCCTTCCCGCGCTCGCCGAGCTGACCCGCGAGGACGGCCAGGGCTTCGCGCTGCGCGCCTCCTTCGGGAACGCCGAGGAAACCCTGGAAGGGCTGTCCGCCGGGCATCATGATCTGGCCATCAGCACGGCGCGGCCCCGCGGCGCGCTGCTGACGGCGACTGCGCTCTGCGACGAGGAACACGTGCTGGTCGCAGCCCCACGCTGGGCCGAACAGCTCGGCACCCGTCAGCCGGGCATCACACCGGAATCGGCCCTGGAGCAGGTGCCCGTGGTGGAGGTCCACGAGTCGCTGCCCTTCGTCTCCCGGTACTGGGCCTCGGTCTTCGACTCCCACCCGGCAGTTCCCGGCGCGGTCGTCGTCCCCGACCTGCGCGCGGTGCTGGCCTGCGCGGCAGCGGGCGCGGGACTGGCGGTGCTGCCGCGGTACCTGTGCGCCTCCGCGCTGGCGCGGGGTGACGTCGTCGCCCTGCACGAGCCGACGGTGCCGCCGCTGCGGACGTACTTCCTGGTGGTGCGGACCGGGACACTGGCGATGCCGCATGTCGCGCGGGCGCACGAGTGGCTGCTGAGGGCGGCGGACAGTTGGTGCTGAGGGCAGAGACGTGCGCGGTCACACCTCACTCCCAGGGCTCGAGTGGTCACGTTTCGCGATGTTTCACGTGGAACCAGCCGGGCCACATTTCCCCCATGACCGTCCGACCCGTGGTCAAGCGCACCGCCCGCGCCGTTCTGCTGGACGGTGACGACCTGATCCTGATCAAGCGCACCAAGCCGGGCCTCGATCCCTACTGGGTCACCCCCGGCGGCGGGGTCGAGCCCGACGACCCGACCGTCGTCGACGCCCTGCACCGAGAGGTGTACGAAGAACTCGGCGCGGAGATCACAGATGTGGTGCCCTGCTTCGTGGACACCGTGGAGCACATCGGAGAGGACGGCGGCGCGACCGGCGTGAAGGTGCAGCACTTCTTCGTCTGCCACGTGGTGTCCATGGACCCGTCGCGGCGCCACGGTCCGGAGGTGGAGGAGCCCATCGGCGAGTACGAGATCGTGCGTGTGCCCTTCACCCGGGTCGGCATCGCCTCCGTGCATCTCGTTCCGCTGTCGTTGCGGCACTACCTGGACGGCAACATCGAGGGCGTCCGCGCCCTGCACGCATCCGACCTGGGCTGACACCGAGCCGGTCAGGTCCCTGCCGAGACCAGTGCCTCCACCGAGTCGTGCCGTATGCGGTACGGGGGGATACCGCTGCCCCGCAGGGCGACGAGGCCGCTGCGGATCATCCCGGGCGGACCCGAGAGATAGGCGTCGAACTCGTTCCACGGTCCGAAGGCGCGGATCGCGTCAGGAAGCTGCCTGCGCGCCTGCTGGTCGATGATCGCGCGCACCGAGAGCCAGGGGTGCGCCTGCTGGAGACGCAGCATCGTGTCGATGTCGTACAGGTCGTGTCCGGTGCGGGCGCCGTAGAAGACCTCCATCGACCGGCGGTCCCCGTACTCGGCGACGTCTTCGACCAGGGCTTTGATGGGGGCTATGCCGGTGCCGCCGCCCAGGCACAGCAACCCGCTGTCGGTGGAGTGGTCCACGGTCATGGAGCCGGCGGGCGGGCCGAGGCGGATGATGTCGCCGGGGCGGGCACGGTGCACCAGGGCGTTGGAGACCCAGCCGGCCGGCACGGCTTTCACATGGAACGACAGCAGGCCGTCGGAGCGGGGTGCCGAAGCGAAGGAGTAGTGCCGCCAGATCCGCGGCCACCAGGGTGTCTCGAGGCTCGTGTACTGCCCGGCCAGGAACGGATACGGCTGGTCGGGGCGCACCGTGACCACCGCGATGTCCGGGGTCCTGAGGTCGTGCCCGACGATCTCGGCGTACCACCAGGCCGGGGCCCGCAGTTCGTCTGCGGCCGCCGCGTCGATCATGATCTGGGAGATCCTGGTGTAGGCCCGGACCCATGCGGCTTCCGTCTCCTCGTTCCAGACACCGGCGGCATACGTGCTCAGCGCGCCGATGAGGCACTCCCCGACGGCCGGGTAGTGCTCGGCCCGCGTCCCGTACTTCCGGTGGCCCCTTCCGAGGTTCCGCAGGTAGTCGACGAGGACGTCGGCGTTGTCGATGTGTTCGGCGGCCGTGAGCAGGGCTCTGAGCAGCCGGTCCCGCTGGGTGTCCATCGCGGCCGGGAACAGCGACCGCAGATCGGGATGGCGGACGAAGAGCAGGGCGTAGAAGTACGACGTGACCTTGTCGGCCACCGGGGTGACCTCATCCATCACCCTGCGGATCAGGACGGCGTCAGGAGACGCCTGCGGGGGGGCGGCTGCCGCCTCCGCGGCGGACTCCGGCATCGGTCGCTGGGCGGGAACGCGCGGTCCGCCCGGTGGAAGGACAGCGGAGGCGAAGGGCGTCGGGGTGAGCAGGGCCGGAGCGGGACCCGGCGACATGGCCTGGGGGTCGGGTGCCGGCCCGGGCGCCGGCGTCGGGGGACGCCCCTCCAGCGGACCGAACTCGTTGTTCGGGGTGGCGTCCTTGCGGGGGGCGAACCAGCCGCCCCCACCGCCGGACATGCCGTCGTCGGCCGATGTGGTGGTCGGAGCGTCCATGGTGTGCCTCGCCTCGAGCATCTTCTCGGTCGGTCTGCGCACGTTCCTGGTCGGAAGGTGCCTGCTTCCCCCTGGACGGACCGTGTTCCCGTCCCTGCCGCGGCTGATGCGGCCCTGTTCCACCCGTCGTCGGCCCCGCGGGCGGCACACCCCGGAACGGGTCACCCACCCCGGACGCCAATTGGAGTCGACCCTACCGGCCACCGCCGTGTGCACAAGTCCCCTTCCCTCCTTACGCATCAGGCCCCTGCCCGGCTCGCCGATTTCGCCAACTACCTTTCAGACCTTGCCTATTCGACGTCCCGTTCGGACATCAGCTGTTCTTGCGCGTTTCACGTGAAACACTGCGTGCCTGCACCCCCTGGTGAGCAGGCGACGACAACCGGCCACAAGCTCGCATCTCTCCGCCGAAAGCGGTGGACGCCGAGGGCCCCCGTCGGACAGCCTGGCCTGCGTGTCGACTCCTTCCCTTGACTCCCTGCCCATCCGTCGTCTGACGCTCCGTGATCTCACCGCCTGCGCCGACTTGTCCGAGGACCGGGGGTGGCCACGGGAGGATCACAAGTGGGGCTTTCTCCTCACAGCCGGGAAGGGCTACGGCATCGACGACCCCGACGGCGGTCTGGTGAGCGCCTGCGTCGTCACCGAGTACGGACCGCAGGAGCATCCCGCCCTGGCGGCGATCGGCATGGTGCTCGTGGCCGAACGGCATGCGCGGCGAGGCGTGGGACGCCGGCTGATGCGTCACGTCCTCTCCGCCGCCAGGGGCACGACACCGGTCACCTTGCATGCCACGCCGAACGGCCGTCCGCTCTACGAGGAGCTGGGCTTCAAGGTCATCGGCCGGGCGGAGATGGTGAGCGGTCACTTCAGGCCGGGAGGACCCGAGACGAAGGTCACCACTCGCGCCGCGACCGCCGAGGATCTCTCCGCGATCCTCCGCCTCGACGAGCCGGTGTTCGGGACCGACCGCACGCACATCGTCACCCGGTTGCCCGCCTTCGCCGACCAGTTGCGCGTGGCGGAGGAGAACGGGCGGCTCGTCGGCTACGCGGCCGCCTGGCCGAACATGCAGACCCATGTCGTCGGCCCGCTCGTCGCACGCGACACCTCGGTGGCGCAGGCGCTCATCACCTCACTCGCCGCTCACACCGACCGTCCTCTGCGCACCGACATCGACGTGCGGCACGAGGAACTGCTCGCGTGGGTGAAGGAACGGGGTCTTGCGTCCGTCGCCTTCAACTCCGTGATGGCCCACGGGATCACCGAGCTGCCAGGAGACTGGCGCCGCCGGTTCGCCCCGGTCACGGTCGCGGCGGGCTGAATCCGGACACGGCGGCGGTGGTGCTGCTCATGAGGTTCTCCCGCAGGAGGAGCTGGGGCGTACGGGACCCGGGGGAGGTGATCGGCCTCTGACGCCGGTGGGCTGTGCGCGATGGGCTCTGTGCCCTGTTGCCGGGGGGTTCAGTGGTGGGCGGCGGTCCGCTGCCCGGTCGGCGTGGACTGCGTGACGACGGTGCTGGGGGCGTCGGAGCCGCGTTCCAGGGCGGCCGAGAGGAAGGCCAGGACCAGGGCTGCCGCGGCCAGGGCGGCACCGACCCAGTTGGGCGCGGTGTAGCCGAGGCCCGCGGCGATCACGAGGCCGCCGAGCCGGGCGGACAGGGCGTTGCCGAGGTTGAAGGCACCGATGTTCACGGCGGAGGCCAGGGTGGGGCGCCGTGTGCCTGGTCGAGGACCCGCTTCTGGAGCGGCGGGACGGTGGCGAAGCCCAGGGCGCCGATCAGTGCGATGGTGACGGCCGACAGCACCGTGTGGTGCGCGGTGAGCGTGAACAGCGCCAGGACGACGGCCGCCGCCCCCACGGAGACGTACAGCATGGGCATCAGGGCACGGTCGGCGAACCTGCCGCCGACGAGATTGCCGCCGACCATGCCGAGGCCGAAGAGGACGAGCAGCCAGGTGACCGATCCGTCGGCGAAGCCGGCGACATGGGTCATCATCGGCGCGATGTAGGTGATGGCCGCGAAGACACCGCCGAAACCGAGGACGGTCATCGCCATCGCCAGCAGCACCTGCACGTTCTTGAAGGCGGCCAGTTCGTGGCGCAGGTGTACCCCTTCCGGCTTGGGCACGTCCGGGACCAGCCGGGCGATTCCGGCCAGGCCGATGACCCCGAGCGCGGCGACGATACCGACGGTGACCCGCCACCCGATCGACTGCCCGACGAGCGTGCCCAGCGGGACGCCGACGACGTTGGGGACGGTCAGACCGGTGAACATCATGGCGATGGCTCCGGCCTTCTTGTCCGGGGCGACGAGGTCGGCCGCGACGACCGAGCCGATGCCGAAGAAGGCGCCGTGGGCCTGCGAGGCGACGATCCGGCCGATCAGCATGACGGCGAAGGCCGGGGAGAGAGCGGAGAGCAGGTTGCCGACGATGAACAGGGGCGCCCCGCTGCGCCGCCTCTCCCGCACCGACCACCTGTGCGTAAGCTGCGTCCGTGGGAGATCTTGAGATACGCGACGCCGTCGCCGACGACGTCCCGGCGATCGTGGCAATGCTCGCGGACGATCCGCTGGGCGCACAGCGCGAGTCGCCGGACAACCTCACCCCGTATCTGGCCGCGCTGGAGCGGCTCAGCGCCGACCCGAACCAGCACCTGGTCGTGGCCGTCCGGGAGGGCCGCGTCGTCGGCACGCTCCAGCTCACGATCATTCCCGGACTGTCCCGGCGAGGGGCGACCAGGTCGATCATCGAGGGAGTGCGCATCCACGCCGACGAGCGCGGCAGCGGCCTGGGCACGCTACTCATCCAGTGGGCGGTAGACACCTCCCGCGATGAAGGCTGCCAGCTGGTCCAGCTGACCTCTGACAACACCCGTTCCGACGCCCACCGCTTCTACGAGCGGCTGGGATTCACGGCGTCGCACACCGGCTTCAAGCTTCCGCTCTGACCGAGGGTGGGCGCTGTTTCACGTGAAACAGCGCCCACCTCCGACGACGCCTATCCGATCCCTCGCCATCCCTCGGGATCGACACCTCCCGGCACCGGGGACCCTTCGTCGTACGGTTGCCGGGTGAAGACGAACGAACCCAGATCCAGATGGCTCACGGACCCGTCCGGCCTCCGCACGGCCCTGAGAACCTCTCCGGCGTAGTAGCCCTCCAGGCCGGTCCACGTACCGTCGCCGTTGGGCCGGAACCGTGAGCGCCGTCCCTGGCCGGACAACGGCTCCAGCGAGGCGAGCCCGTCAGCGGTGAGGCGCAGGGCGCAGGCGTACGTCCCCCAGTACCACTGGCCCGTCAGCTCCAGCAGCGCCACATCCACGTCGGCCTCGGCCATCGGTTTCCATGGGGCGGGGATGCGCGGCTCCGCCTCGGCGACGATACGCACCAGATCGGCGGCCACGGCGAACAGCAGGGGGCCGGACGTGCAGTTCGCCAGGACGACCGCTGCCACGTCGTCCTCGATGCTGATCATGAGGCAGGCGAGGAAGCCGGGCAGCGAACCGGTGTGGCCGACGAGGGACCGTCCGTTCCGCCGCCGGATCTCCATACCCAGGCAGTAGGCGTAGCCGCTCGCCACATCCGCCGCTTCGTGGGACGCGGCCGGTGTTCTCATCTCCCGCAATGACTCGGCACTCAGCACCCGATCGTCGCCGTTGACGAGAAAGGCGGCGAACCGCGCCAGATCCCCCGTGGTCGACCACAGTTGGCCGGCGGGAGCCATGCGCCCCAGATCCTCGGCGGGTTCCGGGAGCATCGCATCGGCCCAGGGGTGCACGGCCCAGCCGCCGGCATACGGCGCCTGCGGACGCACGCTCGTCCGATGCAGCCCCAGAGGCTCGAGCACCTCACGCCGAAGCACCTCCTGCCAGGAGGCACCCCGCAGCTCCTCGACCAGTGCGCCGAGCAGCGCGTAACCCGGATTCGAGTAGTGGAACCTGCGGCCCGGCGGAGACAGCCGGGGCTGCTCGCCCAGTACGTCGGCGAGTTCGGGACGCAGGGAGCCGGGGCTCCGTTCCCACCACGGTCCCGGTGTCTCGGCTGCCAGCCCTCCCGTGTGCGCGAGCAGTTCGGCGATCGTCGCCTCCCCCACGCCGGTGTCCGGCAGATGCTTCTCCAGGGGGTCCCCCAGCTCCAGCGCACCCTCGTCGCGCAGCCGGAGGACCAGTACGGCCGTGAAGGTCTTGGTGATCGAGCCGATCCGGTACTGGACGTTCTCGTCAGGCGCGTGACCGTCCACCGACGTGCGGGCCCCGTGCCACACCACACGCCCGTCCCGCACGACGGCCGCTACCAGCGACGGTGCCCGCCCCTGTGTCTGCGCCACGGCGATCCGGTGCAGCAGCGCCCGGCGTGTGGCGGGCAGCACCTCTTCTTGGAATGTCGTCATGCCCCAAGTCCATCGGCATGGCGCCTGTGAGTCGACTTCATTTCCCGGCCCGGCGTCACATCAGTGCCGTGGGTGCTGACGAGCCTTGGCGCGACGACGCGGCGCCCGGGCGGCCTCAGGTCTGCGCCATGTCCACGAAGCGCGAGTAGTGGCCCTGGAAGGCGACCGTGATCGTCGCCGTGGGGCCGTTACGGTGCTTGGCCACGATCAGGTCGGCCTCGCCCGCGCGGGGCGACTCCTTCTCGTAGGCGTCCTCGCGGTGCAGCAGGATGACCATGTCGGCGTCCTGCTCGATGGAGCCGGACTCACGTAGGTCGGACACCATCGGCTTCTTGTCCGTACGCTGCTCGGGGCCGCGGTTCAGCTGCGAGAGCGCGATGACGGGGATCTCCAGCTCCTTGGCCAGCAGCTTGAGGTTACGGGACATGTCCGAGACCTCTTGCTGCCGGCTCTCGGCGCGCTTGGAGCCGCCGGACTGCATCAGCTGGAGGTAGTCGATGACCACGAGCCGGAGGTCGTTGCGCTGCTTGAGGCGACGGCACTTGGCGCGGATCTCCATCATCGAGAGGTTCGGGGAGTCGTCGATGTAGAGCGGGGCCGCGGAGACGTCCGGCATCCGCCGGGCCAGACGGGTCCAGTCCTCGTCCGTCATGGTGCCGGAGCGCATGTGGTGCAGGGCGACCCGGGCCTCGGCGGACAGCAGACGCATCGCGATCTCGTTGCGCCCCATCTCGAGCGAGAAGATCACGCTCGGCAGGTTGTTCTTGATGGAGCAGGCCCGCGCGAAGTCCAGCGCGAGCGTGGACTTGCCCATGGCCGGACGGGCGGCGATGACGATCATCTGGCCCGGGTGCAGGCCGTTGGTGAGCGAGTCGAAGTCGGTGAACCCGGTGGGCACGCCGGTCATCTCGCCGCTTCGGGAGCCGATCGCCTCGATCTCGTCGAGCGCGCCCTCCATGATGTCGCCGAGCGGGAGATAGTCCTCGCTGGTGCGCTGTTCGGTGACCGCGTAGACCTCTGCCTGGGCGCGGTTGACGATCTCGTCGACGTCGTCGTCTGCCGCGTATCCCATCTGCGTGATGCGCGTTCCCGCCTCGACCAGGCGCCGCAGGACGGCCCGCTCGTGAACGATCTCCGCGTAGTACGCGGCGTTGGCCGCGGTCGGGACCGTCTGGACGAGAGTGTGCAGATAGGAGGCCCCGCCGACCTTGTTGATCTCGCCACGCTTGGTGAGCTCGGCAGCGATCGTGATGGGGTCGGCCGGCTCGCCCTTGGCGTACACGTCGAGGACGGCCTGGTAGATCGTCTCGTGCGCCGGCTTGTAGAAGTCGTGCCCCTTGAGGATCTCGACGACGTCGGCGATGGCGTCCTTGGACAGGAGCATGCCGCCGAGGACGGACTGCTCCGCCTCGATGTCCTGCGGGGGTACGCGCTCGAACGACGGAGCCCCTCCGCTGTCCCACGCGCCGCCGTCCCTGCCCCGCTCGTGCTGTTCGTCACGGCCCCGGGGTCCGTCGCCCCGTCGACGGGAGGCGGGGAGACGATCGCTGGGCCCACTGTCGGCCCACGGGTCGTCCAAGGGCTCGGAAATGCTCACCGAGCCACCTCCTCCCGTCCGCCGCAGCAGACCTCACCGTGCCCCTCTTTTCTACGGCACGGCACTGACAAATGAGAGGCCCAACTCCGGTTGACGGGCGCCGGTTTTGTGGCGTTCTGGAAACCGGCGGACGGAGCGGGCGTCGGACTACCGTAGGCCCGTCGGCACCGTCAGCCAATCTGGTTATCCACAGGCCATGTGGACGACGGCCCAGATGCTGTGGAGAACTCCTCGAAACCTGTGCACGACCCGGTGGACAGCGCTGTGAACAAGCCGACCTTCACCTTCTGCAAGGACCTCTGACCTGGTCCTTTGCCATCCACCGGCTGTGCAGAAGAAAAACTTTCCCGACGGGCGCAAGATCGCTTCGAACACTGCACAGGAGTGCGCTTCCCGGGACACGAAGTAAGGGCCTCAGTTGCTTTGCATCTCTTACCTGTGGACGATTAGATTGGTGCGCATGACACAGGCCCCCGTGCGCCGTCGAGACGGCCGGAGACAGCACGATCAAGAGATCGTCACGCTGGCCTTGCCGGCCTTCGGCGCCCTCGTCGCCGAGCCCCTCTTCCTCATGGCCGACACCGCGATCGTCGGCCACCTGGGCACCGCCCAGCTCGCCGGCCTCGGCGTCGCCTCGGCCCTGCTGATGACCGCCGTCAGCGTCTTCGTGTTCCTCGCCTACGCCACCACGGCAGCGGTCGCTCGCCGTGTCGGCGCGGGTGAGCTCCCTGCCGCCATCCGCAAGGGCGTGGACGGCATTTGGCTGGCACTGTTCCTCGGCGCCGCCGTGGTCGCCGCCGCCCTGCCGACGGCACCCCACATCGTGGACCTCTTCGGCGCATCGGAGGCGGCTGCCCCCTATGCGACGACGTACCTGCGTATCTCGGTGTTCGGCATCCCGGCCATGCTCATCGTCCTCGCCGCGACCGGCGTCCTGCGCGGTCTGCAGGACACCAAGACACCGCTCTATGTCGCCATCGGCGGTTTCGTGGCGAACGGCGCTCTCAACGCCGGGCTGGTCTACGGCGCCGACCTCGGGATCGCCGGCTCCGCCTGGGGCACGGTCATCGCCCAGTTCGGCATGGCCGCGGTCTATCTCGCAGTGGTTCTGAGCGGGGCACGCAAGCACGGCGTCTCGCTGCGCCCGGACGCCGCCGGGATCAGAGCCTCCGCACAAGCCGGTGTTCCTCTCCTCGTCCGTACCCTGTCTCTGCGGGCGATCCTGATGATCGCCACGGCGGTCGCGGCCCGGCTCGGGGACGCCGACATCGCCGCCCACCAGATCATCCTGTCCCTGTGGAGCCTGCTCGCTTTCGCGCTCGACGCCATCGCCATCGCCGGACAGGCGATCATCGGGCGTTGTCTCGGAGCCGGCGATACACAGGGCGCCCGTGACGCCTGCCGTCGCATGGTGGAGTGGGGCGTCGCCGTCGGTGTCGCACTCGGCGTTCTGGTGATCGTCAGCCGCCCGCTCTTCCTTCCCTTGTTCACCAGCGATCCCGCCGTCACAGACGTGGCGCTGCCCGCATTGGTCATCGTGGCTCTGTCTCAGCCGATCTCCGGCATCGTCTTCACCTTGGACGGAGTACTGATGGGCGCAGGTGACGGCCCGTATCTGGCCTGGGCGATGCTGATCGTCCTGGCCGTCTTCACGCCGGTCGCCCTGCTGGTTCCGGGGATGGGCGGTGGACTGACCGCCCTCTGGGGCGCCATGACGCTGATGATGACCGTACGCATGCTGACCCTCTGGCTCCGCGCCCGCTCGGGCCGCTGGATCGTGACAGGCGCTACCCGCTGAGAGGGCGACGCACTTCTCGTCGTTTCACGTGAAACGACGTGGCGGTGTGTTTCACGTGAAACACACCGCCACCCTGCCGCAGACACGACGATGGGGCCGCACCCCGGAGGGTACGGCCCCATCTCTCACTGCTGGAGCGAGCGCGGCACTCAGGCCGCGACGACCTCGATGCTGACCTTCGCGTCAACCTCGGGGTGCAGACGCACGGACGTCTCGTGGGCGCCGAGCGACTTGATCGGCGAACCGACCTCGATACGGCGCTTGTCGACCTCGGGGCCACCGGAGGCCTTGATCGCCGAGGCGATGTCGGCCGGGGTGACGGAACCGAAGAGGCGACCGGCCTCGCCGGCACGGACGGCCAGGCGGACCTTGACGCCCTCGAGCTGGGCCTTCACCTGGTTGGCCTGCTCGATGGTCTGGATCTCGTGGATCTTGCGAGCACGACGGATCTGCTCGACGTCCTTCTCGCCGCCCTTGGTCCAGCGGATAGCGAGCTTCCGCGGGATCAGGTAGTTGCGAGCGTAACCGTCCTTGACGTCGACGACGTCGCCAGCGGCACCGAGGCCGGAGACCTCGTGGGTGAGGATGATCTTCATGAGTAGGTCACCCTTCCCTTAGCGTGCGGTGGACGTGTAGGGCAGCAGCGCCATCTCACGGCTGTTCTTGACGGCCGTGGCGACGTCACGCTGGTGCTGCGTGCAGTTGCCGGTCACGCGGCGGGCACGGATCTTGCCGCGGTCGGAAATGAACTTCCGCAGCATGTTCGTGTCCTTGTAGTCCACGTACGTGACCTTGTCCTTGCAGAAAGCGCAGACCTTCTTCTTCGGCTTGCGCACAGGCGGCTTCGCCATGGTGATTCTCCTGTGTGATCAAGAAGTGTGGGTGCGAACCCGCCCTTAGAAGGGGGGCTCGTCCGAGTAGCCGCCACCGCCGCCGGAGCCGCCGCCCCAGCCGCCGCCACCCTGGCCGCCCTGCTGGCCACCGGCAGGTGCGCCGGTCGCCCACGGGTCGTCGGCGGGAGCACCGCCGCCCTGCTGGCCGCCGCCGGGGCCGCCGCCCCAGCCGCCGCCACCCTGGCCGCCACCGCCGCCGTATCCGCCCTGGCCACCGCGGCCGGTGGTCTTGGTGACCTTGGCCGTGGCGCTGCGCAGGCTGGCGCCGACTTCCTCGACGTCCAGCTCGTAGACCGTGCGCTTGACACCCTCACGGTCCTCGTAGGACCGCTGCTTCAGCCGGCCCTGCACGATGACGCGCATGCCTCGCTGGAGCGACTCCGCGACGTTCTCCGCCGCCTGACGCCAGACCGAGCAGGTCAGGAACAGGCTCTCGCCGTCCTTCCACTCGTTCGTCTGGCGGTCGAAGGTGCGGGGAGTGGACGCGACACGGAACTTCGCGACGGCCGCACCGGAGGGGGTGAAGCGCAGCTCGGGGTCGTCGACAAGATTGCCGACGACCGTGATGACGGTCTCGCCTGCCATGGGGGAACCTCTCGGCGGGTTTGCTCTGGCTGCTTACTCGAATCCCGGGATCAGCTGAGCGGGAGGGCTCAGTGGGTCTCGGGGCGGAGGACCTTGGTCCGGAGGACCGACTCGTTCAGGTTCATCTGGCGGTCGAGCTCCTTGACGACCCCAGGCTCGGCCTGCAGGTCGATGACCGAGTAGATACCCTCGGGCTTCTTCTTGATCTCGTACGCGAGACGACGACGGCCCCAGGTGTCGACCTTCTCGACCTTTCCGCCGCCGTCACGGACGACAGAGAGGAAGTTCTCGATCAGCGGGGAGACAGCGCGCTCCTCGACGTCGGGGTCGAGGATGACCATCACCTCGTAGTGACGCATGTGGAACCCACCTCCTTTGGACTCAGCGGCCACGGTCGTTCCGTGGCAGGAGGGTTGTGATGCGTAGGCAACGGTATCGGCCACCACTGACAGTCGGGGGTTCTGTGCAGAAGCCCTTGCCGTGACATGGGCAGACACCGGTACGGACGGTACAGAGTACCCGCACGGGGGCTTGCGGTTGAAATCCGGGCGGGAGGGCAGCCAATCTGTACACATCGGGTGTGTATGGCGCTACGATGCGCCGACTTTCGCAGGAGGTGCCCTATGGCACAGGCATTGCGACCCAACACCGCAGGTGGCCTCTTCGCCACGGACGGCAAGCCCCATCCCCTCCCGGACGCCCTTCTCGCGGTGACCCTGGTGCTGGGCATCACGTCGTTCCTCACGGCGCTCATCGACGAAGACCTGCACCTGCTCAGCTCCTGGACCGGCCTGGTGGGCATTCTCACCGGCGCCTACGGCCAGTGGATCTCGGAGACGACCCGTGAGCGCTTCGGCCTGATCCTCGGCCTGGGCGCGTGCGGCGTCGGGTTCTTCCTGGGCATGGCGCACGGCGGCCTCTTCGGCGGGCTCATCGACTGACGCCAGAGCACCCTCACTCATTCGATCCCCGGGCCACGCCCCGGCCGTCCTGGGGCCGGGGCGGAGGTGGCGTACGCCCAAACAGCGCGCTCCCCAGGCGCAGTAGGCTTCGCGCGAGAGCCGGAGCCCCTGACCCCATGGGGACACACCAGCCCGAGGAGCGCCCCGAATGAGCCTGACCCTGAGGACCATCAGTCGAGAGCAGCATCTGGCCTACATCCAGAGCCTGCCGTCGGCGAGCCACATGCAGGTCCCGGCCTGGGCTGACGTCAAGGCGGAATGGCGTTCGGAACACCTCGGCTGGTTCGACGACCGGACCGGCGAGCTCGTCGGCGCCGGCCTGGTCCTCTACCGGCAGCTCCCCAAGATCAAGCGCTACCTCGCCTACCTGCCCGAGGGCCCGGTCATCAACTGGTTCGCGCCGAATCTGCAGGAATGGATCGAGCCGATGCTGGCGCACCTGAAGCAGCAGGGCGCCTTCTCGGTGAAGATGGGCCCGCCGGTGATCATCCGGCGCTGGGACGCCGCCTCCATCAAGCAGGGCATCCAGAACCCCGACGTGAAGCGCCTGCGCGACATCGAGGCCGACCACATCGAGCCGCGCGCGTTCGAGGTGGCGGACAAACTGCGCCGCATGGGCTGGCAGCAGGGGGAGGACGGCGGCGCCGGTTTCGGCGACGTCCAGCCCCGCTACGTCTTCCAGGTGCCGCTGGCCAACCGCTCCCTGGAAGAGGTCCACAAGAACTTCAACCAGCTGTGGCGCCGCAACATCAAGAAGGCCGAGAAGGCCGGCGTCGAGGTCGTCCAGGGCGGCTACCAGGACCTCGAGGAGTGGCAGCGGCTGTACGAGATCACGGCCGTGCGCGACCACTTCCGGCCGCGGCCGCTGTCGTACTTCCAGCGCATGTGGACGGCCCTCAACTCCGAGGACCCGAACCGCATGCGGCTGTACTTCGCCCGGCACAACGGCGTGAACCTATCGGCGTCGACGATGCTGATCGTCGGCGGGCACGTCTGGTACTCCTACGGCGCCTCCGACAACATCGGCCGCGAGGTCCGGCCGTCGAACGCGATGCAGTGGCGGATGCTCCGCGACGCCTACGCGCTCGGTGCCACCGTGTACGACCTGCGCGGTATCTCCGACTCGCTCGACGAGACCGACCACCTCTTCGGCCTGATCCAGTTCAAGGTGGGCACGGGCGGCCAGGCCGCGGAGTACCTCGGCGAGTGGGACTTCCCGCTGAACAAGCTGCTGCACAAGGCGCTCGACATCTACATGTCGCGTAGGTGACGCCACGTTCAGTGCTTCCATACCTCTGACACACCGCAACACGGCAACACGGCAACCGCTGATACACGGCGACCACGAGAAAGGTTCCAGGTCCGGCCATGGCGCTCACGCTCTACGTCGACACCGCGCGCTGGCGGGCGCACCACAAGCACGTACAGGAGCAGTTCCCGGGCCTCGTGCCGGTCTGCAAGGGCAATGGCTACGGTTTCGGGCACGAGCGGCTGGCGGAGGAGGCCACGCGGCTGGGTTCGGACGTCCTCGCCGTCGGCACGACGTACGAGGCGGCCCGGATCAAGGACTGGTTCGGCGGTGACCTGCTGGTGCTGACGCCGTACCGCCGCGGCGAGGAACCCGTGCCGCTGCCGGACCGGGTCATCCGCTCGGTCTCGTCGATAGACGGCGTGTACGGCCTCGTCGGAGCCCGTGTGGTCATCGAGGTGATGTCCTCGATGAAGCGGCACGGCATCAGCGAGCAGGACCTGCCCCAGCTGCACTCCGCCATCGAGAACGTCCGCCTGGAGGGCTTCGCCATCCACCTGCCCCTGGACCGCACCGACGGCTCGGACGCGGTCGAGGAGGTCATCGGCTGGATGGACCGGCTGCGCGCGGCCCGGCTGCCCCTGCACACCATGTTCGTCAGCCATCTGAAGGCCGACGACCTGGCCCGGCTGCAGCAGCAGTTCCCGCAGACCCGCTTCCGGGCCCGCATCGGCACGCGGCTGTGGCTGGGCGACCACGACGCCACCGAGTACCGCGGCGCGGTCCTGGACGTCACGCGCGTGGCCAAGGGCGACCGCTTCGGCTACCGCCAGCAGAAGGCGGCCTCAGACGGCTTCCTGGTGGTCGTGGCGGGCGGTACGTCGCACGGGGTGGGTCTGGAGGCTCCCAAGGCGCTGCACGGGGTCATGCCGCGCGCCAAGGGCGTCGCCCGTGCCGGCCTCGCGACGGTCAACCGGAACCTCTCTCCGTTCGTCTGGGGCGGCAAGCAGCGCTGGTTCGCCGAACCGCCGCACATGCAGGTCTCGATCCTCTTCGTGCCCGCGGAAGCACCGGAGCCGAAGGTCGGCGAGGAGCTGGTGGCCCATCTGCGGCACACCACCACGCAGTTCGACCGGCTCGTGGACCGCTGAACCCGGGAAGCTCGAGCTCAGCGAGAAGGCCGTACACGGTGTCCCGTGTACGGCCTTCGGTGTCTCCGACCCTCCTGAACCTCAAGCCGGGTCAGCGCCGTTCGCTCACAGCGAACCGCCGGGAGCGCCCTGCTTGCCCCACTGCACCTGCGGTCCCTCGAAGTGGGTGGTCGCGTCCTGTCGGGAGCGGCCCGCGGGACCGAGGACGAAGACGTCCTCGGCGCCGTCGAGCACGCCGCCCGAGGGGTCGTCGTCCCCGGAGCGGCGCACCGGATCCCGTTCCGGCATGAAGATGTCCCGGACGATCATCACGCACAGGTACAGCGTCCCCAGCAGATGCAGGCCGATGGCCCAGTGGTAGCCGTCGGTGGGCAGTCCCTTGTGGGCGTCTCCGCTGGTCGTGTACGCGAGGTACATCCAGATGCCCAGGAAGTACGCCACCTCGCAGGCCTGCCAGATCAGGAAGTCCCGCCACTTCGGCCGGGCCAGGGCGGCCAGGGGAACCAGCCACAGCACGTACTGGGGTGAATAGACCTTGTTCGTGAGGATGAAGGCCGCGACGATCAGGAAGGCGAGCTGGGCGAACCGGGGGCGGCGCGGTGCGGTCAGTGCGAGCGCCGCGACGGCCACGCAGCTCGCCAGCATCAGCAGCGTGGCGAGCGTGTTGACGGTGTCGGTGCTGAGGGGGTCGTCCGAGTTCTGGGCCAGGATCAGCCAGAACGAGCCGAAGTCGACACCGCGCTCCTGGCTGAACGTGTAGAACTTCGACCAGCCCTCGAACGCGAAGAGCATCACCGGCCCGTTCACGACGACCCAGGCGACGATCGCGCCGCCCAGGGCCGTACCGAACTCCCGCCACCTGCCCGCGCGCCAGCACAGCACCAGCAGCGGCCCCAGAAGCAGGAAGGGATAGAGCTTGGCGGCCGTGGCGAGGCCGAGCAGGACACCGAAGGCGAGGGAGCGGCCCCGCGACCACATCAGCATCGCCGCGGCCGTCAGGGCGACCGCCAGCAGGTCCCAGTTGATGGTGGCCGTCAGTGCGAAGGCGGGCGCCAGAGCGACCAGGAGACCGTCCCAGGGACGCCGCGCGTGGGTGCGGGTGACGCAGACGGCGATGACGGCCGCGCAGACCATGAGCATCCCCGCGTTGACCATCCAGTACCACTGCTCCTGGTCCTGGATGGTGCCGCTGCCGGGCGTGAGCCACGAGGCGGCCTCCATGAAGACACCGGTCAGCACCGGGTACTCCAGGTACTGCATGTCGCCGGGGAGCTTGTCGAAGTACGGCACGAGCCCGTCGGCGAAGCCGCGCCCCTGGTAGAGGTGCGGGATGTCCGAGTAGCACGCGTGCGTGTACTGGGAGCTTGCGCCGAAGAACCAGGCACCGTTGTAGCAGGGCGCCTTCTGGACCAGGCCGAGGGCGAACATGCCGATCGCCACGAGCGCGATCACCCGCACCGGAGTCCACCAGGAGGCCCCGGGCAGCACGCGCCGCCCGAGCGGGCCGCCGATCAGCTCACTGCCGGCCGCGGCGACCTCGTCCTCCTTGGTCGGCCGCACCGGCTCCGGCTCATGGACGCCTGCTCGCGTCGATTCTGCACTGGGCATGCCGCACATCCTGCCGTACGAGTCCGGCCATACGCCGAGGGCCGCCGCACCCGAGTGGGTGCGGCGGCCCTCGTTTCACGTGAAACATCGTGGCGTTTCACGTGAAACACCCAAGCAGGGCGATCGTCAGCTATCCGGCAGGGCCTCCGAAGATGCCCCCGTTGCCGTTGCCCCTGCTGTTACCGCCGTCCAGGTTCGTGTCGGTCGGGCTGGGCTCGGTGCTCGCCCCACCGTCCGTGCCTCCGTTGCCCGGGCCACCGTTCTGTGCGCCGCCGTCCGTCTGGCACCCGAAGAATCCACAGGAGTCGCTCGGTGAGGGCGACGGACTCGTCGGCGTCTCGCTCGGCGTGGCGCTCGGCGTCTCGGTCACGGTCTCACTGGGCTCCACCGTGGGCGTCGGGGTCGGCGAGGGAGCACCCACCCCGTCCTGGATCTGGCCGATCTGCTCGGCATCCGGGAAACCGAGATCGGGCTTGCCCTTGAGCGCGGCCTTCATGTACTCGGTCCACACCAGCGTGGGGACATCACCACCGTGAATGGACTCCTCGCCGGCCGTGCCGTTCATGGAGAGCAGCTTGGCGCTCTTGGGGTCCTCACGGAACATCGCGACCGAGGTGGACAGCTGCTGCGTGTAACCGACGAACCAGGCGGACTTGTTCTCGTCCGTCGTACCGGTCTTGCCGGCCGCCGTACGGCCCAGAGCCAGCGCGTTCTTACCCGTGCCGTTCTGGATGACGTTCTCGAGGACGTCCGTGATGTTGTTCGCCACGTTCTCCGGCATCGCCTGGGTGATCCGGGGCTTGTCGAAGCCCTCGATGTCCTGCCCGTTGAACTTGACGCTGGTCACCGAGTACGGAGCGGCCTGCTTGCCGGCGGCGGCGAACGTCGCGTAGGCGTCGGCCATGCGGATCGCGCTGGGCGTCGAGGTACCGAGCGCGAACGACGGGTTCAGAGTGGCGAAGCTGGAGTCGAGGATGCCTGACTTCTCGGCCACGTCCCGCACGTTCCTCATCCCGACGTCCATGCCCAGCTGTACGAACGGGGTGTTGACGGACTGCTCCATCGCCTTGCGCAGGGTGATGTAGCCCCAGGGGTGGTCGCTCTCGTTCTTCTGAAGGAACGGCGTGTTGTCCTTCTTCAGGACGTAGGAACCGTCGTTGTTCCGGACCTTCAGGAGGTCGTTGCCGTTGTACTTGCTCAGCGGCGAGAGCGGTCCCTCACTGCGGTAGGTCCCGTGCTCCATGGCGGCGGCGAGCACGAACGGCTTCCAGGTGGAGCCGACCGGGACACCCGAGGTGTCCGCGTTGTTGTTGAAGTGGCCGTTCTCGTAGCCCGCGCCACCGTAGAGCGCGACGATCGCGCCGTCCTTGGGCTTCACCGACGCCGCACCGAACTGGACGTGTCGGTCCCGCTCCCGATTCTTCGGGTCGAGCTTCTCCTTCTCGACCTTCTTGACGGCCTTCGCCAGTGCCTCGACCTTGCTCTTCTCGAAGGTCGTCCTGATCTGGTAGCCGCCCTGGTCGAACTGGGCTTCCGTGATGTTGGAGTGGTTCAGGACGTACTTCTTGGCCGTGTCCGCCAGGTAGCCGATCTGCCCGCTCATGCCCTTGGAGGCCTTGCGTGGCTGGGGCTCGGGGTACTCCTTGATCGCGTCCTGGTACTGCTTGTCCGTGATCCTCTTGTCGTTGTGCATCTGCTCGAGGATCCAGCCCCAGCGGTCCTCGGAACGCTTGCGGTTGGCCTCCGCAGTCGCCGTGGTGTCGATGCTCTCGTTGCCCGCCGGATCGTAGTAGGTCGGGCCCTTGAGCAGAGCGGCGAGGAAGGCGCACTCGCTCGGGGTGAGCTTCGCGGCGTCCTTGCCGTAGTAAGCCTGCGCGGCGGCCTGGATGCCGTAGGCGCCACGGCCGTAGTACGAGGTGTTGAGGTAGCCCTGGAGGATCACCGGCTTGGAGACCTTGGTGCCCACCTTGATGGAGATGAACATCTCCTTGAACTTACGAGTGATCGTCTGTTCCTGGCTGAGGTAGGTGTTCTTGACGAACTGCTGGGTGATCGTCGAGCCGCCCTGGGTGTCACCGCCCCGCGCCATGTTCGCCAGGGCTCGGGCGATGCCCATGGGGTCGACGCCCGAGTCTTGGTAGAAGCTCTTGTTCTCGGCCGAGATCACCGCCCACTGCATGGCCTTCGGGATCCGCTCGATCGCGACGTTCTGGCGGTTCTGGCCACTGCCCGCCGCGACCATCTGAGTGCCGTCGGCCCAGTAGTAGACGTTGTTCTGCGACAGCGCCGCCGCGTTCTCCTCGTTCGGGACGCCCACCATGGCGTAGCCGATGCCCGCCACGGCCACGAGGCTGCCGAGGAAGCCGATGCACAGGCCGGAGACGAGCTTCCAGGACGGCAGCCAGCGCTGCCAGCCGTCCTTGCCGGCCCGCGGATAGTCGATCAGCCGCTTCTTGCCGGGGACGGCGGCTGCGCGCCCTCGGCCCCGGCCGGGCCCGTTCGGCCCGCCGGGGGCGGCGCGACGGCCGCCTCGGGTCGGTTCGGCAGCCCTGCGCCGGCTGCCTCCCGCGCCTCTCTGCGCCGCGCGCCGGGCCTCCGCACGGCTGCCGTACGCGCGCTCATCACCCCCCGAGCCGAGGGGACCCGACCCATAGGAGTCGGACGGAGACCCGGTGGCGCCTCGCGGTGCCGCGCGGCGGCCGGAGGACGAGCCGGACTGGCCGCGTCGGGCCGCGGCACGTCCGCCTCCCTGCGGCTGCGGCGGTTTGCGACGGTGCTCGCTCATCGAACGACTACTCCTCGGGCAGGCGCACCTTTGCGCGCCTGGAAACGGCGGCTGGTTTCCGGTCCCCCCGAAGTACGGATGCGGTCGGCTCCGCATTCATCGGTCCCGTGTGCACCCGTACTACACCGAAGATGACGACGCGCTCAGGCGTCACTCGGTTCCCGGTGAGGTGCATGGCGCACAGACTACGCACCGTCAAAACCTGCCGAGGCCCGAAGTTCACCTCAAATCAGGCACATCGCATCCGACGAATCGGTGATGTGATCCCGTTCACCACACCCCCCCTTGTCGCATCCGGAAGGCCGTTCTATCGTTTTGATGTATCGAGTCGATACATCTGCTCGACACATCGGTCCGACACATCCGACGGAGACGCGCACACCACGGCAGGGAGGAGGCGACGATGAGCCGGCGTTCCGGGATCCTTGAGTTCGCCGTACTCGGCCTGCTCCGCGAATCTCCCATGCACGGCTATGAACTGCGTAAACGTCTCAACACGTCACTGGGTGTGTTCCGGGCGTTCAGCTACGGAACGCTGTACCCCTGCCTCAAGACGCTGGTCGCCAACGGCTGGCTGATCGAGGAACCGGGGACCGAAACCGAGACGGTGCCCCTGACCGGCCGCCGCGCCAAGATCGTCTACCGGCTGACGGCGGAGGGTAAGGAGCACTTCGAGCAACTGCTCTCGCAGACCGGGCCCGACGCGTACGAGGACGAGACCTTCGCCGCCCGCTTCGCATTCTTCGGGCAGACCTCACGCGATGTCCGTATGCGCGTGCTCGAAGGCCGCCGCAGCCGGCTGGAGGAGCGCCTCGAGAAGATGAGCGCGTCCCTGGCCCGGACCCGGGAGCGCCTCGACGACTACACGCTTGAGCTGCAGCGCCACGGGATGGAGTCCGTGGAGCGCGAGGTGCGCTGGCTGAACGAGCTCATCGAGAGCGAGCGGGCGGGACGGGACCTCCAGGGTTCCGCCTCCGGGGAGCCCGCTTCGCGTGACACCACATCTGGAGCGTCGGGCGGCCTGCCCCGGCCGGGGGACGACCCCCGTCCGGATACGCCCGGCGACACCGCCACGTGAGAGCCCACTTCAGGGCCTCACTCGTACACACAGGGAGCAACCGGAATGGGTTCGGTTCGCGTAGCCATCGTCGGTGTGGGCAACTGCGCCGCATCGCTGGTGCAGGGAGTCGAGTACTACAAGGACGCCGACCCGGCGTCCAAGGTGCCGGGCCTGATGCACGTCCAGTTCGGCGAGTACCACGTCCGCGACGTCGAGTTCGTCGCCGCGTTCGACGTGGACGCCAAGAAGGTCGGTCTCGACCTCGCGGACGCCATCGGCGCCTCGGAGAACAACACCATCAAGATCTGCGACGTGCCCCACACCGGAGTGACGGTCCAGCGCGGCCACACCCTCGACGGCCTCGGCCGGTACTACCGCGAGACCATCGAGGAGGCCGCCGACGAGCCGGTCGACGTCGTCCAGATCCTCAAGGACCAGCAGGTCGACGTCCTCGTCTGCTACCTGCCGGTCGGCTCCGAGGACGCGGCGAAGTTCTACGCGCAGTGCGCCCTCGACGCCAAGGTCGCGTTCGTCAACGCCCTTCCGGTCTTCATCGCCGGCACCAAGGAGTGGGCGGACAAGTTCACCGAGGCGGGCGTCCCGATCGTCGGCGACGACATCAAGTCGCAGGTCGGCGCCACGATCACGCACCGCGTCATGGCGAAGCTGTTCGAGGACCGGGGCGTCGTCCTGGACCGCACGATGCAGCTGAACGTCGGCGGCAACATGGACTTCAAGAACATGCTCGAGCGCGACCGCCTCGAGTCGAAGAAGATCTCCAAGACGCAGGCCGTCACCTCCCAGATCCGCGACCGCGAACTGGGCGAGGGCAACGTCCACATCGGCCCGTCCGACTACGTCGCCTGGCTGGACGACCGCAAGTGGGCCTACGTGCGCCTCGAGGGCCGCGCGTTCGGCGACGTCCCGCTGAACCTGGAGTACAAGCTCGAGGTCTGGGACTCCCCGAACTCCGCCGGTGTCATCATCGACGCGCTGCGCGCCGCGAAGATCGCCAAGGACCGCGGCATCGGCGGCCCGATCCTCTCGGCTTCGAGCTACTTCATGAAGTCCCCGCCCGTGCAGTACTTCGACGACGAGGCCCGCGAGAACGTCGAGAAGTTCATCAAGGGCGAGGTCGAGCGCTGACGCGCCACCACACGTCGCTCCTGCCAGGGCTGTGAGGGTCCCCGGGTCGCAAGGCCCCGGGGACCCTCCCCGTATGTGAGGCTGGGCCCCATGGCCGTCGTCCGTGACCTGCGTGTGCTGTTGCTTTTCCAGGGGTTCCGGCGCCTGCTCGCCGTCCGGCTGCTCTCCCAGGGCGCCGACGGCGTCTACCAGGTCGCGCTCGCCGCCCACGTGGTCTTCTCACCGGAGAAGGAGACCTCCGCCGCGGCGGTCGCCTCGGCGATGGCGGTCCTGCTCCTTCCGTACTCCCTCGTCGGCCCTTTCGCCGGGGTCCTGCTGGACCGGTGGCGACGACGTCAGGTCCTGTTCCACGGGAGCCTGCTGCGCGCCCTGCTCGCCTGCGCGACGGCTGTGCTGATACTCAGCCCCGCTCCGGACTGGCTCTTCTACGCCTCCGCGCTGTGCGTGACCGCCATCAACCGGTTCGTCCTCTCGGGCCTGTCAGCCGCCCTGCCGCGTGTGGTCGACGCCGAGCGCCTGGTCATCGCCAACTCCCTCTCCCCGACGGCCGGGACGCTGGCGGCGACCGCGGGCGGCGGTATCGCCTTCGTGGTCCGTCTGGTGGTGGCCGATTCCGACGCCGCCGTGGTGCTCGTGGCGGCGGGGCTGTACCTGTGCGCGGCTCTGGCCTCCCTCCGCATGGCGCGTGAACTGCTGGGCCCCGACCGGACGGTGCCGCATGTGCGGATCGGTACGGCGATCAGCACCACCCTGCGCGATCTGGTGGCGGGCGCACGGCACCTGGCCGAGCCGCGGCGCCGGGAGGCCGCCTGGGCGCTCGCCGCGATGTCGCTGATGCGGTTCTGCTACGGCGCGCTGCTGGTCATGCTGCTGATGCTCTGCCGGTACGCGCTCACCTCGACCACCGACGGTGGACTCACCCTGCTCGGGCTGGCGTTGGGCATCTCCGGCGCGGGCTTCTTCGCGGCGGCCGTGGTGACCCCCTGGGCCGCGGGACGCCTCGGACCCGGTCTTTGGATCGTCGTGTGCGCGGGGGCCGCCGCAGTGCTGGAACCCGCGCTCGGACTGCCGTTCGCCACCGTTCCCTTGCTGGTCGCGGCGTTCGTCCTGGGGCTGACCACCCAGGGCGCGAAGATCGCCACGGACACGATCGTCCAGTCGGCCGTCGACGACGGTTTCCGTGGCCGGATCTTCTCGGTCTACGACGTTCTGTTCAACGTCTCCTTCGTCGGCGCGGCCGCTGTGGCCGCCCTCATGCTGCCACCGGACGGCCGATCCGCGACGCTGGTGATCACGATCGCCGTCACCTACGCGGCAGTAGCTGCCGCTATGGCGCGTTTTGGACGTCCGTAAGTGTCACATCAATGCCACAGAGCCATTCCTGACTACTGCGTTGTCAGTGGGGACCGATAGCTTACGTGGGTCTTATCTCGCGACATGTTCGCGTCACTCACCATGTTCTAGGGGGACCCCCAAGTGACTACTCCGCCGCCCCAGGGCAATCCGTTCGCGCAGGGCCAGCCCGCGGTTCAGCCTCAGGCTCCGTTCCCGCCGCAGGCCGGCTACCCGCAGCAGCCCGGCCAGCCCGGCATCCCGCCCCAGGGTGGCGCTCCGGCCCCTCAGCCGACTCCCTCTCGGCGCTTCAGCAAGAAGCTGCTGCGTATCGTCGGCTTCATCGTCATCGCCATCATCATCGCCGTGGTCAAGTGGCAGATGGGCAAGACCGACGCGGAGACCACGGCCGTGGGTAGTTGCATGCAGAACAAGGGATCCCAGTCCCAGCCGGACCTCTCCACGGTCGACTGCTCATCCAGTGACGCTCAGTACAAGGTCGTCGAGAAGTTCGACAACACCAGCGACGACAGCAAGTGCGCGACGGTCAAGGAGGCGGAGATCGCGTACTACCAGGTGGGTGACAACCACGATGTCGTTCTCTGCCTGAAGTCAGTCAAGTAGGGCCACTCAAGCAGTGTGTTTCACGTGAAACACACTGCCGCAAGGGGCGTGGGGCCCCCCCAGCGGTGGCGCACCGACTAGTCCTATAGATCAACACCACCCTGATGGGGAGGATATAACCTCGCAAAAA
>NZ_JBHYQH010000003.1:0-54734 GCF_042746715.1 Streptomyces sp. NPDC058741 | reverse complement strand
TTTTGTTAATTTGGTTTAATTACATTCTCTCTGCCCACATAATTTTTTTTTTTCATCTTAAAACCAAGGGCCGCTGGGGGCGAGCCCCGTTTGACACGGGTGCGACGCCCCTTGCCTTTGAAGAACCGCACCTCGGTTCGGGGTCATGTTCCACGTGAAACATGACCCCGATCTCCTGTCTCAGCTCTCCTCCTCGGCCCACCAGTCCTTGAGCGCGGACACCGCCGCATCGTGCTCCATCGGCCCGTGCTCCAGCCGCAGTTCCAGCATGTGCTTGTACGCGCGTCCGATGACCGGGCCGGGAGCGACGCCGAGGATCTCCATGATCTGGTTGCCGTCGAGGTCCGGGCGGATGGAGTCGAGCTCCTCCTTCTCCTGCAGCCGGGCGATCCGCTCCTCCAGGCCGTCGTACGCACGCGAGAGGGCTGCGGCCTTGCGCTTGTTGCGCGTGGTGCAGTCGGAGCGGGTCAGCTTGTGGAGACGGTCGAGGAGCGGGCCGGCGTCACGGACGTAGCGCCGGACTGCGGAGTCCGTCCACTCGCCGGTGCCGTAGCCGTGGAAGCGCAGGTGGAGCTCGACCAGACGGGAGACGTCCTTCACCAGCTCGTTGGAGTACTTCAGCGCTGTCATGCGCTTCTTGGTCATCTTCGCCCCGACCACCTCGTGGTGGTGGAACGAGACCCGGCCGTCTTTCTCGAAGCGGCGCGTGCGGGGCTTGCCGATGTCGTGGAGCAGAGCGGCCAGCCTGAGTGTCAGGTCGGGACCGTCGTCCTCCAGCTCCATCGCCTGCTCCAGGACGATCAGTGTGTGGTCGTAGACGTCCTTGTGCCGGTGGTGCTCGTCACGCTCCAGGCGCAGGGCGGGCAGCTCGGGCAGCACCTGGTCGGCGAGGCCCGTCTCGACGAGCAGCGTCAGGCCCTTGCGGGGGTGCGGGGAGAGGATCAGTTTGTTCAGCTCGTCCCGCACCCGCTCGGCCGAGACGATCTCGAGGCGCCGGGACATGTCCGTCATCGCCGTGACGACCTCGGGAGCGACCTCGAAGTCGAGTTGCGCCGCGAAACGCGCGGCCCTCATCATCCGCAGCGGGTCGTCGGAGAACGACCGCTCCGGGGTTCCAGGGGTGCGCAGCACACGTGAGGCCAGGTCCTCGAGCCCACCGTGCGGGTCGATGAACTCCTTCTCCGGCAGTGCAACGGCCATCGCGTTGACCGTGAAGTCACGGCGGACGAGGTCTTCCTCGATGGAGTCGCCGTACGACACCTCGGGTTTGCGTGAGGTGCGGTCGTACGCCTCCGACCGGTACGTGGTGATCTCGATCTGGTAGCCACCCTTGTGGGCCCCCACCGTGCCGAAGGCGATCCCGACCTCCCAGACGGCGTCCGCCCAGGGGCGCACGATCTTGAGGACGTCCCCGGGACGGGCATCGGTCGTGAAGTCCAGGTCGTTGCCGAGTCTGCCCAGCAGCGCGTCCCGTACCGAGCCGCCGACCAGGGCGAGTGAGAACCCGGCCTCCTGGAAGCGGCGGGCGAGGTCGTCGGCGACAGGAGCGACCCGCAGCAGTTCACTCACCGCGCGTTGCTGCACGTGGCTCAGGGCACGGGACGTTTCTTCGTTGGCGTTCGGCACAACAGAAGAGGGTACGTGGCCGGGGCGCACCGCAGCTCCCCGTATTTCGGCTGCGGAGGCGTCCCTGGACAGAGGCACAAGACGCGCCCCGGGGAGTCAAGAACCCGCTCCCCCGCAAAGGCCTGCATACCAGACAGGGAGACCGCTTGCCCGCGATCTTGTGGAGCGGACCGCGGCACTTCCCCTCAGCGGGCATCGTTACCATGCGTGGACGCACATTCCGACGACCACTGACGACGACGAGGGACGGGCGAGCGCGTGGCCGACGCGGCAGACTTCCAGGGGACCAGTGCCTCACCTGCCCGCCGGTGGCTGCGGCGCACCGGGGCAGCTCTCGCCGGGGCGCCCCTGCTGGCCGGGCTGCTCCAGTTGCCGGCCGCCGCCCCCGCTGGCGCCGCAGCTCAGGAGTCCCCGCAGGCCGTGTCCGGTGCGGGCTCGGTGTCCGTCGCGGTCGACTCCCTCACTCCCGGCGCCCCCACGGAGGGGGACACGGTGACCGTGTCGGGCACGGTGACGAACAACGGCAAGCAGCCCGTCACCGACGCCCGTGTCGATCTCCTTGTGGGCCCGCCCATGGGCACCCGGTCGTCCATCGACACACTCGCCAGGAAGAGCAGCGACGTCCAGGGACCTCTGGGCGAGAAGGTCGGCGGCAAGTACACCGAGAAGTTCTCCAAACTCACCCCGGGTGTGGCGGAGCCCTTCACGATCTCCGTGCCGGTCGACGAGCTGGACCTCGGCCAGGACGGCGTCTACCCCCTGGGTGTCACCCTCTCCGGAGAGACGTCGGCACAGCCCTGGGAGCAGATCCTCGGCATCCAGCGCACGTTCCTGCCGTGGCAGCCGGAGAGCGCCGGCTCCAAGACGAAGACCACGGTCCTGTGGCCGCTCGTCTCCGACGCCCACATGGCGGCCGAGACGGGCTCGAACGAGCAGCAGACGCCGGTGTTCCGCGACAACAAGCTCGCCGAGAAGCTGGCCCCGGGCGGCCGCCTCGACCAGATGGTGTCGCTGGGCAAGGGCCTCGACGTCACCTGGGTGGTCGACCCGGACCTGCTGGCCTCCGTCGACGCGATGACCAAGACCTACGAGGTCAGCGACACGGACGGCACCAACACCGAGGGCACGAACCAGGAGCTCGCCAGGCGCTGGCTCGCCGAATTGCAGCAGGCGGTCGCGGGCAAGGAGGTTGTCGCCCTGCCGTTCGGCGACCCCGACCTGGCCTCTCTCGCCCACAACGGCACGAACGTCACCGGCTCGTTGAGCCACCTCAAGGAGGCCGCCGACGTCGCCGAGGACACGGTGGACGTGATCCTCCACGTCAAAGCGTCCACGGACTTCGCCTGGCCTGTCGACGGCGCCGTCGACCCCTCGATCGTGAAGGTCGCGACCTCCGCGGGGGCCGACAAGGTGATCGCCCGCAGCGACAGCCTCCAGGACAACCTGTCGTACACGCCCTCCGCGGCCCGCCCCATCGGCGGCGGCACCACCGCGGTCGTCGCGGACGCCAGGATGTCCACGGTGTTCCAGGGCGACCTGACGAAGGCCTCCGCCTCGACGCTCGCCGTGCAGCGATTCCTGGCCCAGAGCCTGGCCCTGGAGCAGCAGACGGGCAAGCGGCGCAGCGTCGTCGTCGCCCCGCAGCGCATGCCGTCCGTGAGCCAGGCACGGGCCATGGCCGAAGCCCTCGCGGCCCTCCAGGGCGGCAACTGGTCGGAGTCTCAGGACCTCGCGGACGCCGCGAAGGCCAAACCGGACCCCGCGGCCAACACCAGCGTTCCGCCGGGCTCGGCCTACCCGGCCTCCCTGCGCAAGCAGGAGCTGCCGCGGGCCGCGTTCGAGCAGATCGCCAGGACCAAGGAGAAGCTCGACAAGTTCAAGGTGATCCTCACCCGCCAGTCCCGCGTGGTGACTCCGTTCGGGCGGGCCATGAACCGTGAGATGTCCACGTCCTGGCGAAACCGGGGCGTAGCGGCGGTGGGGTACCGCGACGGCATGGAGTCCTACCTCGACGGGCTCATCGACGGGGTCAAGCTGATCCAGAAGTCCGAGACCAAGCTCTCCGGGCGCAGCGCCACGATCCCGGTGACCGTCCAGAACAACCTGGTCCAGGGCGTGGAGCACCTGGAGCTACGGCTCACGTCGAAGAATCCGACGCGCCTCAAGATCGGTGACGCCGCCTACGATGAGCGGCCCGTCACCGTCAACGGCGGCCACAGCCAGTCCGTGAAGTTCACCACGTCCGCCAACGCCAACGGCCGGGCGGAAGTCGAGGCGCAGCTGTACACGGAGGACGGCCGGCCCTACGGCGACCCGGTCACCTTCGATGTGAAGGTCACCGAGATCACCCCCACGGTGATGCTGGTCATCGGCGGCGGTGTCCTGCTGCTGGTCCTCGCCGGTTTCCGGATGTACACCCAGCGCAAGCGTGCCGCGGCGCGCGAGGCGGCCGAGGACGCCGCCGACCGCCCGGCCGCCGCAGCACAGAACCCGCAGCCCGCCGACGAACGTCTCAAGGGAGAGTCCGACGCCGGCTCCCGGGCAGACGCCCCCGAGCAGCCGAGTGACCCGGCCCCGGACACCGCAGCCGAAAGTGCCGACCCGTCCGGCACGGGTGAGAGAGTGGACCGTTGAGATGTCGTGGCCGGTGGGCCCGGGACGATGAGGTGGGGTAACCATGAACGCGCCGTACGACGGTGATCGCGGCCGTGCCGTGGGCGGCTCGGGCCACCCCGAGGCGGGCGGGCCTGAGGGCACGCCTCCCGAGCATGGCCAGCTGCCGCCGCAGCCGCCCGCGGACATGTACCTCCAGGGCGCCCACGCCATGGACCCGTACAGCGCTCAGGACCTCTCCGCCCAGGCCCCGCCGGTCGGCGACGCGCCCTACGACCGCGCCGCACACCAGCCGCCCCCACCGGGCGCGTACCAGGCGCAGCACCAGATGTACGCCCAGCCGCCGCAGTCGCCGTACGCCCCCGACCCGCAGGTGTGGGCGCAGACGCCCGCGCCGGAGCCGGACGGCCTCACGCAGCACCTGCCCTACGGCGACGACCCCCGGACCACCCAGTTCGTGGGCGTGGACGACCTCGTCTCCCAGGCGGGCGAGCCGCGCCGGGAGCCGGACGCCTTCGCACACCTCTTCAGGGACCAGCAGAGCAGCGGTCACCCCTCGTACGAGGCGGCCTCGGTGCCCGGCCCGTCCCCTGCGCCCGTGACTCAGGGCCGGTACACGGCGCCCGAGCAGACCGTCGCGGCTCCCCTGGCCGACGACACCCCCGAACCGGAACCCGCCGAGTCGCAGGCCCCGAAGAAGACCGGCCGCGCCGCGGGCCTGATGAAGTCCAGCGCCGTGATGGCGGCCGGCACGATGGTCTCCCGTCTCACCGGCTTCATCCGCTCCGCGCTGATCGTCTCGGCCCTGGGCGTCGGCCTTCTCGGTGACACCTTCCAGGTCGCCTACCAGCTGCCGACGATGATCTACATCCTCACGGTCGGCGGCGGTCTCAACTCCGTCTTCGTGCCGCAGCTGGTCCGGGCTATGAAGGAGGACGAGGACGGTGGCGAGGCCTACGCCAACCGCCTGCTCACCCTGGTCGTCGTGACGCTCGGCGCGCTCACCGCCCTCTCGGTCCTCGGCGCGCCGCTCCTGGTCCGCCTGCTGTCCGCCCCGGTCGCCAGCGACCCGGCGGCGAACGAGGTCGCCGTCACGTTCGCCCAGTACTTCCTGCCCACGATCTTCTTCATGGGGATCCACGTGGTCATGGGCCAGATCCTCAACGCCCGCGGCAAGTTCGGCGCGATGATGTGGACCCCGGTCCTGAACAACATCGTCATCATCGTGACGCTGGGCATGTTCATCTACGTCTACGGCACCGCCGGCGACTCCGGGATGAAGGCCTCGACCATTCCGCCGGAGGGGCAGCGCCTCCTCGGTATCGGCGTCCTGCTCGGACTCGTGGTCCAGGCGCTCGCCATGATCCCCTACCTGCGGGAGACCGGTTTCCGGCTGCGGCTGCGCTTCGACTGGAAGGGCCAGGGACTCGGCAAGGCCGTCACGCTCGCCAAGTGGACGGTCCTGTTCGTCCTCGCCAACCAGGCGGGCGCCATGATCGTCATCCAGCTGTCCACCGCGGCGGGCAAGGCCTCGCCCGTCGACGGCACCGGCTTCGCCGCCTACGCCAACGCCCAGCTCATCTGGGGCCTGCCGCAGGCCATCATCACGGTCTCCCTCATGGCCGCCCTGCTGCCGCGTCTGTCGCGCTCGGCGGCCGAGGGCGACGGCGGCGCCGTCCGGGACGACATCTCCCAGGGCCTGCGCAACACGGCCGTCGCGATCGTGCCGATCGCCTTCGGTTTCCTCTCGCTCGGCATCCCCATGTGCACGCTGATGTTCGGCTCCTCCGGCACCAGCGAGGCCACCAACATGGGCTTCATGCTGATGGCGTTCGGTCTCGGGCTGATCCCGTACTCCGTGCAGTACGTCGTCCTGCGTGCCTTCTACGCCTACGAGGACACCCGAACTCCCTTCTCCAACACGGTCATCGTGGCCGCGGTCAACGCGGGTGCCTCGGCGATCTGCTTCTTCGTCATCCCGTCGCGCTGGGCCGTGGTCGGCATGGCCGCCTCCTACGGACTGGCCTACGCGATCGGCGTGGGTGTCGCCTGGCGCCGGCTGCGCAAGCGGCTGGGCGGGGACCTGGACGGAGCCCGGGTCCTGCGTACCTACGCCCGGCTGTGCATCGCGTCGGTTCCGGCCGCCCTGCTCAGCGGCGCGGCCTGCTACGGCATCGGCCAGACGCTCGGCCAGGGTGTCGTGGGCTCGCTGGCCGCGGTGCTCGCGGGCGGCGCCGTACTCCTCGTGGGCTTCTTCTTCGCCGCCCGCCGCATGCGGATCGAGGAACTCAACTCCCTGGTCGGCATGGTTCGCGGACGCCTGGGACGCTGAGTCGGGGGGGTAGGCGCACAACCATCGTCAGCCACCGCGTGTCGTGCATAGCGGCGGACTGTGGGCACAATTGGTTTCGGCGTCGGACGGCGCGCAAGGTCGCCGACCGGCGCGCAATGGATGGGGAGGCGGGAACGACGGTGGCGGAACGGAGTACGGCTGCCGTCGACGTGGCAGACAACAGCGACGAGACGTCGCTGACCGCACAGGCGGACCAGTCCACGGCCGACGGGGTGGCCAAGAACCGGGAGCGGGACACGGACAGCGACGAGGTACAGGAGAGCATCCGGACCGACGGGCCCGGACACTCCTCGCCGCCTGCACTGCACAGCGGTCACAAGCTCGCCAGACGCTACCGCCTCGAGGAGTGCGTCACCCGTCTGGACGGTTTCAGCAGTTGGCGTGCCGTGGACGAGAAGCTCCGCCGTGCCGTCGGCGTGCACATCCTGCCCGCGGACCACTCACGCGCCCGCTCCGTGCTGGCCGCCGCGCGCTCCTCGGCCCTCCTGGGCGACCCCCGGTTCGTCCAGGTGCTGGACGCGGTGGAGGAGAACGACGTCGTCTACGTCGTCCACGAGTGGCTCCCCGACGCGACGGAACTGACCACGCTTCTCGCCGCCGGGCCGCTGGAGCCGTACGACGCCTACCAGATGGTCAGTCAGGTGTCCGCCGCGATGGCCGCCGCCCACCGCGAGGGCCTGGCGCATCTGCGGCTGAACCCCAATGCCGTCCTGCGTACCTCGACCGGCCAGTGGCGCATCCGCGGTCTCGCCGTGAACGCCGCACTGCGGGGTGTTTCGTCCGACACTCCCCAGCGCGCCGACACCGAGGCCATCGGCGCCCTGCTGTACGCGTCACTCACCCAGCGCTGGCCTTACGAGAACGACGCCTACGGGTTGTCGGGCCTGCCGAAGGACATCGGCTTGATCGCGCCCGACCAGGTGCGGGCAGGAGTGCACCGCGGCCTGTCCGAGCTCTCCATGCGCGCGCTCGCCAACGACGGTGCGACAGCCTCCCGCCACGAGGCGCCCTGCACCACTCCGGAGGAGTTGGTGAAAGCGATCGGCGAGATGCCGCGTATCCCCCCGCCCGAGCCGGCGTTCACCGCGCCGCCCGAGTACGCGCGGACCACGTACCAGCAGGGCTCGTACGGCCGTCAAACGCCCCGCCCCGGCATCACCCAGCCGATGACGGCCCCGCCGCCCCCGCTGCAGAGCCGCACGGGCAAGGCCCTGAAGTGGGCTGTCGCCGCACTTCTGATCGCCGCCCTGGGCCTCGGCAGCTGGCAACTGGCGGACGCCCTGATGGACCAGGGCGACAAGAACGACGACCCGGGCCAGACCCAGACGAACGACGGGGACGACAAGCCCCAGAAGAAGCCCGTACCCGGCAAACCCGTCGCCATCAGCGGCGCCCGCGACTTCGACCCCTACGGCGACCAGTCCGAGAAGCCTTCCGACATAGGGAAGGTCTACGACGACAGCACCGCCACGTACTGGCAGACGGACTATTACCTGAGCTCCGACTTCGGCCGCCTGAAGCCCGGCGTCGGCATCATCCTCGACCTCGGCAAGACGCAGCAGGTCGGGAAGGTGACGGTCACCTTCATGGGGGACACCTCGGTGGAGCTCCGCAGCGCGAGCGCGGACGCGGACGCGCGGCCGACCTCGTTCGACGCCTACTCGAAGGTCGCCGAGGGCAGCGGGACGACGGTGGAGCTGAAGCCCGGCAAGTCCGTCGAGAGCCGGTACCTCCTGGTGTGGCTCACCAAGCTGCCCATGCAGCCGGACGACGGCAAGTGGCGCGGCCGGCTGGCGGACATCAAGGTGAGCAGCTGACGGCATCTGCCTCGAGGAAGGGGGCCGATGGCAGACGGCACCGGGTACGACGGAGTGAGTGATCAGGACCTCCTCGCCCACCACGTCCAAGGCGACCCCGATGCCTTCGGCGAGATCGTGCGCCGGCACCGGGATCGACTCTGGGCCGTCGCGCTGCGGACGCTGGGGGACCGCGAGGAGGCCGCTGACGCGGTCCAGGACGCCCTCGTGTCCGCCTACCGGGCCGCCCACACCTTCCGGGGCCAGTCGGCCGTCACGACCTGGCTGCACAGGATCACGGTGAACGCCTGCCTGGACCGTGCTCGCAAGGCCGCCTCCCGGAAGACCTCTCCCGTCGACGACACCGAGCGTCTGGAACAGCTGCTGGAGCCGCACGAGTCGGCTTCGGCGCCGACGGAGCGCAAGGATCTCCACCGCCAGCTCGTCGAAGCCCTCTGCACCCTCCCAGCCGATCAACGTGCCGCACTTGTCCTGGTCGACATGCAGGGCTACCCGGTCGCGGAAGCGGCCCGGATCCTCGATGTGCCGACGGGCACGGTGAAGAGCCGATGCGCACGCGGCAGAGCAAGACTCCTCCCGTTGCTCACGCATCTCCGGCCGGACCGAGGCAGCGACGGCAAGAAGCCGGACGGGGCAGGGAACCGGACACCCCGGCCGACCGTCCCACCCGCAGCGGGACCGCGTCGAGCGGACCCCGGGGACACAGGACCGAACGACTCAGCTGCAGTGAGGGGCGGAGGTGGACGAGCGTGACGCCGACGACTGATATGGCCGGGCACCCGGACGTCGCGGAGATCTCCGACCTCGCCGAGGGCCTCCTCCCACCGGCCAGGAGCAGGGACCTGCGTCGGCATCTGGACGACTGCGAGCTCTGCGACGATGTCTACGCCTCCCTGGAGGAGATCCGCGGTCTGCTCGGCACGCTGCCGGGCACGCCCCGCATGCCCGACGACGTCGCGCACCGCATCGATGCCGCCCTCGCCGCCGAGGCTCTGTTGAACGCCGCACAACCGGAGGTCACGGAAGACCGTACGACGGTTGCTGCGCTGTCCGCGTCCGAGGACGACAGCGGGACGCATGTTTCACGTGAAACGTCTGCGCCCGCCGACCGGCCCGCAGGACGCCCGCGCTCCTCCACCACGGGACCCGGGCGCAAGACCCGTACGCGAAACGGACGCCGCCGGATCGCCGTGCTGGGAGCCGTCCTCACCGCGGCAGCCCTGGGATTCGGCTCCGTCCTGTTGTCGTCGCTCGGCGAGGGCGAGCATCCTCAGGACACCGCGAGCAGCGGCCGGCCCTCACCCGGTGACACCTTCTCCGAGGGGAAGCTGCACCAGCAGGTCACCGTGCTCCTGGCCGAGAGCAAGAGCGGCGGAGGCGAGGGCTCCCGCACTCCCTTCGGCGCCGAGACCGCCCCGAGCCCGAACCAGCCCAAGGTGTTCAGGGAACCGGTAGCGCCCGCCTGCGTCCGTGACGGCATCGGGCGGGACGACGCCGCCCTCGCCGTCGAGAACGGCAGGTATCAGGGGAAGAAGGCCATGCTGGTGCTGCTTCCCGACACATCCGACGACAGCCGGGTCACCGCCTACGTCGTCGACGCGACCTGCGTGGATCACGAGGCGCCCGCCTCCGCCGGCAAGGTCCTCCTGAAGCGTACCTACCCGTCCGCGTGAGCGCGCGCTCCGTCTACGCCCACATGGTGATGAGCACGGCGTGGCATCTCCGTGTGCCCGGACACAGCGGGAATGCGCGCCCCTTAGGATCCGTTGGGTGGGATGAGAGTTCTGACAGAAGCTCCCACCGGTCGAACGACGCAGTCCAGAGACGAGGAACAAGCTGTGAGCGACGTCCGTAACGTGATCATCATCGGCTCCGGGCCCGCCGGCTACACGGCGGCGCTCTACACCGCGCGCGCGTCGCTGAAGCCACTGGTGTTCGAGGGCGCAGTCACCGCCGGTGGTGCGCTCATGAACACCACCGAGGTCGAGAACTTCCCGGGCTTCCAGGACGGCATCATGGGCCCCGAGCTCATGGACAACATGCGCTCCCAGGCCGAGCGCTTCGGCGCCGAGCTCGTCCCCGACGACATCGTCAACGTCGACCTGACCGGGGAGATCAAGACCGTCACGGACACCGCGGGCACGGTCCACCGCGCGAAGGCCGTCATCGTCGCCACCGGCTCGCAGCACCGCAAGCTCGGTCTGCCGAACGAGGACGCCCTCTCCGGCCGCGGCGTCTCGTGGTGCGCCACCTGTGACGGGTTCTTCTTCAAGGACCAGGACATCGCCGTGATCGGGGGCGGTGACACGGCGATGGAGGAAGCCACCTTCCTCTCCCGCTTCGCCAAGTCCGTCACGATCGTCCACCGCCGTGACACCCTGCGCGCCTCCAAGGCGATGCAGGAGCGTGCGTTCGCCGACCCGAAGATCTCGTTCGTGTGGGACAGCGAGGTCGCCGAGATCCAGGGCGACCCGAAGCTCTCCGGCCTGAAGCTGCGCAACCTCAAGACCGGCGAGCTCGCGGACCTGCCGGTGACCGGCCTGTTCATCGCCATCGGCCACGACCCCCGCACCGAGCTCTTCAAGGGTCAGCTCGACCTGGACGAAGAGGGCTACCTGAAGGTGGACGCCCCCTCCACGCGCACCAACCTGACAGGTGTCTTCGCTGCGGGCGACGTGGTGGACCACACCTACCGACAGGCGATCACCGCTGCCGGGACCGGCTGCTCCGCCGCTCTCGACGCCGAGCGCTTCCTCGCCGCCCTGGCGGACGAGGAGCCGGCCGAGCCCGAGAAGACCTCGGTCTGACCCCCTACCCGCCCCACGCACCAACGATTAAGGAGCCCGCCGTGGCCGGCACCCTGAAGAATGTGACCGACGACTCCTTCGAGCAGGACGTCCTCAAGAGCGACAAGCCCGTTCTCGTGGACTTCTGGGCCGCCTGGTGCGGTCCGTGCCGCCAGATCGCGCCGTCCCTCGAGGCCATCGCCGCCGAGTACGGTGACAAGATCGAGGTCGTCAAGCTGAACATCGACGAGAACCCGGGTACGGCCGCCAAGTACGGCGTCATGTCCATCCCGACCCTGAACGTCTACCAGGGCGGGGAGGTCGCCAAGACCATCGTGGGTGCCAAGCCGAAGGCCGCGATCGTCCGCGACCTCGAGGATTTCATCTCCGAGTGATGTCGCTGAGCCGCCGCCTCGGCGGTGCATGTTTCACGTGAAACACCAATGGGCCAACCGGAAACGGTTGGCCCATTCGCTTGACTGCCCACCTCTACAGGGGACGCAGTGCCGGTTCCTTCTGCACAGCTCCCAGCAGCCGGTCCAGCGCCATCTCCACGTCTTCCTTCCAGGAGAGCGTCGATCGCAGCTCCAGCCTCAGCCGTGGATGAGCGGGGTGCTGCCGAACCGTCTTGAAGCCGACCGCCAAGAGGTGGTCGGCAGGCAGCACACAGGCAGGTTCCTTCCAGCGTGCGTCGCCGAAGGCCTCGATCGCCTTGACCCCCCGCCTTAGCAGATCCTTGGCCACCGTCTGGACCATCACCCGCCCCAGTCCCTGACCCTGGTAGCCCGGCACGATGAACGCGGTCATGAGCTGGACCGCATCGGGGGAGACAGGACTCGTGGGGAACGCCGTCGAGCGGGGGACGTAGGCCGGAGGGGCATACAACACGAAACCCACGGGGACGTCATCGACGTAGACCACCCGCCCACAGGATCCCCAGTCCAGGAGCACTGCCGAGATCCAGGCTTCCTTCTCCAGAGCGGACGTTCCCGCTCTTACCGCAGCTTCACCGCTGACCGGATCGAGCTCCCAGAAGACGCACGATCGACAGCGCTGGGGAAGGTCCTGAAGGTTGTCGAGAGTGAGCGGTACGAGCCGGCGCCCCATGAAGGCTGATCCTCGCTTCCTTGCCCCGCCGCGTCGCGGGCGGCTGTCAGAGCGCTCCGTTCCTTGAGGAGGCTGCAGATGAACCCACCGACAGCTCCCAGTCCCAAACCGGCGCTCACCAGTCCGGTCCGGTTCATCGTTCGCATGCCCCTGCCTTTCCCTCTCAGAGGTGGTGCCGGGTGATCGCGCCGGACTCGATCGCATCGTATCCACGATGCGATTCCGTCGATACCGCCAAAAAGGAAAGAGCGGGCCATGTTCCGGCACACACCGGACACGGCCCGCTCTGGCGGAAGCACGGTCGAAACTCCCGCCGAAGTCTCAGGCCTCGCTCTCCTCGGATTCGCCCTCCAGCAGACTCTTCTGCAGGACCGGCCCCTCGCCCGGAGCGAGTGATCCGAGGATCCGCTCCAGGTCCTCCATCGAGGCGAACTCGACCGTGATCTTGCCCTTCTTCTGCCCCAGGTCCACCTTGACCCGCGTCTCGAAGCGATCCGAAAGCCGCGTGGCGAGGTCGGACAGCGCGGGCGAGACACGGCCCCCGGCCCGCGGGCCCTTGGGCTTCTGAGCCTTCTGCGGCCGCGATCCCATCAGGGTCACGATCTCCTCCACCGCCCGCACCGAGAGCCCTTCGGCGACGATGCGGTGAGCCAGACGGTCCTGCTCCTCCGAGTCCTCGACGGACAGCAGCGCCCGCGCGTGACCGGCCGAGAGCACCCCGGCGGCGACCCGGCGCTGCACGGCCGGCGACAGCTTCAGCAGACGCAGGGTGTTGGAGACCTGCGGACGGGACCTGCCGATGCGGTCCGCCAGCTGATCGTGTGTGCAGTTGAAGTCCCGCAGCAACTGGTCGTAGGCGGCTGCCTCTTCCAGCGGGTTCAACTGGGCGCGGTGCAGGTTCTCCAGCAGGGCGTCCAGAAGGAGCTTCTCGTCCTCCGTGGCCCGCACGATCGCAGGGATCGCTTCGAGCCCCGCTTCCCTGCAGGCACGCCAGCGGCGCTCACCCATGATGAGCTCGTAGCTGGAGGGACCCACCTGCCGCACGACCACCGGCTGGAGGAGGCCCACTTCCTTGATGGAAGTGATGAGCTCCGACAGGGCATCTTCGTCGAAGACATCTCGTGGCTGCCGAGGGTTCGGCGTGATGGCATCGAGGGGGATCTCGGCGAAGTGGGCACCGACGGGCGCCACAGGCTGGGTGGGAGCGCTCGGCTGGAGCAACTGCTCTGTTTCACGTGAAACAGACGGCAGACCGGCCACCCTCGCCGCAGCCACTCCGCGGTCGGTCGGCAGCAAGGGCGCTGCCGCGGGGGATGTCGGAGCGGCGTTGCCTGCCGCAGCCTGGGCCACCGACTTCTCCGTCGGCGCAGCTGGGATCAGTGCGCCAAGACCACGGCCCAGCCCCCTCCGTCGCTCGCTCACTGAATGCCCTCCACCATGCTCGGGTCGTTCTGCTGTGTGCCGATGTGCGCGTGTGTGGCGTCATAGCTGATGCCCACACCCCTCAGCGCGATCTCTCGTGCCGCCTCAAGGTAGGAGAGGGCACCACTCGAACCAGGATCGTAGGTCAGAACCGTCTGGCCGTAACTCGGCGCCTCGGAGATACGGACGGAGCGGGGGATGCTCGTCCGCAGGACCTCGTCCCCGAAGTGCGTACGCACCTCTTCGGCGACCTGGGACGCGAGCCGCGTCCGGCCGTCGTACATGGTGAGCAGGATGGTCGACACATGCAGGGCGGGGTTGAGGTGCCCTCGTACCAGGTCGACGTTGCGCAGCAGCTGGCCCAGTCCCTCCAGTGCGTAGTACTCGCACTGAATGGGGATCAGAACCTCCTGCCCAGCCACCAACGCATTGACCGTCAGAAGGCCTAGCGAGGGCGGGCAGTCGATGAGGATGTAGTCCAACGGCTGCTGATACGCCTGGATGGCGCGCTGCAGCCTGCTCTCCCGCGCCACCAGAGACACGAGCTCGATCTCGGCACCGGCGAGATCGATCGTGGCGGGGGCACAGAAGAGTCCCTCGACGTCCGGGACCGGCTGGACGACCTCGGAGAGAGGCCTGCTGTCCACCAAGACGTCGTAGACGGACGGGACTTCAGCGTGGTGGTCGATGCCCAGTGCGGTGGACGCATTGCCTTGGGGGTCGAGGTCGACCACGAGCACGCGACCACCGTGCAGAGCCAGTGAGGCGGCAAGGTTGACAGTCGTCGTCGTCTTGCCCACACCGCCCTTCTGGTTGGCGACCACGATGATTCGGGTCTGCTCGGGCCGCGGGAGGCCCTCGCCGGCGCGGCCCAGAGCCTCTACCGCCAGTTGGGCAGCACGACCGATGGGAGTGTCGTCCATCGGAGGCGGTGTTTCACGTGAAACATCCGCTCCCATCGACTCGGTACGGGGACCGGGGACCGGATCGGTCATCGGTCCCGCGATGTTGGCGTCGGACCGCACGGATTCACTCTCCTCGACTTCAGGCTCGCAATGAACAGAGCCTGCCATGTCTTCGGGGTCACGAACCAGTGAGGCCTGGCGTTCTGTGGAGAAATCCACCTCTGTGGACAACTCGGTTCCCTCGTCGAGTGAACCGAGAGGCTTTCGGTCGCGGGGTTCGGCCGCAGCGCGGCCACGACTGATGATGCCGTGCAGCAGTGAGCGACGTTTCACGTGAAACACGATGCAGGGCAGCCGTGGCCGGAGCGTCCCGACACTCCGGCATGCACAGGTTGAGCAGCTTGTGTGGAGTACGTCTCGTCCTCAGGACGAATCAGCGCCTCCGACGGGTCCGTCCCGTGCGCGCCGCCTTGGCCCGCTTCGCTGCGAAGCGCACCCCACCCGGGCTCTCCCCGACCTCGACCCGCACGACCGTGGACATCGGATCCACCACGCCCTCACCGACGTGCAGGATGGACGTCTCCACGGCACCCAGCTTGCTCAGCGCCGTCGACGCGCTCTTCAGCTCGTCCTCCGCCGTGTCGCCCTTGAGCGCGAGCATCTCCCCGTAGGGACGCAGGAGCGGAATCCCCCACGCAGCCAGGCGGTCGAGGGGCGCGACGGCGCGGGCGGTCACGACATGAACGGGCTGGATCTTCCCCATGACCTCCTCGGCCCGGCCCCGCACGACGGTCACATGATCGAGGCCGAGCAGCTCCACGACCTCGGTGAGGAAGTTGGTGCGTCGCAGCAGCGGCTCCAGGAGCGTGATCTTCAGGTCCTCCCGGACCAGCGCCAGCGGGATGCCGGGGAGGCCGGCGCCGGAGCCGACATCGCACACGGTCACGCCGTCGGGCACGACCTCTGAGAGCACCGCGCAGTTCAGCAGATGCCGCTCCCACAGCCGGGGCACTTCACGTGGCCCGATGAGACCGCGCTGCACGCCCGCCTCGGCGAGCAGCTCGGCGTATCGCACCGCATCCGCGAAACGTTCGCCGAACACCTCGCGCGCCTGCTCGGGCGCGGTGGGAAGCTCCGCTGCCTCCGTCACGGGGGACCGTCCTTCCGTACGCGTCAGCGCACCCGCGCCGACACCAGAACCACCAGAACTATCAGGCTGACAAAGTTCGGCCCCGCCTGCGCAACAGACGGGGCCGGGGAACGTGGGGGCCGATCAGGCGGGCAGCACGACGACGAAGCGCTGCGGCTCCTCGCCCTCGGACTCGCTGCGCAGCCCGGCGGCCTTGACCGCGTCGTGCACGACCTTGCGCTCGAACGGCGTCATCGGCTCGAGCTTGACGGCCTCGCCGCTGCTCTTGGCCTCAGCAGCGGCCTTGGCACCCAGCTCGGACAGCTCGGAGCGCTTCCGGGCACGGTATCCCGCGATGTCGAGCATCAGGCGGCTGCGGTCACCGGTCTCCCGGTGCACGGCCAGACGGGTGAGCTCCTGGAGCGCCTCCAGGACCTCGCCGTCACGGCCGACCAGTTTCTGCAGGTCACGCGTGCCCATGTCGCTGATGATCGAGACGGAGGCGCGGTCGGCCTCGACGTCCATGTCGATGTCACCGTCGAGGTCGGCGATATCGAGCAGACCCTCAAGGTAGTCCGCCGCGATCTCGCCCTCCTGCTCCAGGCGGGTCAGGGTGTCTGCACCCTCGGCAGCGGCGGAGGTGGTGCCTTCCGTCACGGGATGGACTCCTTCTTACTTCTTGGACGGGGACTTGGGCCGCTGCGGGCCGTTGCGCTGCCCGGACTGGGCCTTGCTACGGGTGCCGTTGCCGGGCTGGCCTCCACCCTTCTTGGCAGCGGCGGCGGGCTTGGCGGCCTCGGGCTCGTCGGACTTGCTCAGCGACGTCTTCGGCTCATGGTGCTCACCGGCCGCCTTGGCGGCGCCGGACTGGCGCTGGGCCTTGCTCTGCCGCTTGGGCTGCTGCCGCTTCGGGGTGCCGGTGGCGGTCACGGGCGTGCCGTCATCGGCCTGCGCCGCGACCGCGGACTCGCCCTTGACGACGGTGCCGTCGGTCTGGGCGACGAGGCCGACCTTGCTGAGGCCGTTGATGAACTTGCGCTCGAACTCGTTGCGGTCCCGGCCCTTGGCGACGATCGCCTTGATGATGGCCCTGTCACGGCGCCGGCTGACCTTGCCGTGCTCGGCGACGTGCTTGTGCAGGCGCTCCAGGTAGGCGGCCTGGGCCTTGGAACCCGGGGTCGGGTTGTTGCGGATGACGTACATCTGCTGGCCCATGGTCCACACGTTGGTGGTCAGCCAGTAGACGAGCACACCGACCGGGAAGTTGATGCCGAAGACGGCGAACATGATCGGGAAGACGTACATCAGCATCTTCTGCTGCTGCATGAACGGCGTCTTCACCGTCGTGTCGACGTTCTTCGTCATCAGCTGGCGCTGCGTGAAGAACTGGGAGGCCGACATCAGGACGATCATGATGGCGGTCACGACGCGGACGTCGGTGATGGAGGACCCGAGGGCCTCCACCTTCGCGGCGCCGTCGGTGAACTTCGCCGCGAGCGGCGCACCGAAGATGTGGGCCTTCTGCGCGCTCTCCAGCAGACGCTCGTTGATCACACCGATGGTGTCGTTCGACGCGATGCTGTTGAGCACGTGGTACAGGGCGAAGAAGAACGGGGACTGCGCCAGGATGGGAAGGCACGAGGAGAGCGGGTTGGTGCCCGTCTCCTTGTACAGCTTCATCATCTCTTCGGACTGACGCTGCTTGTCGTTCTTGTAGCGCTCCTGGATCTTCTTCATCTCGGGCTGGAGCGTCTGCATGGCCCGGGTCGCCTTGATCTGCTTCACGAAGAGCGGGATCAGGCAGATACGGATCAGGATCACCAGGGACACGATGGACAGCCCCCAGGCCCAGCCGGTGTCGGGGCCGAAGATGGCACCGTACACCGAGTGGAACTGGACGATGACCCAGGAGACGGGTGTGGTGATGAAGCTGAAGAGGCTGGCAATCGTGTCCACTAATCATGCTCCTTGGGCATGGGACGGTGTCTCTGCGGCCGGGCTCGAGGGACGGGACGGACTGGTGGGAGGAGTCTGTCCCTCGCTGGCCGGCTCGGCGGCGGAGGGCCCGCCCTTGCGTGCACGCCAGGCGTTACGCAGCATTTCGTGCCACCGCGGGCGCTTGCGCGGCGGGACATGGTCCACACCGCCCAGCGACCACGGATTGCACCGCAGGATGCGCCAGGCCGTGAGTGCCGTTCCCTTGACGGCACCGTGCCGGTCGATGGCCGTGTAGCCGTAGTGGGAGCACGACGGGTAGTACTTGCAGACCGGCCCCAGCAGCGGACTGATCGTCCACTGGTAGAGCTTGATCAGAACCAGCAGCGGGTACTTCATCGCGCGCCCCCTCCCAGCAGCCGCTGGAGAGCGGCATCCAGGTCTCGGGCCAGCTGTGCTTGGTCGGCGTCGCCCGATCCGGGCAGCGCTCGTACGACTACCAGGCTACCGGGGGGCAGCTGGGCGACTCGCTCGCGCATCAGGTGGCGAAGCCTGCGCTTGACCTTGTTGCGCACGACCGCGCCGCCGACAGCCTTGCTCACGACGAAACCCGCACGCGTCGGGGGAGCGCTCTCCCCAGGCGCATGCGGGTCCGTGGCACCGCTTCGAAGGTGCACGACGAGGTGCGGGCGTCCTGCCCGGCGTCCTCGCCGTACCGCGGTCGCGAAGTCCTCGCGCCGCCTCAGCCGGTTCTCGGTGGGCAGCACGACGTCATGACCTGATCGGGATCAGGCGGACAGGCGGGCGCGACCCTTGCTACGGCGGGACGCGAGAATCGCGCGGCCGGCACGGGTGCGCATACGCAGCCGGAAGCCGTGGGTCTTCGCGCGACGACGGTTGTTCGGCTGGAAGGTGCGCTTGCTCACTCGGGGGCTCCAGAAAGAAATCGGTTGTTGCGGGGTGCCGTCCTGGCTGTCACCGTGCGCCCACGAGTAGCTCGCAGTTACGCCCGAGTGCACCGCTTACCGATCACCCCAGTGATCTGTGCCCATCGGAGGCAGGCGGCAGCAGCCATCGACAACTCGACCTGGTTACGGTACGCGCGGCTACGCCATCCGGTCAAACCAGGTGCCCCCGGGAGGCACTTGTCCACAGGCTGGGGACAACAACTTGAACCCTACCCGCCGCCCTGACTACCGTGACTGGACTCCGATTCGTTCCCTTATCCCTGCCCGACCCGATTTACATCCCGACCCGTCCCCGGATCACACCTTCGGGGGACCTGTGAGAGAGCGTGCCCTGTGGCTGACGTACCTGCCGATCTTGCCGCAGTGTGGCCACGCGTACTGGAGCAGCTCCTGGGGGAGGGACGCGGCCAGGGGGTCGAGGCGAAGGACGAGCACTGGATCCGGCGCTGCCAGCCCCTCGCGCTGGTAGCCGACACGGCGCTGCTCGCCGTCCCGAACGAATTCGCGAAGGGCGTACTGGAGGGGCGCCTCGCACCCGTGGTCAGCGAGACGCTGAGCCGCGAGTGCGGCCGCCCGATCCGGATCGCGATCACCGTCGACGACTCGGCCGGTGAGCCCCCGTCCACCCCGGCCCCCCAGGCCCGCCCCCCGCAGCGCTACGAGGAGCCCGAGCTCCCGTCCGCCCGCCAGGACCGCGACGGCTACGACGCCCGTCCGGAACGCGACGCGTACGAGGGACGGCAGGACCGCGACGCGTACGACGCCCGAAAGGACCGCGACGCGTACGACCGCCAGGAGCGCCGCGACGGGTACGACGGACGCCAGGACCGCGAGGCGTACGACAGCCGCCAGGACCGCGACCCGTACGAGGGGTACGGCCGTCACCGCGCCGAGCCGCTGCCGGGCACGGGCGGCGACCAGAATCCGCCTACGCGCGCAGATCAGCTCCCGACGGCCCGGCCCGCCTATCCGTCCGAGTACCAGCGACCCGAGCCCGGCGCCTGGCCGCGGCAGGACGAGTACGGCTGGCAGCAGCAGCGCCTCGGCTTCCCCGAGCGTGACCCGTACGCGTCACCGGCGCAGGACTCGTACGGCTCCCAGGACTCCTACAGGTCGCGGGACGGCTACAAGCCCCAGGACAAGTACGGCTCGCAGGACGCCTACGGTGCCCCGGGGCAGGACTACCGTCCGCAGCCCATGGAGCGCTCCTCGTACGAGCCACCGCGTCCCGACTACGACCAGCGCGACCCGGTCCGGCGGGAGCTGCCGGAGCCGCCCGCCGGCTCGGGGCACGTGCACCGGGGCGGCCCGGTGGGCCCGAACCTGCCCACGACCGGTGCGCCCGGCCCGCTGGCGGCGCAGCCGGCACCGGCGACCGGCCCGGGTGAACCCACCGCGCGACTGAACCCGAAGTACCTCTTCGACACGTTCGTCATCGGCGCCTCCAACCGCTTCGCGCACGCGGCCGCGGTCGCGGTCGCCGAGGCGCCGGCGAAGGCGTACAACCCGCTCTTCATCTACGGGGAGTCCGGGCTCGGCAAGACGCACCTGCTGCACGCCATCGGGCACTACGCGCGCAGCCTCTACCCGGGCACCCGCGTGCGGTACGTGAGCTCGGAGGAGTTCACCAACGAGTTCATCAACTCCATCCGCGACGGCAAGGGCGACAGCTTCCGCAAGCGGTACCGCGAGATGGACATCCTGCTCGTCGACGACATCCAGTTCCTGGCGGACAAGGAGTCGACGCAGGAGGAGTTCTTCCACACCTTCAACACCCTCCACAACGCCAACAAGCAGATCGTGCTCTCCAGCGACCGGCCGCCCAAGCAGCTGGTGACGCTGGAGGACCGGCTGCGGAACCGTTTCGAGTGGGGCCTGATCACGGACGTCCAGCCGCCCGAGCTGGAGACGCGGATCGCGATCCTGCGCAAGAAGGCGGTGCAGGAGCAGCTGAACGCGCCGCCGGAGGTGCTGGAGTTCATCGCGTCGCGGATCTCGCGCAACATCCGTGAACTGGAGGGCGCGCTGATCCGGGTCACGGCGTTCGCCTCGCTCAACCGGCAGCCGGTCGACCTGGGCCTGACGGAGATCGTCCTGAAGGACCTGATCCCGGGGGGTGACGACTCGGCTCCCGAGATCACCTCCACGGCGATCATGAGCGCGACGGCCGACTACTTCGGGCTGACCGTGGAGGACCTGTGCGGCACCTCCCGCGGCCGCGCCCTGGTCACCGCCCGGCAGATCGCCATGTACCTGTGCCGTGAGCTGACGGATCTGTCGCTGCCGAAGATCGGCGCGCTGTTCGGCGGACGCGACCACACGACGGTGATGCACGCGGACCGCAAGATCCGCAATCTGATGGCCGAGCGCCGCTCCATCTACAACCAGGTCACGGAGCTGACAAACCGCATCAAGAACGGCTGACAGCCGCCCCCGACGCCGCTCAGGGCGCCTCCGGAGAACTTCCGGGGGCGCCCTTCCGCGTGTCCGCGGACGTCTCGCGCGGCTCTGCGGACGTCTCGCGCGGCCCCGGGGACACCTCGCGCGGCGCGCGCCCCACAGCCCTCTGTTCGAACAAGCACCGGGTTACGGCCTCCCTCCACAGATTCGCGGACTTTCTCCCATCCACATCCTGGGGACCGGGAAGTTGTCCATACCGTGTCCACAGCAGGGTCTACCGAAGGACCATCAGACCAGCTCAGCCGCTTGTGGATTCGTGGACGAACGATCTCCACAGCCTGTGGACAAAGCAGAGATCCACAGGCTGTGCACCGAGTTGTCCACGGCCAACCCACAGGCTGGGGGCGGTTGTCCCCAGAGATCGGCTGCTTCTCCACATGGCTGTCCACTGTTCGGCAACAGGACGCGCCTCCTCACCGGGTCGAGTGAAAGGCGTCACACCAAGGTGCCAGATTGGGCTGTGGGAAAGGTGGGTAAATCTGGGGACGGCACTGGGGAGAACTCGGCTCCCCCTGTGCACGGCGTGTGCAGAACTTTCTGTTCTCCACAGCGACGCCGGGTTGTCCACCGCTGCCGCCCACAGGCCCCGTGGACAAAATTTCCGCTCTGAGCAGGGCAAACGTGGTTATCCACGGTATCCACAGGCCCTACTACTACGTCTGACCAGAGAGAGAGCGGAATTCGTTTAGAAGCGGGTCCTGTGCACAACTCGCTCTCCGGTGCCCGACCGCCCCTCGTCACGACTTGACCCCGAGAGGCATCTACTGTCAGTGCCGTGCGTCAGACTGGTTCCCGGTGTCCTCCCCGACGCGGGGACCGTCGACACCGAGACAGACGACGAGGGCCAGGCAGAGCGAGAAGCGCCGGCAACAGCAGGAGGCGGCAACAGTGAAGATCCGGGTGGAACGCGACGTACTCGCGGAGGCAGTGGCCTGGGCGGCACGCAGCCTCCCGGCCCGTCCGCCGGCGCCTGTCCTCGCCGGCCTGCTCCTGAAGGCCGAGGAGGGCCAGCTGAGCCTGTCCGGCTTCGACTACGAGGTCTCCGCCCGGGTGGGCGTCGAGGCCGAGGTCGAGGAGGAGGGCACGGTCCTGGTCTCCGGCCGCCTGCTCGCGGACATCTGCCGCGCGCTCCCCAACCGGCCGGTGGAGATCTCCACAGACGGTGTACGCGCCACGGTGGTCTGCGGTTCCTCGCGGTTCACCCTCCACACCCTGCCCGTGGAGGAGTACCCGGCCCTGCCGCAGATGCCGAACGCGACGGGCACGGTCCCCGGCGAGGTCTTCGCCTCCGCGGCCGCCCAGGTCGCCATCGCGGCCGGCCGCGACGACACGCTGCCGGTCCTCACCGGGGTCCGCATCGAGATCGAGGGCGACACGGTCACGCTCGCCTCCACCGACCGCTACCGCTTCGCGGTCCGCGAGTTCCTGTGGAAGCCGGAGAACCCGGACGCCTCCGCGGTCGCCCTGGTGCCCGCCAAGACGCTCCTGGACACCGCCAAGGCCCTCACCAGCGGCGACCAGGTCACCCTGGCGCTGTCCGGCTCGGGCTCGGGCGAGGGCCTGATCGGCTTCGAGGGCGCCGGCCGCCGTACCACGACCCGCCTGCTGGAGGGCGACCTCCCGAAGTACCGCACGCTGTTCCCGACGGAGTTCAACAGCATCGCCGTCATCGAGACCGCGCCGTTCGTCGAGGCCGTCAAGCGCGTGGCCCTGGTCGCCGAGCGGAACACCCCGGTGCGGCTGAGCTTCGAGCAGGGCGTGCTCATCCTGGAGGCCGGTTCCAGCGACGACGCACAGGCTGTGGAAAGGGTCGACGCCCAGCTCGAGGGCGACGACATCTCCATCGCCTTCAACCCCACGTTCCTGCTGGACGGCCTGAGCGCGATCGACTCCCCGGTCGCCCAGCTGTCCTTCACGACGTCCACCAAGCCCGCGCTGCTCAGCGGCAAGCCGGCGCTGGACGCCGAGGCGGACGAGGCCTACAAGTACCTGATCATGCCGGTGCGCCTCAGCGGCTGATCCCGGCCCGGCGACCGGTGAGCGGCTGGGCTCCGTCGGTGGTTGTCCACAGTCTGAGGACAAACCCGCAGGTGAGGGCGTACGACTGAGCGCGTATGCCCACAGATGTGCGCGAGCGTCCGGGTTTAGGCTCGGACGCGGGTACCCCAGTGACCCGCGGTACGCATGTGCCGGCACGCCACGTCGCACAACCTAAGGAACACAACTGATGGAGCTCGGTCTCGTCGGCCTCGGCAAGATGGGCGGCAACATGCGCGAGCGGATACGCCGCGCCGGCCACACCGTCTTCGGATACGACCGCAATCCGGACCTCGCCGATGTCCACAGCCTGGAAGAACTCGTGGGCAAGCTCAGCGGTCCGCGGGTGGTCTGGGTGATGGTCCCGGCCGGTGAGGCCACCCAGACCACGATCGACCGGCTCGCGGAGCTGCTCCAGCCGGGAGACGTCGTCGTGGACGGTGGCAACTCCCGCTGGACGGACGACGAGAGGCACGCCGAGGAGCTGGCGGCCAAGGGCATCGGCTTCCTGGACTGCGGTGTCTCCGGCGGTGTCTGGGGCCTGGAGAACGGCTACGCGCTGATGTACGGCGGCGACGCGGAGAACGTCGCCAAGGTGCAGCCGGTCTTCGACGCCCTCAAGCCGGGGGGCGACTTCGGCGCCGTGCACGCCGGCAAGGTCGGCGCGGGCCACTTCGCCAAGATGGTCCACAACGGCATCGAGTACGCGATGATGCAGGCCTACGCCGAGGGCTGGGAGCTGCTGGAGAAGGTCGACTCCGTGACCGACGTCCGCGAGGTTTTCCGCTCCTGGCAGGAGGGCACGGTGATCCGCTCCTGGCTGCTCGACCTCGCGGTCAACGCGCTCGACGAGGACGAGCACCTGGACAGGCTCCGGGGTTATGCGCAGGACTCCGGTGAGGGACGCTGGACTGTGGAAGCCGCCGTCGACAACGCGGTTCCGCTGCCGGCGATCACCGCGTCGCTGTTCGCGCGGTTCGCCTCGCGCCAGGAGGACTCGCCCCAGATGAAGATGATCGCGGCGCTGCGGAACCAGTTCGGCGGCCACGCGGTCGAGACGAAGTAAGCACCACCGAAGCCCCGGGAGGTCGGCGAAACGACCATGCACGTCACGCATCTGTCGCTGGCCGACTTCCGCTCCTATCCGCGGGTCGAGGTCGCGCTCGACCCGGGGGTGACGGCCTTCGTCGGGCCGAACGGTCAGGGCAAGACCAATCTCGTCGAGGCGGTCGGCTATCTCGCCACCCTCGGCAGCCACCGGGTCTCCTCCGACGCCCCCCTGGTCCGCATGGGCGCCGAGCGCGCGATCATCCGTGCGCAGGTCCGGCAGGGCGAGCGGCAGCAGCTGATCGAGCTGGAGCTGAACCCGGGGCGCGCCAACCGCGCACGGATCAACAGGTCCTCGCAGGTCAGACCGCGTGACGTGCTGGGGATCGTACGGACGGTGCTGTTCGCGCCGGAGGATCTGGCCCTGGTCAAGGGCGATCCCGGGGAGCGGCGGCGCTTCCTCGACGAGCTGATCACGGCCCGCTCCCCGCGCATGGCCGGGGTCCGTTCCGACTACGACCGCGTCCTCAAGCAGCGCAACACGCTCCTGAAGTCGGCGGCGCTCGCCCGCCGGCACGGCGGCCGCACCATGGACATGTCCACCCTGGACGTGTGGGACCAGCATCTCGCGCGCGTGGGCGCCGAGTTGCTCGCACAGCGCCTGGACCTGATCGCCACGCTGCAGCCGCTGTCCGACAAGGCCTACGAGCAGCTCGCCCCCGGCGGCGGGCCGGTCGCGCTGGAGTACAAGCCGTCAGCGCCGGGCGAGTCGCACACGCGCGAGGACCTGTTCGAGCAGCTGATGGCCGCGCTCGCCGAGGTCCGCAAGCAGGAGATCGAACGCGGCGTCACGCTGGTCGGCCCCCACCGGGACGACCTGCTGCTCAAACTGGGCCGGCTGCCGGCCAAGGGCTACGCTTCCCACGGGGAGTCCTGGTCCTACGCCCTGGCGCTGCGGCTGGCCTCGTACGACCTGCTCCGGGCGGAGGGCAACGAACCGGTGCTGGTGCTCGACGACGTCTTCGCCGAGCTGGACACCCGTCGCCGGGAGCGCCTGGCCGAGCTGGTCGCGCCAGGTGAGCAGGTCCTGGTGACCGCCGCGGTCGACGACGACGTACCGCATGTGCTGTCCGGGACGCGGTTCTCCGTGTCCGAGGGGGCGGTGAAGCGCGTATGAGCACGCGGGAGCCGAAGAAGGACCCCGAGCCGTCCGGTGTCGACCTCGCGCGCGTGGCGCTGCGCGCCGCGAAGGAGGCCGCACGCGCGCGTGGGGACGCGGCACAGCAGAAGAAGCAGGCGCGCAGGGGCGGCGGGCTGCGCTCCGGCGCGCGGGCCGACGGCCGTGACCCGATGGCGCTGGGCTCCGCGATCAACCGGCTGATCACCGAGCGCGGCTGGGAGGCCCCGGCCGCGGTGGGCGGGGTGATGGGGCGCTGGCCGCAGATCGTCGGCGAGGACGTGGCCAAGCACTGCGAGCCGGAGAAGTACGACGAGGACGAGCGCGTGCTGATCGTCCGCTGCGACTCGACGGCCTGGGCGACGAACATCCGGCTGCTCGCGCCGACCCTGGTCGCGCGCCTCAACGAGGACCTCGGGCACGGCACCGTACGGCTGATCAAGGTGCTGGGGCCGAATGCGCCGGTCCGTCGTTACGGCCCTCTGCGCGCCCCGGGCAGCACCGGACCCGGCGACACCTACAGGTGACATGCATCACGTATCCGCGCCTCGATTCGGCGGGTGCGGAGAGCCCTGCACGCCGCCGCACACGGTTGCGAATCCGGACCTGACTGCGAAGTAGCAAAGGGTTGACGGCCGGAAGCGCTGAGTGCCGCCGTGAGCCCCTTGGAGCCCCCATCCGTATATCGGGAGTCGGACAAGACCCGTCGAGGGCGGCACGTGCGGACTCAGGTACCGGCAAACCCCCATCAGTGTCAGTGCTACCGGTAGACTGGAAGCAATCCCGCCCCCATCGTGGGGACCGTCCGGGAAAAGCTGAGCAACGCTGATCAAGGCTTACCAACGCAACATGCCGCAGCCGCTCCGGCAACCCGCCGACGAGCCTGGCTCGTGCTGTGCCAGAAAGGGCGCTTCGTGGCCGATTCCGGCAACCCCAACGAGAACATCCCGTCCACTGACGCCGGCGCCGACGGCGCGGTGACCTCGTCGAACGGCGAGGTCACCGCCTCGTACGACGCCAGTGCCATCACCGTCCTCGAGGGTCTGGACGCGGTCCGCAAGCGACCCGGCATGTACATCGGTTCGACCGGTGAGCGTGGACTTCACCACCTGGTGCAGGAAGTCGTCGACAACTCCGTCGACGAGGCGCTGGCCGGGCACGCGGACCGGATCGACGTGACGATCCTCGCCGACGGCGGCGTCCGGGTCGTGGACAACGGCCGCGGCATCCCGGTGGGCATCGTGCCCTCCGAGGGCAAGCCGGCGCTCGAGGTCGTGCTGACGGTGCTGCACGCGGGCGGCAAGTTCGGCGGCGGCGGCTACGCGGTCTCCGGCGGTCTGCACGGCGTCGGCGTGTCCGTGGTGAACGCCCTGTCGACCAGGGTCGCCGTGGAGGTCAAGACCGACGGCCACCGCTGGACGCAGGAGTACAAGCTCGGTGTCCCGACCGCCCCGCTCGCCAAGCACGAGGCCACCGAGGAGCACGGCACCTCGGTCACCTTCTGGGCCGACCCGGACATCTTCGAGACCACCGACTACTCCTTCGAGACGCTCTCGCGGCGCTTCCAGGAGATGGCGTTCCTCAACAAGGGCCTGCGGATCACCCTCACCGACGAGCGCGAGTCGGCCAAGGCGACGTCGGGCGCCGACGAGGCGGGCGCCGACGAGAAGGCCGAGGTCAGGTCGGTCGACTACCACTACGAGGGCGGCATCGTCGACTTCGTGACGTACCTCAACTCCCGCAAGGGGGACGTGGTGCACCCCACCGTGATCGACCTGGAGGCCGAGGACAAGGACAAGCTCCTGTCCCTCGAGGTCGCGATGCAGTGGAACGGCAGCTACACCGAGGGCGTGTACTCCTTCGCCAACATCATCCACACCCACGAGGGCGGTACGCACGAAGAGGGCTTCCGGGCCGCGCTGACCTCGCTGATCAACAAGTACGCGCGCGACAAGAGGCTGCTGCGGGAGAAGGACGACAACCTCACCGGTGACGACATCCGCGAGGGCCTGACGGCGATCATCTCGGTCAAGCTGAGCGAGCCCCAGTTCGAGGGCCAGACGAAGACCAAGCTGGGCAACACCGAGGTCAAGACCTTCGTCCAGAAGGTCGTCTACGAGCACCTCGCGGACTGGCTGGACCGCAACCCCAACGAGGCCGCGGACATCATCCGCAAGGCCATCCAGGCGGCCACCGCGCGCGTCGCGGCCCGCAAGGCCCGCGACCTCACCCGTCGCAAGGGTCTGCTGGAGACCGCGTCCCTGCCGGGCAAGCTCTCCGACTGCCAGTCGAACGACCCCACCAAGTGCGAGATCTTCATCGTCGAGGGTGACTCCGCCGGCGGCTCGGCCAAGTCCGGCCGCAATCCGGAGTACCAGGCGATCCTCCCGATCCGCGGCAAGATCCTGAACGTCGAGAAGGCGCGGATCGACAAGATCCTGCAGAACCAGGAGATCCAGGCGCTGATCTCGGCCTTCGGCACCGGGGTCCACGAGGACTTCGACATCGAGAAGCTGCGCTATCACAAGATCATCCTGATGGCGGACGCCGACGTCGACGGCCAGCACATCAACACCCTGCTGCTGACGTTCCTGTTCCGCTTCATGCGGCCCCTGGTCGAGGCCGGGCACGTGTACCTGTCCCGTCCGCCGCTCTACAAGATCAAGTGGGGCAAGGACGACTTCGAGTACGCGTACTCCGACCGCGAGCGCGACGCCCTGATCGAGATGGGCCGCAACGCCGGCAAGCGCATCAGGGACGACTCCGTGCAGCGGTTCAAGGGCCTCGGCGAGATGAACGCCGAGGAGCTGCGCATCACGACCATGGACCAGGAGCACCGCGTCCTCGGCCAGGTCACCCTCGACGACGCCGCCCAGGCCGACGACCTGTTCTCGGTCCTCATGGGCGAGGACGTCGAGGCCCGCCGCGCGTTCATCCAGCGCAACGCCAAGGACGTCCGCTTCCTCGACATCTGAGTCGGTCTCAGCTGACCGCCCCAGGAAGGATCCTCACCAGCAATGACCGACGAGAACACTCCCCTCACGCCTGACGAGGGACAGACGCTGCGTGTCGAGCCCGTCGGGCTCGAGACGGAGATGCAGCGCTCCTACCTCGACTACGCGATGTCCGTCATCGTCTCGCGTGCGCTGCCCGACGTCCGTGACGGCCTCAAGCCCGTCCACCGCCGCGTCCTGTACGCCATGTACGACGGCGGCTACCGCCCCGAGCGCGGCTTCTACAAGTGTGCCCGCGTCGTCGGCGACGTCATGGGCAACTACCACCCGCACGGCGACTCCTCCATCTACGACGCCCTGGTGCGCCTCGCCCAGCCCTGGTCGATGCGCATGCCGCTCGTCGACTCCAACGGCAACTTCGGCTCCCCGGGCAACGACCCGGCCGCGGCCATGCGGTACACCGAGTGCAAGATGGCGCCGCTGTCGATGGAGATGGTCCGCGACATCGACGAGGAGACCGTCGACCTCACGGACAACTACGACGGCCGCTCCCAGGAGCCGACCGTCCTGCCGGCCCGCTTCCCGAACCTGCTGATCAACGGCTCGGCGGGTATCGCGGTCGGCATGGCGACCAACATCCCGCCGCACAACCTGCGCGAGGTCGCCGCCGGTGCCCAGTGGTACCTGGAGAACCCGGAGGCCTCGCACGAGGAGCTCCTGGACGCGCTGATCGAGCGCATCAAGGGCCCGGACTTCCCGACCGGCGCCCTGGTCGTCGGCCGCAAGGGCATCGAGGAGGCGTACCGCACCGGTCGCGGCTCCATCACGATGCGCGCGGTCATCGAGGTCGAGGAGATCCAGAACCGCCAGTGCCTGGTGGTCACGGAGCTGCCGTACCAGGTCAACCCGGACAACCTCGCGCAGAAGATCGCCGACCTGGTGAAGGACAGCAAGATCGGCGGTATCGCGGACGTCCGCGACGAGACGTCCTCGCGCACCGGCCAGCGCCTGGTCATCGTGCTGAAGCGGGACGCGGTCGCCAAGGTCGTGCTGAACAACCTCTACAAGCACACCGACCTGCAGACGAACTTCGGCGCCAACATGCTGGCGCTGGTGGACGGCGTGCCGCGCACGCTCTCGCTGGACGCGTTCATCCGCCACTGGGTGACGCACCAGATCGAGGTCATCGTCCGCCGCACGCGCTTCCGGCTGCGCAAGGCCGAGGAGCGGGCGCACATCCTGCGCGGCCTGCTGAAGGCCCTGGACGCCATCGACGAGGTCATCGCGCTGATCCGGCGCAGCGAGACCGTCGACATCGCCCGCCACGGCCTGATGGACCTCCTGGAGATCGACGAGATCCAGGCCAACGCCATCCTCGAGATGCAGCTGCGCCGCCTGGCCGCCCTGGAGCGCCAGAAGATCGTCCAGGAGCACGACGAACTCCAGACGAAGATCAACGAGTACAACGAGATCCTGGCCTCCCCGGTCCGCCAGCGTGGCATCGTCAGCGCCGAACTGGCCGCGATCGTCGAGAAGTACGGCGACGACCGCCAGACGAAGCTGGTCCCGTACGAGGGCGACATGTCCATCGAGGACCTGATCGCCGAGGAGGACATCGTCGTCACGGTCACCCGGGGCGGCTACATCAAGCGCACCAAGACCGACGACTACCGCGCCCAGAAGCGCGGCGGCAAGGGCGTGCGCGGCACGAAGCTCAAGGAAGACGACATCGTCGACCACTTCTTCGTGTCCACCACGCACCACTGGCTGCTGTTCTTCACCAACAAGGGCCGCGTCTACCGCGTCAAGGGCTACGAACTGCCCGACGCCGGCCGGGACGCGCGCGGCCAGCACGTGGCGAACCTGCTGGCCTTCCAGCCGGACGAGGCGATCGCCGAGATCCTCGCGATCCGCGACTACGAGGCGGTCCCGTACCTGGTGCTCGCCACCAAGGCCGGACTGGTGAAGAAGACGCCTCTGAAGGATTACGATTCGCCCCGGTCCGGCGGCGTGATCGCGATCAACCTCCGCGCCATGGAGGACGGTTCGGACGACGAACTGATCGGAGCCGAGCTCGTCTCGTCCGACGACGATCTGCTCCTGATCAGCAGGAAGGCACAGTCGATCCGGTTCACGGCCTCGGACGAGACGCTGCGTCCCATGGGCCGTGCCACCTCGGGTGTCAAGGGCATGAGTTTCCGCGAGGGCGACGAACTGCTCTCGATGAATGTTGTTCGACCCGGTACGTTCGTGTTCACTGCCACAGACGGCGGGTACGCGAAGCGGACCGCCGTCGACGAGTACCGCGTCCAGGGTCGCGGCGGTCTCGGCATCAAGGCCGCCAAGATCGTGGAAGACCGCGGATCCCTCGTCGGCGCGCTGGTGGTCGAGGAGACCGACGAGATCCTCGCCATCACGCTGTCGGGCGGTGTGATTCGTACGCGAGTCAACGAGATCAGGGAAACCGGCCGTGACACCATGGGCGTCCAACTGATCAATCTGGGCAAGCGCGATGCCGTCGTGGGCATCGCTCGCAACGCCGAGGCGGGGCGCGAGGCGGAGGAGGTCGACGGCGACGTGGCCGTCGACGAGACCGCCCCCGAGAATGCCGGGGACACCGGCACGGACGAGGGTGAGGCGCCCTCGGCCGAGTAGCACGAGGAGTGAGTCAGCGTGAGCGGAGCCACGGGCCCCGGACCGGCCGGTACCCCGAAGGGTACGGAGACGGACGGCGGCGGCCGTGGCTCCGCCGCGCGTGCGGCGGATCCGCACACGACGAACCTGAAGGCGATCAAGTCCCCGGCCAAGGACGCGTCCTCGCCCGCCACGCACGGAGCACAGGGGGGAACGGTGACGGACACGCGAGGTCCGCAGGCGCCCGGCGCGGGCCCGGCCGCCTCCGCCGCCCCCGACCAGGGCGCCGCGCAGACGGCTTCCCCCCTGCCGGGAGAACGGCGGACACAGCAGCAGGCCGGGCCCTACCACCCGCCGCAGGCCTACCCCGCGCAGCAGGGCACGACCGGCGCGGTACGGCGTCCGCGCACGGGCGCGCGCACCACGCCGCGGGTCCGCAAGGCGCGGCTGCGGGTGGCCAAGGCCGATCCGTGGTCGGTGATGAAGGTCAGCTTCCTGCTGTCGATCGCCCTGGGCATCTGCACGATCGTCGCCGCCGCCGTGCTGTGGATGGTCATGGACGCGATGGGCGTCTTCTCGTCGGTCGGCGGCACGATCTCCGAGGCCACCGGCTCGAACGAGTCCAACGGCTTCGACCTGCAGGCCTTCCTGTCGCTGCCCAACGTCCTGATGTTCACGTCGATCATCGCGGTCATCGACGTGGTCCTCGCGACGGCCCTCGCGACGCTCGGCGCGTTCATCTACAACCTCTCCGCGGGCTTCGTGGGCGGTGTGGAGCTGACGCTCGCCGAGGACGAGTGACGCTCCTGCGACACGGTCCCCTGTGTCCCGCCGGCAGCGCCCCGACAACCGATTTTGGGACTGCCCGTGTCGTGCGCTAATCTTCAGGAGTCAGCGCGCGGGACATCCACCGCAGAGCGCGGCGGGGCTATAGCTCAGTTGGTTAGAGCGCATCCCTGATAAGGATGAGGCCACAGGTTCAAATCCTGTTAGCCCCACCAGCGAGAAGACCCCCAGTCGGTAGCGGCTGGGGGTTTTTGATGTTCACGGCTGACACGGATTGGGCGGCCTTGGGGTGCACCTTCATCTGGTCTTGCGATCTCGCCCCGTCGGGCTGGGAGTGATGGGTGGCGGGGAGGGAAGCCCTCAGGTCTGCTGTGGTGGCGTCCTGGCGGTGCGTTGGGCGAGCAGTCCCGCCAGCAGCATGACGACCAGGCTGATCCCGACGCCGCACAACGTCCACAGCACCCGGTAGCCTTCCGCCGCGTTGTCGGAGGGCTGCGGCAGGTCCACCAGGACGAGCGCTCCGGCGGCGATGGCGGCGCTGTAGAGCGTGTAGTTCCAGAAGCGGATCCCTGCCCCGTGCATCAACAGCACGAGGGCGACCACTTCGAGTCCGCGATACACCGCGAACAGCGGGAGTCCGTGTTCGCTCGCGGGCACCCACAGCAGAAGCGCGGCCGCGACGGCACCGATCAACGCACCGGTGAGGCGCTGCGTGGCGACGAGCGCGGCCTGCTCCAGACTGGGTTTCATCGCGATCATGGCGGCGATCGGGATCCAGGAGCCGTACGGCAGGTCCAGCCCGAAGGCCAGCGCGACGGTACCGGCGACGACCACGGCGCGGATCACCGCGAACAGGACCAGCGGGCGGGTCAGCTTCCTTCGCGACACGTCGCCCGGAAGCTCCGAGACGGGCCGGCTCCGGTCCGTACGCCCCCGGGCGAGCCACCACAGGAAGGTCATCGTGATCCACAGTGCCGCCCCGCCGGTCCAGGAGAGCACCTGCGCCCAGACGTAGCTGGTGATGTGGCCCTGGTCATGGATGCCGAACTCGAATCCGACGGCGACGATGAACCAGATGTTGAGAAGCAGCGCGTTGACGAATCTGCGCACCCCGAACGCGACCGTCAGCCCGGACGCCAGCGTGACCGTGAAAGCGACGAGCACGAGCCAGCCCCAGGCGCCTGAGCCGATGCTGAAGGCCAGCGCGGTCATCCCGGCGCCGACCAGCGAGAAGAGGGCGATGTCGAGCGCCCGGTGTCCGTACCCGCCTCCGGGGTCGGACAGTGCAGCGAACAGAAGGCCGAACAACGCGCTGAGCAGGTACACCTCATGCTCGATCGCCCAGAAGACGAACATCGGCACCAGCGCGGCGTCCAGGAACGCCACGGCTCTCGGCCAGTTGAGCCCGGAAGGATTGAGCTCGAACACCTTCGACAGCCAGGTCACGGCCTTCCCCCGGCGGGCGGGTGGTTCCCCGAGTCTGCTCTCGCTGGTCACGGCCGCCCTCTTTCAAGCCTGATTCGCGCTGCTCATGTCTTGTGTGCTGAATTCTCGGATTGCGTCGGGTTCTCCAGGCGGCGACCCGCCGCAGGGTGGGGGCGAGAGGGCTCGTGGCCGACTGGCCGGGTCCGCCCCGGAATCTGGCACCACTGCCTGGTGTACGTCGTGGCCGGTGTGCCGCTGGTGAGCGGTCGGGCTCGTCAGGGGCCTGCCGAGGCCGGCCCCGCAGCCTCGGTGGGCGGGCATGAGAAAGCCCGGCGGCTCTGTCGAGCTGCCGGGCCTGTACGCATCTCGCCGGGTCGGGTGGGTCGGGTGTTCAGCGCTGCAGCGGCGTGAGGTGGTCCGCGTCGGCGTCCGGGGCGTCGTCGGAGTGGTCGGTGCAGGGTGAGGTCGCCGTGTCCGGGAGGGAGCGGTGGCGGCATCGGGGGGTCTTGCCGTGGGCCTCGGCGCGGATGCGCTGTTTCATCGTGGGGGGCAGGTCCCTGGCCTGGGTCCAGGGGGAGACCGCCGGCGCCGTCCGCTGCTGCGGGACGCGCTCGCTGTTGCGCTTCGGCTCCGTCTGCGTTACCGCCGCGGCGGCGTTCGTGGTGACGAATCCGAGCGCCGTGCACAGCGCGAGGAAGGCGGTGACGATGGTGCTCCACAGCTTCATGACCTTGTTCCGGGCCATGGCCCCTCACTTTCGGGTCGGGCGATTTGCGTACTTTCCTCATGATGTGTATGCGGGACGTGAAGTGGTGGACCGACGCCCGTCGCGCCGCGATGTTCAGATGAACACCACCCAGATGGGCGCAAGAGGGTAATAAGGTGGAGAGAGGTGAGCAGGGCGGTCAAAAGTCACCATCCGTCGGGGTGTGATCACCCTCCGGTCGGAGCGGCGTACTCTGCTTCTATCCCGGTGTCCGGGGCGGGAGTTGAGGGCCGACGCAGGTCACCGATCGGTATCGGCCGGTGTGTATAGTCGGGCGCCAGAGGTCCCCTACGTCAAGGAAAGACGAGGTCGCGCGGTGAAGAAGCTTCTCCTGGTCGCACTGGCCGCCATCGGCGGGCTCCTCGTGTACCGCCAGATCCAGGCGGATCGCGCCGAGCAGGATCTGTGGACGGAGGCGACTGACTCCGTGCCCACGGGTTCGTGAGTCACGACAACCCCTATCGAGCACACCCCGGCCGCCTCGCGGTCGGGGTTTTGTGTGCCGAGGGACGGTCGTGAGCCCGGCCGACGAGGCAGGATGGGCCACGGTTCACGGTTGCGCGGTCCGGTGACGGGGAGGGGTGGCGCGTGAGGGGACGGTGTCGTACGGCACGAGGGCCGCGCGGGGGAGCGTGGAGCGCCCTGTCGTCCACGGCCGTGCGCCTGGGCGCCGTGGCGGTGCTGCTGGGGGCGACCGCCGCGGTGGGGCCGGGAGCGACCGCCGCGGCCACGGAGGCCTCCGGGACACCGGCCCCGTACGCCTTCACCGACGGTGCCCGCAGCATCGAAGGAGCCAGGAGCACGGCGGAGGCCCCTCCTCTGGAGCCCGGCACGGCCTACCGAAGCTCCCTGCCGAGCCGCGGCACGGTCAGCTACAGCCTCCGCCTCGACGCGACGTCGAACGCGTACGTCTCCGTCACCGCCGTCCCCTCCCCCGGCAGCACCGTCTCCGTCATCGACGGGCTCAAGGTGTCCGTGCAGGACGCTCAGGGCAACTCCTGCTCCGACGACACCGTCAGCTTCGGCGCGGCCCGCAGCCCGCACCCCATCGCGGCCTGGGGCCGGCGCGAGATCTCGCCCACCAAGCCCCTGTGCCGGAGCGCCGGCGCGTACTACGTGACCGTCGAGCGCGCCGACCCCGAGGGCGAGGGCTCCTCGCCGGACGCCTGGGACCTGGAACTCCTCGCCATGACGGAGCCGCGGACGGCGAAGGCCGCGGCCACCGGCGCGCCCGGCGCCTGGAACTCCGCCACGCCCCAGCCGCTCCAGGGCGGAACCGAGCGCCGCCGGGGCGGTGCCGGCTTCACCGGGGCGACCCCCCTCGACCAGGGCGTCTGGCGCGACGACATCCGGCCCGGCCAGACCCTCTTCTACGCGGTGCCGGCCGACTGGGGCCAGCAACTCGCCGTCACCGCCGACCTGGGCAGCATCCCGTCCGGCGGCACCGGCTACACCCCCGGCGCCCTCGATCTCGCTCTCTACAACCCCGCGCGCGGGCACACCGCCGGTGTGAGCGTCGGCTACGACGGCGAACAGGCCTCCGGCAGCCTGCCGCCCCTGCCCCCGGTGGACCACGCCAACCGCAACGCCGCCGTCGCCCAGGTGAGCGCGATGCGCTTCGCCGGCTCCTACTACCTCGTCGCCCATCTCGCGGACAGCGTCGCCGACACCTTCGGGGACGGGCCCTTCGCCATGACGTTGCGCGTGCGCGTGAGCGGAGAGCCCCGCGGCGGTCCCGGATACGCGGGGGAGTCCGTACCGGAGGGCGCCTTCGAGGTCTCCGACCAGGACCGCGAGGCGGCGGCGGAGGGCGTGCCCGTGACCGGCGGCGACACCGCGATGCGAGTGCTCGCCGTGGGCGGCATCGGCACCGGCAGCGCGCTGCTCGTGGGGCTCGGCGTGTGGACCGCGCTGGCACGGCGGCGGGGCGTCGCGTAGCGGAGTGCGGTGGCCCGCCCTGCGCGTGATCAGATGCGGGCCAGCGCCCAGAAGCCCACCGCGTAACAGACCAGGGCCAGGAGCAGGACCGGGACCGCCACCCTGGCCGGAGGACCGGGGCGGGAAGACCGCCGGGCCCGGTGCCGTGAGGGTGTCCGGCCGGCCGGTGTGGTCTGGGACGTCTGAGCGGTGTAGGAGGCGGTGGACGTGTCGACCCGGTACGGCTCCTGCTCCACGGGGGGCAAGGGCAGGCTCGGACGGGCAGGCGGAAGCGGCTGGGCCGGGGGCCGCGTGTGCAGCGGGTACGTGACGTCGTAGGGGGCGACGGGGGACGGCGGGGACGGAGCCCGGTACCGGCCTTGGTGCGGCGGACCGGCTGCGGGGGAGGAGGTCACCGTGGCCTTGGGCGGCGGCAGGTGGAAGCTGCCGGTGTCCGACATGGAGACGGGCCGGGACGGGGAGGACGGGGAGTCCGGGGGCTCCGTGCTTCGGCGGGGGTCGGGATCCGAGGCCTGGGCACCACCAGGGGCGCTGCCGGTGCCGGTTCCCGTGCCGTCGCCTGTGGACTCGGCGCGCTGCCGGGAGCCCGTTCCCGTGGGGGCCGGGACCTCGTTCCGGGGCACCTCGTCGCGCGAGGGCGCTTCTCCCGGTCCCAGCCTCCGGGCCCTCTCCAGCGGCCCCTCCGCTGCGAATCCCTTGGGCAGCGGCCCGAGTTGGTCGAAGATCTCGATCAGCTCGTCGTCCGGGCCCGGCTCCGGGAGGAGCTCCGCCGCCGCGGCGAGGGCCTTCCGGGCGCCCGTGGCCGTGCGGAACCGTGCCTCCGGGTCGGGTTGCAGCAGCATGGCCACCACCTGCCACAGCGGTTCCGGGATGCTCTTGGGCGCACCCGGGGTCCCGTGCTCGGCGAAGTACTGGATCAGCGCCTTGCTGTCCGGCTTAGCGCCCTCCAGAAGGTACAACGCGACCAGTCCCACCGCGAACAGGTCGGCGGGGAAGTCCGGATCGGCGCCCATCAGCTGCTCGGGCGCCAGGTAACCGGGCGTTCCCACGACGAGGTTGGTCTCCGTCAGACGGGGCTCGCCCAGCCGCATCGCGATCCCGAAGTCGGACAACCGCAGCCGCGGCCGGCCCGTGCCGGTGGCCTCCAGCAGCACGTTGGCCGGCTTCACGTCACGGTGCACGACGCCCTCCGCGTGCACCGCGGCCAGGCCCGCCAGCAGCTGGTCGAGCAGGGTGCAGACGAACGCCGGCGGGAGGGGGCCGTAGTCCCCGACGAGATGGACGAGTGATCCGCCGGCGACCAGATCCATGGTGAAGAGGACCTTGTCGTCGTCGGCGGCCCAGCTGGTGGGGGCGAGCACATGGGGGTGATCGATCCGCAGGGCCTGCTCGCGGACGAAGCGCAGCAGGGAGTGGGCGTCGCTCTGCAGCAGGACCTTGGCGGCCACGTAACGACCGCGCCGGTGGTCCCAGGCGCGCCAGACCGCGCCCACGCCTCCCCGTCCGATCGGGTCGACCAGTTCGTACCGGCCGGCGAAGACCTCACCCATGGCTGTACATCGCTCCTCCCCCTGCGGCTTTTCCCGTTGCTTCCCCCTCGGCGAGTGCGGTGACTCCCCGACGGGCGAAACGGCTCCCGGGGCTCCCCCAGTCCCCTTGCGCATCTCTGAGTCCCCCGGCTCCCCCGATGTCCCCGAATTCTTCGAGGCCCCCGGCTCTCCAGTGAGCGCTCTGTCCCCTCGCGTCGACCGGTTTCCCGTACGGCGCACGCCCCCACGTACCCGTTCGTAGCGCGAAGCGACCACCGTCACTTCCCTCACAGCCCGCTCGCCGAACCCGCCTTCGGCGCCCGGGCGGTGGATCAGCTCTGGTGGGACTGGTAGTGCGCCACCGCGTCCGAGGTGCGGCCGGCGCCGTAGACCCGGAGGAACTCCGCCAGCTCCGGATGGGTCGGGGCGAGCGTGTCCGCGGCGTCGATGATGTCGCCCGCGGCCGCCACCGAGCGCAGCAGCGACTGGATCTCGCGGACGACCCGCTTGACCGTGGGCGCTCCCGAAGTGCTCGTCGTCTGCGTGGTGTTGCTGAGCACCGAGCCCCCCTGCGACTTCTTGATCTCGTCCATGCGCTCGGTGGCCTCGGCCGCGCTCACACTGCCGTCCGCGACCTGCCCCGCCAGGTCCTGCAGCAGTTGCACCCGCTGCACGACAGCCGGGTTGCCGATCTTCGCCCGCTGACCGCTCATCAGCTGGGACAGCATCGGCGCGGACAGACCCAGCACCCCCGCCAGTCGAGCCTGGTTGAGACCGAGATCGTCGATGAGCCTACGGAAGAGCGCCCCCAACGGCTCCCCGTACCAGTTCCGCTGCAGCTCCCGCGCTCTTGCGGTGGCTTCCTGCTGTGCGGCGTCCATTGCGTCTCCCCATCGCTTCCCCGAGTACGGCGGTTCGCGGTAGCGAACCACGCCGAGCATCTTACGGAGCGTGGTCGGCGACGGGGACCCCAATCCTTTTGCGGAATCACGGGGGGGACCCGGTACTCTGGTCTCCGACGCCCGCCGGGCAGCGGTTCCCCCGTCGGACGTCCTCGTGAGGGGCCTTAGCTCAGTTGGTAGAGCGCTGTCTTTGCATGGCAGATGTCAGGGGTTCGACTCCCCTAGGCTCCACTCTGACAATGCCCTCCGACCAGCGGGAACGCAGGTCGGAGGGCATTGTCGCGTCCTGACCCGCCGGTCGGCGGCCTGGTTTCACGTGAAACAGCACGGCGGGGCGGGAGACCTCAAGGCATGCCCTCAAGTCTCCCGCCCCGCCGTGCCGTTGAATCCGTGCTGCCGGATCCGGCGGCAGTTCAGGAAGGGTCGTCGCGCTTGGCGGCCTCCTCCTCGGCCTCCTTGGCCTCGACCTCGGGGTCGAGGGCTGCCTGGCCGGTGCCGTCCACGGAGGACAGCCGGCCCGACTCGGGGACCTCCGTCGCGGCGGGCGGCTCCACCAGCCAGTCCGGGTTGGCCTGCTTGTCCCACCACTTCCACGCGGCGAAGGCCCCGCCCGCGACGGCGCCGAGAATCATCAGCGTCTTCACGGCCTTGCCGGCCTTGGCCCGCCGCTCGTGCTTGCGGACCAGCTTCTGGATCTCCTTCGGTGAGACCTGACCGCGCAGCGCGGCCATCACGGCCGCACTCCGGGCGGCCGCCTCGGTCGTCATCGGCCCGGCCGCGGCCCTGGCCTGCTCGATCCTCGGACGGGAATACTCCGCCGCCTGACGGGCGGCCTTGCGTGTGCGCACGGCGGCCTCATGGGCGGCCTGGTCGACCTTCGGCGGCACATGAGAGCGGGCCTGTTCCAGATAGGGCTGCACATGGGCGCCGTACTGGACACGTGCCTGCCCGGCGGCCTGCGTCACCTTGGGCGCCAGCCGTACGCGCGCCTCGTGTGCGTAGTGCGCGGCCCTGTCCTTGGCCGTGTCGGCGTAGGGCGCCACCACTTCCGCGGCGTGCAGCACGCTGTCCTTCGCCGAACCGGTCGCGGCGCGCACGCTGTCGATGCGGGTCACGGGTTCCTCCTCCTCGGTGGCGTACGGTATTTCGACTTTCCACCCTTTTACGGATCATGCCTCCCGGGGCACTGCCAGGCATGCGCGAAGGGGCATCCGGGTCACGCAAGCCGGTCTCTCGTGCCGCTCACGTGGCATAGCGGATGAATCGGTGGCAACAGGTGCTTGTCGTCGACAATGCCACGGATCGTGGCCGTACGCTCCCGACGCGAGACCACTCGACCGGTATGTCCGCAACCGCCCGTGCCGCTTTGGCTCCGGTCAACGGAGGGCGGGCGACGCGGAGCCCCGTCCATGCGAGGATCGGGGAGTCACAGAAAGACAACGGAAGGCAGATCGTGGCTGAGCAGCTCTACGCCACCCTGAAGACCAACCACGGCGACATCGACGTCCGGCTTCTGCCGAACCACGCCCCCAAGACGGTGAAGAACTTCGTCGAGCTCGCCCAGGGCGAGCGGGAGTGGACCCACCCGGAGACGGGGCAGAAGACCACGGACAGGCTCTACGACGGCACGGTCTTCCACCGGGTGATCAGCGGCTTCATGATCCAGGGCGGTGACCCGCTGGGCAACGGCACCGGCGGTCCCGGCTACCAGTTCGAGGACGAGTTCCACCCGGACCTGCGCTTCGACAAGCCCTACCTGCTGGCGATGGCCAACGCCGGCCCGGGCACCAACGGCTCGCAGTTCTTCGTCACCGTCGCCCCGACGGCGTGGCTGAACCGTAAGCACACGATCTTCGGCGAGGTCACCGACGCGGCCAGCCAGAAGGTCGTGGACACCATCGCCACGATCCAGACGAACCCGCGCACCGACCGGCCGCTCAACGACGTGGTCATCGAGTCGGTCGTCGTCGAGACCCGCTGAGGCGAGCACCAGGCCCCACAGGGAACCATTCGCCCTGCTCATCCGTAGGGATGAGCAGGGCGGGCTTTTCCGCGACGACCGAGGGGATCCCATGGACGACCAGGCTGCGGGCACGCCGCGGGACGCCCACAGCGTCCCCCTGTGCTACCGCCACCCGGACCGTGAGACCGGCATTCGCTGCACCCGCTGCGAGCGCCCGATCTGCCCCGAGTGCATGGTCAACGCCTCCGTCGGCTTCCAGTGCCCCGAGTGCGTCCGCACCGGCTCCGGCACCGGCCACGCACCCACGGCCGCCCTGCCCCGCACGATCGCCGGCGGCACCGTCGCGTCCGACCCCCGTCTGATCACCAAGGTCCTCATCGGTATCAACCTGGCGGTCTTCCTCCTCGTCCAGGTCCGCGAGTCGGCCCTGACCGACATCGTCCTGCTCGGCGCCTGGCCGCCCGCGCCCTTCACGCCCACCCAGGGCGTGGCGGGAGGCGAGTGGTACCGCATGGTGACCTCGATGTTCACGCATCAGGAGGTCTGGCACATCGCGTTCAACATGCTCAGCCTGTGGTGGCTGGGCGGCCCCCTCGAAGCGGCCCTCGGCCGGGTCCGCTATCTCGCGCTGTACGTCGTCTCCGGACTCGCGGGCAGCGCGCTGGCCTATCTGCTGACCTCGCCGAGCACGGCCACGCTGGGCGCCTCCGGAGCGATCTTCGGCCTCTTCGGGGCCACGGCCGTGCTGATGCGCCGGCTCAACTACGACATGCGGCCGATCATCGCGCTGCTGGCGATCAACCTGATCTTCACCTTCGCCCCGGGGTTCAACATCTCCTGGCAGGCCCACATCGGCGGCCTCGTCGCCGGTGTCGTGGTGGGATACGCCATGGTCCACGCCCCGCGCGAGCGGCGCGCCCTGGTCCAGTACGGCACCTGCGCGCTGGTGCTGGGCGTGGTCGTTCTGCTGACCCTGCTGAGGACTGCGCAGCTCAGCTGAGCAGGGCTTATCCACAGCGGGTGCCGGATCTTGTGCATAGGGTGCGGGAACACATGTGCCCCCTGTCACTGACCTACGTTTCCGCAGGTGAGGCAGGGGGCGAACATACTTTCGACAGCTAGTACTTCCGTCATACCGGCGTCAACGTCCGACGAGTTATCCACAGATCGTCTTTCTTTTCCACTTGTGGATAACGGTTGTGGATAACTCGGCGGACAGGCCTGGGCAGAGCTGCGTTCACCTTCCGGTGGCCGCTACTTCCACTGGGTCGAGACGCCGAATCCGGCGGCGATGAAACCGAAGCCCACCACGATGTTCCAGTTGCCCAGCGTGTCGATGGGCAGCGTGCCGTCGGTGACGTAGAAGACGACGATCCAGGCCAGACCGACGAGGAACATGGCCAGCATGACCGGGGCGACCCAGGCGCGGCTGTTCAGCTTGATCGCGGTCGTCGGCTTCGACGGCGGCGGCGTGTAGTCGGCCTTCTTGCGGATACGTGACTTCGGCACGAGGGTCTCTCCTGTCGATGCGCTGCGTGGCCGCGCAGGTATCTGGGTCGGTCTCGGGGCAGCGTGAGGGGATTCCGATTGCTCCCCCGGGCGTCCGTTAGCGTAGTGCTTCCGCCGCGCCGAAGGAGATAAGGGTACGTTGAGCAATTCTGCCGACTCCCCCGGGACGGGATCCACCCCTGGGCGCGTGCGCCGTTTCCGGCCCGTGCGGATCCTCACGGCCGCCGTCTTCGCGCTCGCCGGGCTCATCTTCTTCACCAGCTTCGACACCGCCAAGGGCACCAACATCCGCACGGACACCTCGCTGCTGAAGCTGTCCGACCTCATCCAGGAGCGCAGCCGTGCGAACGGCCGGCTGGACGAGACGAACGGGGTACTGCGCAACGACATAGAGGCCCTGGCCGAGCGCGACGACGGGTCCACCCGGGCGGAGGACGCCAAGCTCGCCGCCCTGGAGAAGCGCGCGGGCACGCAGAAGCTCACGGGCGAGTCGGTCACCGTCACACTCAACGACGCCCCGCCGGACGCCACGGCCAAGCTCCCCGGCTACCCCGAGCCGCAGCCCGACTACCTGGTCATCCACCAGCAGGACCTGCAGGCCGTGGTGAACGCGCTGTGGCTCGGCGGGGCCAAGGGCATCAAGGTCATGGACCAGCGGCTGATCTCCACCAGCGCGGTGCGCTGCGTGGGCAACACCCTGATCCTCCAGGGCCGCGTCTACTCACCGCCGTACAAGATCACCGCGGTCGGGGAGCCGGGCAGGCTGAGGAAGGCGCTCGCGGAGTCCCCGGCGATCCAGAACTACATGGTCTACGTCAACGTCTACGGGCTCGGCTGGAAGGTCGAGGAGAACGGCCCGGTGACGCTTCCCGGGTACTCGGGCACGGTGGACCTGCACTACGCGGAGCCCGTGGAGTAGCGGCCGGGCCGGGGAGCCGCCGGCCGGCGCCGACCGTCGGGGCACTCGGGGAACCGCGCGTCACCGAGTCCGCGCAGGAGAGTGCCCTCGGACATCGAGGTGATCGGCCCCGTCACCCGTACTTCGGGGTGCAGGCGTGCGGGTGCGAACCGGAGCGGGCGCGGTCGTCGGCTGACCGTCCGGGCGCATCCGGACTCGGCCCAGCCGGCGGAGGCCGGGAAACCGCAGGGGTCGCGCCGCTAGTCTGGTGGCTGTACGGCGTGGGTCTGGTGCCGTGGTACGACGGAAGGGACGGCATGTACGGCTGGATCTGGCGGCATCTGCCGGGTAACACGTGGGTCAAGGCAGTGATCTCGCTCGTCCTGGTCGTGGCCGTGGTCTACGTCCTCTTCCAGTACGTCTTCCCGTGGGCGGAACCGCTGCTGCCCTTCAACGATGTGACGGTGGACAACCAGTGAGCGCGCGCATTCTCGTCGTCGACAACTACGACAGCTTCGTCTTCAACCTGGTCCAGTACCTGTACCAGCTGGGCGCCGAGTGCGAGGTCCTGCGCAACGACGAGGTCTCGACGGCGCACGCGCAGGACGGCTTCGACGGTGTCCTGCTCTCCCCGGGACCGGGCACGCCCGAGCAGGCCGGTGTGTGCGTCGACATGGTCCGGCACTGCGCCGGCACGGGCGTCCCGGTCTTCGGCGTCTGCCTGGGCATGCAGTCGATGCAGGTGGCGTACGGCGGTGTGGTGGACCGCGCTCCGGAGCTGCTGCACGGCAAGACGTCCCTGGTCGAGCACGACGGCGGGGGCGTCTTCGCGGGCCTGCCCTCGCCCTTCACGGCGACGCGGTACCACTCGCTGGCCGCCGAGCCGGCCACGGTCCCGCCCGAGTTGGAGGTCACCGCCCGGACGCACGACGGCATCGTCATGGGCCTCAGGCACCGCGAACTGCCCGTCGAGGGCGTGCAGTTCCACCCCGAGTCGGTGCTGACCGAGCACGGGCACCGGATGCTGGCCAACTGGCTGGTGGAGTGCGGCGACCAGGACGCGGTGGCGAGGTCGGCCGGGCTCGCCCCGGTGGTGGGCAGGGCCACGGCGTGACCGCGCTGCGCCCCGAGCGCGAGTCCGACACCTCGTACGGGCAGCAGTCGTACGGGGCGCCGGGCGCGTTCGAGGACTGGTCGGGGACAGGGGCGTACGAGGCCGCCGCGCGGCAGCCGTACGCGCCCGGGCCCGGCCCGCGGCCCCACGTGCCGGAGCCGGAGCCGTACGCGGCGCCGTACCAGCCCGCCGCGGAGGAGGGGTATCGGCCGCCGCCCGTGATCGACGAGGAGACGGTGGCGCTGCGGATCCCGGATCCGCCGCCCGGGGCGGGCGAGTCCGCAGCGGGCTCTCGCGCCGCGTCGGCCGTGCGCCGCGACGGACCCTCACCCGGTGGCCGCGCGGCCCGCAGAAAGGCCGCCAAGGGCCGCCACGGGCGTCATGGCGGGGCCGCGGAGGCGTCCCCGCGAGGGCAGGTCCCGGCCCGGGCGGCGTCCGGGGCGCCGCTGTCGCGGGTCGAGGCCCGGCGGCAGGCGCGGGCGCGCAAGCCGGGGGCGGCCGTCATGGCCAGCCGGGCCATCGGTGAGGTGTTCATCACCACCGGCGTGCTGATGCTGCTGTTCGTCACCTACCAGCTGTGGTGGACGAACGTCCGGGCCCACGCACAGGCGGGCAAGGAGGCCAGCAGCCTCCAGAACGACTGGGCCAACGGCAAGCGCAACCCGGGCGCCTTCGAGCCGGGGCAGGGGTTCGCCATCCTGCACATCCCGAAGCTGGACGTCGTGGTGCCGATCGCGGAGGGCACCAGCAGCAAGGGCGTCCTCGACCGCGGCATGGTCGGGCACTACGCCGAGGGCGCGCTGAAGACCGCGATGCCCGGCGACAAGACCGGCAACTTCGGTCTGGCGGGGCACCGCAACACGCACGGGGAGCCGTTCCGGTACATCAACAGGCTCTCGCCCGGCGATCCGATCGTCGTGGAGACGCAGGACGAGTACTTCGTCTACAAGATGGCGTCGATCCTGCCGGTGACACCACCGAGCAACACCAGCGTCCTGAACCCGGTCCCCGCGGGGTCCGGCTTCACCGAGCCCGGCCGCTACATCACGCTGACCACGTGCACGCCGGAGTTCACCAGCAAGTACCGGATGATCGTCTGGGGCAAGATGGTCGAGGAACGGCCGCGCAGCAAGGGCAAGCCGGATGCGCTCGTCAGTTAAGGGCAGATGACCAGTGGCAGCGACCACCGAGCACGAAGAGCACACCGGCACGGCGTCCAGGCCCCCCGCGGCACGGCGCCGCTCCGGCCCGACCGCGACGGCGGTCAGCCTCTTCGGGGAACTCCTCATCACCACGGGCCTGATCCTCGGCCTGTTCGTCGTCTACTCGCTGTGGTGGACGAACGTCGTCGCCGACCGGGCCGCGGGCAAGCAGGCCGACCAGGTGCGTGACGACTGGGCGCGCGGGCGAGGCGGTCCGGGTGCGCTGGACACGAAGAACGGGATCGGCTTCCTGCACGTGCCCGCGATGAGCGGCAGCGAGGTCCTGGTCGAGAAGGGCACTTCGAGCAAGATCCTCAACGACGGTGTCGCCGGCTACTACACCGACCCCGTCAAGGCGACCCTGCCGATGTCGGGCAGGACCGGCAACTTCTCCCTGGCCGCCCATCGCGACGGCCACGGCGCCAAGTTCCACAACATCGACAAGATCGAGAAGGGCGACCCGATCGTCTTCGAGACGAAGGACGACTGGTACGTCTACAAGGTCTACGGCATCCTCCCGGAGACCTCGAAGTACAACGTCGAGGTCCTGTCGCCGATCCCGAAGGAGTCCGGCAGGAAGAAGCCGGGCCACTACATCACGCTGACGACGTGCACGCCCCTGTACACGAGCACGTACCGGTACGTCGTGTGGGGCGAGCTGGAGCGGGTGGAGAAGGTCGATGAGGACCGGACACCGCCGAAGGAACTGCGCTCCTAGCGCAGCGCGTCGAGCCGCTCGCCGGCACTCCACGTCTGCAGCGCGGCGCGGTCCACCGGGACGACGCCGGTCAGGCCGGCGATCGCCTGCGCCTCGCGGCTGAAGGCGCAGGTGGTGACGAACAGGGCGACGTCTACGCGGTCGACGGTCCGCACCGCACCCGTGAACTTCCGCATGTCCGCGCCGGGGAGGAACGCCCGCCCGGCCCGGGATGCACACCGGACGGCGACGCAGCGGCCGTCGGCGGTGCGCGCGGTGACGTCGACACCCCGGTCGTCACGGACCCGCCGGATCACGACCTCCGTACAGCCGTCCCGGCTTAGCAGTCCGGCGACATGACGCTCCAGGGCCTGCCATGTCATGGTCGGGAGCGTGACCGCGGCGCGGCCCGTCGACGTCCCCCCTTCCACGGCGCTGAGGCGCCTGTGGTGCAGGCAGAGCCGGCGTTCGACGTTCTCGATGTCCGCGCGCAGCTCCACCAGTTCACGGCGCTGCTCGCCGGAGGACTCGATGAGGGCGTTGAACAACGGCAGGACGCTCTTGCCGAGGATGTGGCTGATACGCCGGTCGATGCGATGGTCGAGGGACGTGCCGTCCTCCCGCGAGGACGGGTTGTCCACAGGCTGTGTACGCGCCAGGTGCTCCATGTCCAGCAGGTACACACGCACCTGACGTGCGACTTCGCTGTCGCGGAGCAGCATGGCGACGTTGAGGACGGCACGTCGGGGGAAGAGGGCGAGGGAGCGGGTGCGTGACTGAGTTCCACTGAGGTTCTTGAAGAACCTCAGTTCCTCACCGGTCAGCAAGTGGTAGCCGCTGGCCTCCAGTTCGGTTCGGTGGTCCTTGACGAGTGACTTGACGGCCTCGAGACCGACCTCGAAGTACGCCGCCACCATCGCCGTCGTCACATGCAGCCCGTCCGGCAGCAACGACAGCGTCTTGACCTTGTCGAGTACGTCGGTGCGCTCCAGCACACTGCTGCGCAGAGTCTGCGACTCCAGCAGAGCCCTTTCGTCGATCACGTCCTGCCCTTCGACTCGCGACGCGGGGCCGGTCCCGATGACCCACCCCACCCGGTGAACGAGTCGTCACATGTGAAGACACGATCGTCGGACGCACCCACACGCCAGGGCCCCGGCCCCTCGAGGGGGCCGGGGCCCTGGTCGGGCGAGTCGCGGGGGTCCTGGGGTCAGTTCTCCTGGCGGCCGGTGATGCCGCCGAAGATGCCGCCGTTGTTGCCGCCGCCGTTGTCGTTTCCGCCGTTGTTGCCGCCGAGGCCCACGGTCTGGAGGGTGACCGTCGTGCCCGCCGGGTCGTCGACTTCCTGGTTGGGCTGGGGGTTCTGCGCCGCGACGAGGGCGTTGTCGCTCTGGTCGCTGCCGCCCGCGAACTGGATCTTGGTGAAGCCGGCCTGCGCGAGGGTCTGCTTGGCCTGGCCGACCGTCTGGCCGACGACCTGAGGCACGCGGGTCTTCTGCTTCTGCTTCTTCTTGCCGATCTGGATGTTGACCGACGAGTTCTTGTCGACGGAGGAGCCGGCCTGCGGCGTGGTCGCGATGACCTTGCCGACCTGGTTGTCGACGTCCGTCTCCACCTCGGTGCAGTTGCCGACCAGGTCGCTGGCCTGCATCTGCTGCTTGGCCGCGTCACAGGACTGGCCGAGGACGTCCGGCACGGTGGACTTCTCCTCCGCCTTGGCGACGGTGAGGGTGATCGTGGAACCCTTCTCCACCTCCGCGCCGAGCTCCGGGTCCTGCGCCAGGACGGTGCCGGGTTCCTCGCCGGAGACCTTCGTCCTGGTCTCGACCTCGAACTCGTACTTGTCGCTCTCCAGCGTCGCCTTGGCGTCGTCGAGGCTGTCGCCGACGACACTCGGCACCGCCACCTTCGGCGCCCCGGTGGACACCACGACGTTGATGGTGTCGCCCTTCTTGACGTCCACCCCCGCCTTCGGGTCCTGCTCGCAGATCTTGCCCTTGCTCTGGTTCTCGCAGGGCTTGTCGGTGGTGCTCAGCTTGAGATCGCTGTTCTTCGCCAACTGCCGGGCGTCGGCCAGTTTCTCCCCGACGAGGCGCGGAGCGGGGATCGTCTTGTTGTCGATCCCGTCGCCGCTGAACGCCCAGCGCCCGATCAGGATGGCCCCCACGAGCACCAGGACGCCCGCCACCACGAGCAGGACCGTGGAGGTGTTCGACTTGCGCTGCTGCCCGCGGCGCCGGTCGGGGCGTTCGTCGTAGCCGTAGCCGCCGTCGTTCGGGTTCATGGGCGGCAGCATCGACGTGGGCGCGCCGGAGTCCGCGCGCAGGGCCGTCGTCGCCTGGTCGTCGGGGTAGCCGCCGTAGCCCACGGAGCCCATCGCGGCCGTCGCCGCGACCGGCTGGCCGTCCAGGCAGGCCTCGATGTCGGCGCGCATCTCGTCCGCCGACTGGTAGCGGTAGTCGGGGTCCTTGACGAGCGCCTTGAGGACGATCGCGTCCATCTCGGGCGTGATCTCGGGGTCGAAGACCGAGGGGGCCTGCGCCTCCTCCCGCACGTGCTGGTACGCGACGGCGACCGGGGAGTCGCCGACGAAGGGCGGACGGACGGTCAGCAGCTCGTACAGCAGGCAGCCGGTGGAGTACAGGTCCGAGCGGGCGTCCACCTGCTCGCCCTTGGCCTGCTCCGGGGAGAGGTACTGGGCGGTGCCGATGACGGCCGCGGTCTGCGTCATCGTCATGCCGGAGTCGCCCATGGCGCGGGCGATGCCGAAGTCCATCACCTTGACCTGGCCGTTGCGCGTCAGCATGACGTTCGCGGGCTTGATGTCACGGTGGACGATGCCGTTGCGGTGGGCGTACTCCAGGCCCTGGAGGATGCCGATGGTCATCTCCATGGCCCGCTCCGGCAGCAGCTTGCGGCCGGAGTGCAGGAGCTCACGGAGGGTGGAGCCGTCGACGTACTCCATCACGATGTACGGGATCGACACGTTGTCGATGTAGTCCTCGCCCGTGTCGTAGACCGCGACGATCGCGGGATGGTTGAGCGAGGCGGCCGACTGGGCCTCCCGGCGGAACCGGGCCTGGAAGGAAGGGTCACGCGCGAGGTCCGCGCGCAGCGTCTTCACCGCCACGGTGCGGCCGAGGCGGGTGTCATGCGCGAGGTAGACCTCCGCCATGCCACCACGCCCGAGCACCTGGCCCAGTTCGTACCGGCCGCCGAGGCGACGCGGCTCTTCCATAGCTACCTACCAGCCCTCTCCGTCGGTCCCGACCGGAAGTCTGTGCGGTCGGAGACTGCCGTCCGGGCCTACCGTACCCGGCTCGCATTGTGTGACCTGGCCAAGCCCGTCAGCCGATACAGGACCGGTATCGCAACGTGCGGCGATGTGAAGCAGACGTGAGCGGGGTCACTTCTTGCTGTCGACGACCGCCTCCATCACGCTCCTCGCGATCGGCGCCGCGAGGCCGCCGCCGGAGATGTCGTCACGGACGGCGTTGTCGTCCTCGATCACGACCGCCACGGCCACCGGCGAGCTGCCGTCCTCTGTCTTGGCGTAGGAGATGAACCACGCGTAGGGGTTCTCGCTGTTGTCCACGCCGTGCTGGGCGGTACCGGTCTTGCCGCCCACCGTGACGCCCGGGATCCTGGCCTTCGAGCCCGTGCCCTCCTCGACCACCGTCTCCATCATCGACTGCAGCTTCTGGGCGTTCTCGGAGGACAGGGGCCGGCTGTACTCCTCCGGGTCCGTCTTCTCGATGGTGTCGACGCTGCGGGCCTGGAGCTCGTCGACCATGTACGGCTTCATCAGCGTGCCGTTGTTGGCGACGGCCGAGGCGACCATGGCCATCTGCAGCGGGGTCGCGGCGGTGTTGAACTGGCCGATCGACGACAGCGCGGTCTCCGACGGGTTCATGTCGTCGGAGAAGACCGAGGCGTTGGAGCGGACGGGCGTGAAGTGCTCCTCGCCGAAGCCGAACTTCTTCGCCATGTCCAGCATCTTGTCGTTGCCGAGGTCCGAACCGATCTTGCCGAAGACGGTGTTGCAGGAGTACTGGAGGGCCACCCGCAGAGTCGCGTTCTCGCAGGGGATGTCGCCTTCGTTGGGCAGCTTCGTGGTGGTGCCCTCCATGACCCAGGGGTCCGGCGAGTCGGTCTTGCCGTCCGGGTCCGTGTACAGCCCGTCCTCCAGGGCCGCGGCCGCGGTGAGCACCTTGAAGGTGGAGCCGGGCGGGTAGGTCTCGCGCAGCGCCCGGTTGAGCATCGGGTCGTTGGGGTTGTTCTTCTTCTGCAGCTTCTGCCAGGCCTCGGTGTCCGTCGTCGTGGAGTTGCCCGCGAAGGACGACGGGTCGTAGGACGGGTAGGAGGCCAGGGCCAGGATCTTGCCCGTCGACGGCTCGATGGCGGCGACGGCGCCCTTGCCGCCCTGCTGCTTCAGGCCGTTGTACGCGGCCTTCTGCGCGGCGGTGTTGAGCGTCGTCACGACGTTGCCGCCCTCCTGCTTCTTGCCGGTGAGCATGTCGAGGGTGTTGCGGAAGAACAGCCGGTCGTCGTTGCCGGTGAGGATGCCGTCCTCGATCGACTCCAACTGGGTGGCGCCGAAGGCCTGCGAGGCGTAGCCGGTGACCGGCGCCCACATGGCGCCGTCCTTGTAGGTCCGCTTGAACTTGAAGTCGCTGCCCGAGGTCTCCGTGGAGCCGGTGACGGGCTTCCCGTCGACGATGATGTCGCCGCGCGGTGAGGCGTAGCGCTGGATGACCACGCGCCGGTTGTTCTTGTCGGACTTCAGCTCGTCGGCCTGGACGTACTGGATCCAGTTGTCGCGGATCAGCAGGGCCAGGACGAGCAGACCGCAGAAGATCGCGATTCTGCGCAGGGGCTTGTTCACGGGCGGACCACCTGAGTCATCTCGGCGTCGGGGTTGCCTGCCGGGGTCGGGGCGGGACGGCGTGCGGTGTCGCTGATGCGCAGCAGGATGCCGATCAGGGCCCAGTTGGCGATCACGGAGGAACCGCCGTAGGCCACGAAGGGCAGGGTCATACCGGTCAGCGGGATGAGGCCCATGACACCGCCGGCCACGACGAAGACCTGGAGGGCGAAGGCACCGGACAGGCCGATGGCCAGCAGCTTGCCGAACGGGTCGCGGGCCGCCAGCGCCGTCCGGACACCGCGCTCGACGATCAGCCCGTAGAGCAGCAGGATCGCCATGACGCCGGCCAGCCCGAGCTCCTCGCCGAAGGTGGCGAGGATGAAGTCGGAGTTGGCGGCGAAGCCGATGAGATCGGAGTTGCCCTGCCCGAGGCCGGTGCCGAGGGTGCCGCCGGAGCCGAACGCCCACAGCGCCTGCATGGCCTGCTCGGAGTGGACGATGCCGTCCTGGACGCCCGCGCGGGAGAGTTCGAACTCGCGCATCGGGTCCAGCCAGGCCTGCACACGCGTCTGGATGTGCGGCTCGAAGCTCGCCACGCCCACGGCGCCGACCGCGGACATCAGCAGACCGAACACGATCCAGCTGGTCCGCTCGGTGGCGACGTACAGCATGATGACGAACATCCCGAAGAACAGCAGGGACGTGCCGAGGTCGGTCTCGAAGACCAGGATGAGGATCGAGATCACCCAGACCACGAGGATCGGGCCCAGGTCGCGGCCGCGCGGCAGGTACAGGCCCATGAAGCGGCGGCTGGCCAGCGCCAGGGCGTCCCGCTTGACCATGAGGTAGCCGGCGAAGAACACCGCGAGGACGATCTTCGCGAACTCACCGGGCTGCAGCGTGCCGAGGCCGGGGATCTTGATCCAGATCTTGGCGCCGTAGATGTTCGCGCCGAGGCCCGGCACCAGCGGCAGGACGAGCAGGAACAGCGCGCCCGCCATGGAGATGTAGGTGTAGCGCTGCAGGACGCGGTGGTCCTTGAGGAAGATCAGTACGGCCACCAGCAGCGCGACGCCCATCGCGGAGTACAGCAGCTGGCGCGGTGCCGCCTCGACGAAGGAGTTGCTCGCCTGCAGCCGCTTCGACTGGTCCAGCCGCCAGATGACCACCAGTCCCACGCCGTTGAGCAGCGTCGCCAGCGGCAGCATCAGCGGGTCCGCGTACGGTGCGAACTTCCGTACGACGAGATGCCCCACCCCGGCCAGCAGGCCCAGACCCAGGCCGTAGCTCAGCAGTCCGGAGGGCACCTCGTCGCTGATGGCCAGGCCGACGTTGAGGTAGGCGAACACCGGGATGACGACGGCGAAGACCAGCAGCGCCAGTTCGGTGTTGCGTCTGCTCGGCGCGCCGATCGCGCCGATCGTGGACGTGTGGTGCGTCGCCGAGTGCGACGTGTTCGTACCGCTCATCTTGTGACAGGGCCTCTCACGGCTTGCCTACTGCTTACCGCACAGCGAGACGACCTTCTGCTCTTCCTCCGAGAGGCTGGGGCCGGGGCTGGGAGTGGGTGCGGTCGTGGTCGGGGGCGTGGACTTCTCCGGCGCCGACGGGGAGCCCGACGGGTTCGGTGTCGGTGTGGCCTTGGACGTGAAGGAGGCGGGAGTGGTTCCCGTGGTGCCCCCGGCCTCGCCCTCGCCGGTCCTGGCGTTGTTCTTGCTCTCGGCCTCGCGCCGCTGCGCCTGCTTCTTGCACGCGGAGGCCTGCACCGACAGTTCCTGGATCTTCGCCCGGGCGTTCTTCAGCCCGCCCTCGGCGATGGTCGCCTCGACCAGCTTCTGCTGGTAGGGCGGCAGGTACTTGAGTTCGATCTCGGGGTGGTCCTGCTCGACCTTCGACAGCGACACCCAGGCCAGGTCCTGGCTGATGCCCCGGTACAGTGCGACGTGCTCGTCCTCGACGCCGACGTAGTACTGCGTCTGTGTCCAGCGGTAGCCGCCGTACAGGGCGCCGCCGACGACGGCCAGCGCGAGCACGCCGTAGAAGGACCTCTTCAGCCAGCGGCCCTTCCTGCGGGGCTTGCTGAAGTCGTCGTCGCCGTAGTCGAAACCGGCGGCCGGGATGTAGCCGGTGGTGTCGCCGGAGCCGGGCGGGCCGAACTCGCCGCCTCCGCCCTGCCCGTGGCGGCCGAGCCCGGCGGCGCGGCCGGCCGGGGTCTGCATGATGCCGTTGTCGTGCAACTGGTGCTGGTTCTCGGCGACCGCGCCGACCACGACCGGGGTGTCGGACAGCTGCCCGGCGAGGGTGTCACCGGTGTCCAGGTCGAGGACGTCGGCGACGATCACCGTGATGTTGTCCGGGCCGCCGCCGCGCAGGGCCAGCTCGATCAGGTTCTGGACGGTCTCCTGCGGGCCCTGGTAGCTGGCGAGGGTGTCCTCCAGGGTCTGGTGGGACACCACGCCGGACAGGCCGTCGGAGCAGATCAGGTAGCGGTCGCCGGCGCGGACCTCACGGATGGACAGGTCCGGCTCGACGTGGTCGCCGGAGCCGAGCGCGCGCATCAGCAGCGAGCGCTGCGGGTGGGTCGTGGCCTCTTCCTCGGTGATGCGGCCCTCGTCGACCAGGCGCTGCACCCAGGTGTGGTCCTGCGTGATCTGCGTCAGGACGCCGTCGCGCAGCAGATACGCGCGCGAGTCGCCGACGTGCACCAGGCCGAGGCGCTGGCCCGTCCACAGCAGGGCGGTCAGGGTGGTCCCCATGCCCTCCAGCTGGGGGTCGTCCTCGACCATGGAGCGCAACTGTTCGTTGGCGCGCTGGACCGCGGTGCCGAGCGAGGTGAGGAGGTCGGAGCCGGGGACGTCGTCGTCGAGCGCGACGATCGTGGAGATGGCCTCGGAGGAGGCGACCTCACCGGCCGCGGCGCCGCCCATGCCGTCGGCGATGGCGAGCAGGCGGGGGCCTGCGTAACCGGAGTCCTCGTTGCCCTCCCGGATCATGCCCTTGTGTGATCCGGCCGCGAAGCGCAGTGACAGACTCATGCGCACCTCGCCCGTCGGCTCCGGGTACAGCCGGTCGTGTCGAGCCACACTGCCCACCCTCCGGTCGGGAGCGCGCGGGGGGCCGGGATGGGGCCCGCCACCGCGTGCTCGCTCCGCTCGCGCCTATCCATGATGTAGCACTACTTCCGCAGCTCGATGACGGTCTTGCCGATGCGGATCGGCGCGCCCAGCGCGATCGGTGTGGGAGTCGTCAGCCGGTTCCGGTCCAGGTACGTGCCGTTGGTGGAGCCGAGGTCCTCGACGATCCACTGGCCGTCGCGGTCCGGGTAGATCCTGGCATGGCGGCTGGAGGCGTAGTCGTCGTCCAGCACGATCGTGGAGTCGTGCGCCCGGCCCAGGGTGATCGTCTGGCCCTGGAGCGCGACCGTGGTGCCGGTGAGGGTGCCCTCGGTCACGACCAGCTTGGTGGGGGCGTTGCGGCCGCGCCGGCCGCCGCCGGACTGCTGGCGCTGCTGCGGCGGCGCCTGGCGGGCGGCGGCCTGCTGCCGGCCGGCCTCGCGACGTGCACCGCGCTGCGTGACCCGCGTGCCGAACAGGTCGCTCCGGATGACCTGCACGGCCACGATCACGAACAGCCACAGTACGGCCAGGAAACCCAGCCGCATGACCGTGAGGGTCAGCTCTGACATTGCCCCCGCTTCACCCTTCGGCTTGCCGGTAAATGATGGTGGTGCTGCCCACGACGATCCGCGAGCCGTCGCGGAGCGTAGCGCGGGTGGTGTGCTGCCCGTCCACCACGATGCCGTTGGTGGACCCGAGATCCTGGATCGTCGAGGGCGTTCCGGTCCGGATCTCGCAGTGCCGGCGGGAGACACCGGGGTCGTCGATCCGCACGTCGGCGTCGGTGCTGCGGCCCAGCACGAGCGTCGGGCGGGAGATCTGGTGGCGGGTGCCGTTGATCTCGATCCAGTGGCGTCGCGGGGCGCCCGGGGAGGACGCGGGAGCGGCTCCGCCGGGGGCGGGCCGACGCCCTGCAGCGCCGCCGCCTGGCCCGAATCCTCCGCCGCCGGCGAAGCCCGGAGGCGGTCGCGGACGCGGAACCGGAACTGGAGACGGCACCGGCCCCCCGCCCCCGTCTGGCGAACCCCTTCGTCCTGCTCGCCGCGCTGCTG